>NZ_JAWRYD010000005.1:0-285062 GCF_046534765.1 Burkholderia sp. SIMBA_062
TACGGCTACCGCGACAGCGCTTACTTCTTCCTCAAGATCAAGGCCGCCTATCCCGGTAATCCGTGAAGAACCTTTTTCATGCGCGCGTGCGGCTGCGGCACGCGCCGCGCCCGCGCATCGCGGCGCGGATGCCTATGGATACGGCTCGCTGCGCTGCTCGGCCGCGCATAGAAAAAGCCGCTTCGAGGCGGCTTCTTTTCGGAACGGCGGGATCCTGTA
The DNA here is from genome assembly GCF_046534765.1 of Burkholderia sp. SIMBA_062. Classification (NCBI taxonomy): domain Bacteria; kingdom Pseudomonadati; phylum Pseudomonadota; class Betaproteobacteria; order Burkholderiales; family Burkholderiaceae; genus Burkholderia; species Burkholderia sp. SIMBA_062. The sequence continues at coordinate 220 of NZ_JAWRYD010000005.1, forward strand.
CGGCCAGCGCGGCAAACCGCTATGCCGGATGGAACGCAGCGTGATAGCGGACCTCGCCCGACGGCCGCGGCGCGGCTTCGTCGAATGCCAGCGCGAGGAAATGCTCGGGCGGCGCAGCCGCGAACACGAGATCGCCTGACGGCACGAAGCCGAAACGCGCGTAATACGCGGGATCGCCGAGCACGACACAGCCGCGCGCACCGAGCCGACGCAATGCGTCGAGGCCCGTGCGCACGAGCCCCGCACCGATGCTCTGGCGCCGGCATTCGGGCCGCACCGCGAGCGGTGCGAGCCCGTACCACGCATGGCTGCCGGCCGGCTCTCCGCCGATCGAGACCGGCGAGAACGCGACGTGACCGATCACGCGCTCGTCGCGCTCCGCGACGAGCGACACGCCGAGCGCGCCATCCGCCCGCAGCGCGTCGACGATCTGCCGCTCGAGCTGCCCATGCTGCGGTTCGTCCGCGAACGCGGCCACGATCACGCGACCAATCGCATCGACGTCGCTGGCGCGTTCATCGCGCAGCGTGACGATCTCGACCGGTGCGTGCGGATCGAACATCAGCCGATCCAGCGGCGGGCGTTACGGAACACGCGCATCCACGGGCTCGCTTCGTCCCAGCCTTCCGGATGCCAGCTCATCGTGACCGTGCGGTGCACGCGCTCCATGTGCGGCATCAGCACCGAGAAGCGGCCGTCGGCCGTCGTGACCGACGTGATGCCGACCGGCGACCCGTTCGGGTTGAACGGATAGCGCTCGGTCGCTTCGCCGCGGTGGTCGATGTAGCGCATCGCGACCGCGACGCGATCGATGTCGCCCTGCTGCGAGAAGTCCGCATAGCCTTCGCCGTGCGCGACCGCCACCGGAATCCGCGAGCCTTCCATCCCCGCGAAGAAGATCGACGGCGACTTCTCGACTTCGACGAACGAGAAGCGCGCCTCGAACTGCTCGGACTTGTTGCGCGTGAACTTCGGCCAAGCCTCGGCACCCGGAATCATCGACGCGAGGCTCGACAACATCTGGCAACCGTTGCAGATGCCGAGCGCGAACGTGTCGGGGCGCGCGAAGAACGCCGAGAACATGTCGGCGAGGTTCGCGTTGAAGCGGATCGTCTTCGCCCAGCCTTCGCCGGCGCCCAGCACATCGCCGTACGAGAAACCGCCGCACGCCACCGCGCCCGCGAAATCGGCGAGCGTCGCGCGGCCCGCGAGCAGGTCGCTCATGTGCACGTCGTGCGCGTCGAAGCCCGCGCGGTCGAACGCGTACGCCGTTTCGAGGTGCGAGTTCACGCCCTGCTCGCGCAGGATCGCGACGCGCGGGCGGGCGCCCGTCGCGATGAACGGCGCGGCGATGTCGTCGGCCGGATCGAACGTCAGCACCGGCGAGATGCCCGGGTCCGCCGCATCGAGCAGCGCGTCGTATTCGGCGTCCGCGCAAGCCGGGTTGTCGCGCAGGCGCGCGATGCGCCAGCTCACTTCGCCCCATGCACGATGAAGTTCGGCGCGCGGCGCGTCGAAGATCTTCTTCGCATCGCGGTACACCTCGATCACGTCGCGCTCGTTGACCGTGCCGATCACGTGCGAGCACGCCGACAGGCCGAACTCGCGCAGCGCGCCGAGCACCGCGTCGCGATCGCCCGCGCGCACCTGCACGACGGCGCCGAGTTCTTCCGAGAACAGCGCGCGCAGCGTGCGATCGTCGCGACGCCCGCTCGTCTGCTTCGCCCAGTCCTTCGCGTCGCCGTAGTCGGATTCGTGATTCGGGTCGAGCGTCAGCATGTCGACGTTCAGCGACACGCCCGCGTGACCCGCGAACGCCATTTCGCACACCGTCGCCCACAGGCCGCCGTCCGAGCGGTCGTGGTACGCGAGCAGCTTGTCTTGCGCGTTGAGCGTCTGGATCGCGTTGAAGAAGCGCTTCAGGTCTTCCGGATCGTCGACGTCCGGCGTCGCGTCACCGACCTGCTGCGTGACCTGCGCGAAGATGCTGCCGCCCATCCGGTTCTTGCCGCGGCCGAGATCGATCGCGATCAGCACGCTGTCGCCCGCGTCGGCGATGCGGCGCAGTTGCGGCGTCAGGTGGCGGCGCACGTCCTCGACCGGTGCGAACGCGGAGATGATCAGCGACACCGGCGACACCACTTCCTTCGCGACGCCCTGCTCGTCCCACTTGGTCTTCATCGACAGCGAATCCTTGCCGACCGGAATGCCGATCCCGAGCGCCGGGCACAGCTCCATGCCGATCGCCCTGACCGTATCGAACAGCGCGGCGTCCTCGCCGGCCGTGCCGCACGCGGCCATCCAGTTCGCCGACAGCTTCAGCTTGTCGAGCGACGCGATCGGCGCGCTCGCGATGTTCGTGATCGCCTCGCCGACGGCCATGCGGCCCGATGCCGGCGCGTCGATCACCGCGAGCGGCGTGCGCTCGGCCATCGTCATCGCCTCGCCCTTGAAGCCCGCGTAGTCGAGCGCCGTCACCGCGCAGTCGGCCACCGGCACCTGCCACGGGCCGACCATCTGGTCGCGCACCGACGTGCCGCCGACCGAACGGTCGCCGATCGTGATCAGGAACGACTTGCTGCCGACCGTCGGGTGCTTCAGCACGTCGACCGCGACTTCCGACAGCGCGATGCCCGTCACGTCGACCGGCGCGCGCTCGGTGGCAACGCGCGCGACGTCGCGGTGCATGCGCGGCGGCTTGCCGAGCAGCACTTCCATCGGCATGTCGACCGGATATTCGTCGGCGCCCGTCGCTTCGTCGTCGACGAGCTTCAGCTGGCGTTCGTCGGTCGCGACACCGACCACCGCGAACGGGCAGCGCTCGCGTGCGCAGATCGCCTCGAAGCGCGGCAGGTCGGCCGACGCGATCGCCAGCACGTAGCGCTCCTGCGCCTCGTTCGACCAGATTTCGCGCGGCGACAGGCCCGATTCCTCGAGCGCGACCTTGCGCAGCTCGAAGCGCGCGCCCTTGCCCGCGCCGTCGACGATCTCGGGGAACGCGTTCGACAGGCCGCCCGCGCCGACGTCGTGGATGCTCAGAATCGGGTTTTCCGCGCCGAGCTGCCAGCAGCCGTTGATCACTTCCTGCGCGCGCCGCTCGATTTCCGGGTTGCCGCGCTGCACCGAGTCGAAGTCGAGTTCGGCCGTGTTCGCGCCGGTCGCCATCGAGCTCGCCGCGCCGCCGCCCATGCCGATCCGCATGCCGGGGCCGCCGATCTGGATCAGCAGGGAGCCGGCCGGCACATCGTGCTTGTGCGTATGCTGATCCGCGATGTTGCCGAGGCCGCCCGCGATCATGATCGGCTTGTGATAGCCGTGCACCGTGCCGCCGACGTTCTGCTCGTACACGCGGAAGTAGCCGCCGAGGTTCGGACGGCCGAATTCGTTGTTGAACGCGGCGCCGCCGAGCGGGCCGTCGATCATGATCTGCAGCGGCGATGCGATGCGGTCCGGACGGCCGTACGGGCCGTGCGCGTCGTTCGGGTTGCGCTCGCCGAGCGGCTGCGCCGCGTCGCGTGCGTTTTCCCACGACTGGCGCGCGCCGGGCAGGTCGAGGTTCGACACCGTGAAACCGGTGAGGCCGGCCTTCGGACGCGCACCGCGGCCCGTCGCGCCTTCGTCGCGGATCTCGCCGCCCGCGCCGGTCGCCGCGCCCGGGAACGGCGAGATCGCCGTCGGGTGGTTGTGCGTCTCGACCTTCATCAGCGTGTGCGTGAGTTCGGTGTGGCGCCCGTAGCGCTCGCCCGGCTCGCCGGCCGCGCCCGCGTTGCGCGGGAACCAGCGCTCGGCTTCGGCGCCGACCATGATCGACGAGTTGTCCGAATACGCGACGATCGTGCCCTGCGGGCTCAGCTTCTCGGTGTTGCGGATCATCGCGAACAGCGACATGTCCTGCGGCTCGCCGTCGATCGTCCACTGCGCGTTGAAGATCTTGTGGCGGCAGTGCTCGCTGTTCGCCTGCGCGAACATCATCAGCTCGACGTCGGTCGGGTTGCGTTCGAGCTTGCGGAACGCGTCGACCAGGTAGTCGATTTCGTCATCGGCGAGCGCGAGGCCCAGCTCGACGTTCGCGCGCTCGAGCGCGCCGCGGCCGACGCCCAGCACGTCGACGGTCGCGAGCGGCTTGGCCGGCAGTTCGTCGAACAGGTGCTTCGCGTCGTCGCGCGCGGCGACCACGCTTTCGGTCATCCGGTCATGCAGCGCGGCCGCGACCGCCGCGCGCGCGTCGTCGGACAGCGCCTTCTTGCCACCCAGCAGGCCCGACTTCAGCGTGACCGTGAATTCGACGCCGCGCTCGATGCGACGCACCTGCGTGAGGCCGCAGTGCTGCGCGATGTCGGTCGCCTTGCTGGCCCACGGCGAAACCGTGCCGAAGCGCGGCAGCACGACGAAGGTCTCGGTCGCGCCCTTCTCGGCCGCCGGCTCGAACGGCGCGCCGTAGTGCATCAGCGCGTCGATGCGGGCGCTGTCGTCGGCCGACAGCGGCTCGGCCGCATTGACGAAGTGCAGGAACTGGCCGCGCACCGCGACGATGTTGGCGTCGATTTGCCTGAGCGTGTCGAGCAGACGGGTTTGACGGAAATCGGAGAGGGCCGAAGCGCCGGGAAAACACGAGAAGTGAGCCATGGGCTGGACTGACGTCGATGAGTCGCGCGAGGTGGCGACGTGGGGCGAAAGGAAGGCCGTAATTATACCCGGAACTCGGTCGTCCCAGACCGGCCGATCGGGACCCGTCGCGCACCGCGACGGTGCGCCGCGCCCGCCGCGCGCAGCCGCCCGCCGGGCCGGTGTGCCCGGCCGCGGCAGCCTGCGGACGCACGATGGCGGAATCGGATGGGTTCGCATGGCGTCGGTTCGCGCGATTTTGGCGCTATCATTCCCGGTTCACCGGGCCGGGGCCCGTCAGCGAATTCTCACCGGGCGGCGTGCGTGCCGCCCGTCATCGAAGCAATCCAATGGATGTCATCGTCATCGGCGGCGGACTCAGCGGCGTCGCCACCGCCTACCAGCTGCGTGCGGCCGGCCATCGGGTGTGCGTGGTCGAGCGCCACGCGACCGTCGCGCAGGGCGCGACCTACGGCGACGGCGGCTCGCTGCTGCCGAGCCCGCTCGACGTCTGGTTCGGTCCGACCTTCATGCGCCAACGCCAGCCGCGCGACACCGGCATCGTGTACAAGCCGGGCTTGAACGGCGGCGTGCGCCGCTTCGTCAAGCAGCTCGCGGCGCTGCGCGAGCCGGACGCATTCGTCGCGCAATACGCGCGGCTGCGCCCGCTGATCGACGCGTCGCGCGAGTCACTCGCCGACATCGAGGCGCGCTTCCAGCTCGAATTCGAGCAGAAACCCGGGATCCTGCACGTCGTGCGCGACGCGCGCGACTGGGAAGCGCTGCAGCCGGCGCTCGACCTGCTGCGCACGCTCGACCAGCCGTACCGGGTGCTCACCGCCGACGAATGCGCGGCACTCGAGCCGTCGGTGCCGGCCGAGCCCGGCTTCGCCGGCGGCGTGCTGCTCGAGGCGGAGCGCACCGGCAACTGCCCGCTGTTCGCGAAGCTGGTCAAGCAGACGCTCGACGAGCACGGCGTGCAGTTTCGCTTCGGCGCGCACGTCGCCGCGATCCGCATCGACACCGGCCGCGCCGCGGTCGAGCTCGCACCGCCGCCCGGCCGCCGACACGCGGCGAACGCGCACGAAGTCGACGTGATTTCGGCAGACGCGATCGTGGTGGCCGCCGGCGCCGGCAGCCTGCCGCTGCTGGAGCGGCTGGGCTGGCCGCTGCCGCTGCATCCGGTTCGCGCCCATACGCTGACCGCGCCGGTCGCGTACGAAGAACATGCGCCGCACCTGAGCGTCGTCGATTCGATCAAGCGGATCTCGATCACGCGCACCCACCAGCGGTTGCGCGTCGGCGGCGGCGCCGTGCTGCAGAGCGTCGCCGACACCGCGAAGCCGCTTCCCGAGCCGTTGTCCGAGGCCGCGCTCGCGCTGCTCGGCCAGGCCGTCCACGACTGGGTGCCGGGCGCCGCGAAGATTTCCGCCGCGCTGTCGTGGCAAGGCACGCAGCTGCTGTCGCCGGACGGCCTGCCGGTCGTCGGTCCGACCCCGCATCCGCGCGTGTTCGTCAATTTCGGCCACGGCCCGGCCGGCTGGGGCCTCGCGTGCGGGTCTGCTAAAGTGGTGACCGACTGCGTGGGCGGCGACGCGCAGCAGTGGCCGGCCGACACGCTCGCCGCGCTGAGCGCCGCGCGCTTCACGACCTGACCGCCGCGGGCTCGCCCCGGGGCGGCTCCCTTCCCGCCGCCACGACCCCGCGATGACGAATACCCGCCCGCTTCCCGACTCCGCCCCGCTCGCGCTGCTGCGCGTCGCCGACCTGCGTGCGGCCGAGGCCGCCGCAACCGCGGAACTGCCGCCGCACACGCTGATGGGCCGCGCGGGCGCCGCCGCCGCGCGCTGGCTGTCCGAGCGAGTCGCCGGCGACGAACGCCCGGTCTGGTTCGCGGTCGGCCCCGGCAACAACGGCGGGGACGCGCTGGTGGCCGCCGCGCAGTTGCAGCAGCTCGGCGTCGCCACGCAGGCGTGGATGCCGGTGGCGGTCAAGCCGGACGATGCGCAATGGGCGCTCGGCCTCGCGCGCGCGGCCGGCGTGCCGCTGTCGACCGAACCACCCGCATCGCTGGACGATTACGCGTGGGTCGTCGACGGACTGTTCGGCATCGGCCGCGCGCTCGACGGCCCGTTCGCCGCCCAGGCCGCGCGCATCGCCGCACACACACGAAACGGCGGCCGCGTGCTCGCCCTCGACGTGCCGAGCGGACTGGACAGCGACACCGGCCGGATCGTCGGCGCGGGCGACGCCGTCGCCGCGACACATACGCTCACCTTCATCGGCGCGAAGCCGGGCCTCTACACGGGCGACGGCCGCGATCTCGCCGGCGAGATTCACATCGCGTCGCTCGACGTCGCACCGCCCGCCGCGCCGGCCGTCGTGCTGAATGCGCCTGCCCGGTTCGCCGCCGCGCTGCCCGCCCGCGCGTTTGCATCGCACAAGGGCACGTTCGGCAGCCTGGCGGTGCTCGGCGGCGACACCGGCACGTGCGGCGCGCCGATCCTCGCCGCGCGTGCCGCGCTGTTCGCGGGGGCCGGCAAGGTGCATGTCGGCTTCCTCGGCGCCGGCGCGCCGCCGTACGACCCACCGTTTCCCGAGCTGATGCTGCATCCGGCGGACGGCCTCGATCTCGATGCGATGTCCGCGATCGCGGCAGGCTGCGGGCTCGGCACGCGCGAGGCCGCGGCGACCCTCGTGCGTGACGTGCTCGCGCACGACGCCGCGACGCTGCTCGACGCCGACGCGCTGAACCTCGTCGCGACCCACGCCGAGCTCGCGACCGCCGTTGCCGCCCGCGGCGCGCGCGGCAACGCGTGTGTGCTGACGCCGCATCCGCTCGAGGCAGCGCGGCTGCTCGGCAGCGATACCGCGACGGTGCAGCACGATCGGCTGGCCGCGGCCCAGGCGCTCGCTGCACGCTACGCGAGCATCATCGTGCTGAAGGGTTCGGGCACGGTGATAGCGGCGCCCGACGGCCGCCTGACGGTCAACCCGACCGGCAATGCCGCGCTCGCGACCGGCGGCACCGGCGACGTGCTCGGCGGCCTGATCGGCGCGCTGCTCGCACAGCGCGTCGCGCCGTACGAAGCCGCGCTCGCGGGCGTGTATCTGCACGGCCTCGCGGCCGACACGCTGACCGCGAACGGCAATGGCCCGGCCGGCCTCGTCGCGGGCGAACTCGCGCCGATGGTGCGCACGCTGATCAATCGCCTTTTTTACCCGTCGCCGCGCGCCGACATATAACGCCGCTATACTGAGTGCCCCGCCGCACGGCGGGCCCTCTCGTCCGCCGGCCTTCCGATCCTGACGCGCCGGCGCGGCATTCCTCCCGATTCACGCTTCACTCGAACCGCCATGACGCTGAATTCGCTCCCCGCCTGGACTGCCCTTCAATCCCACTTCGAACAAATCCGCCATGCGCGGCTGCGCGACTGGTTCGCGCCGGACAACGACCGCGCGCCGACCCGTGCCGAACGCTTCACGATCCCGGGCGGCGGCCTTGCGGCCGACTTCTCGAAGAACCGCATCAACGACGACACGCTGCGCCTGCTCGTGCAGCTGGCCCGCGAAGCGGGCGTCGAAGCGCGCCGCGACGCGATGTTCGCCGGCGAGATCGTCAACCCGACCGAAGGCCGCGCCGCGCTGCACACGGCATTGCGCGCGACCGACCCGCACGCGCCGTTCCATGCGCAGATCAGTGCCGAGCGCGCGAAGATGGCGACCTTCGCGCGCGCCGTGCGCAGCGGCGCGTGGACCGGCTACACCGGCAAGCGCATCCGCCACGTGATCAACATCGGCATCGGCGGCTCGGATCTCGGACCGAAGATGGTCACGCATGCGCTGCATCACGTCGCGAGCCCGGACATCTCGACCCACTTCGTGTCGAACGTCGACGGCGCCGATCTCGCGCGCGTGCTCGAACAGGTCGATCCGGAGGAAACGCTCGCGATCATCGTGTCGAAGACCTTCACGACGCTCGAGACGATGACGAACGCACGCTCGCTGCGCGACTGGTTCGTCGCGCGCGGCTGCCCCGAGGCCGCCCTCGCGAAGCACTTCGTCGGCGTGTCGGCGAACCCGGCCGAAGTCGTGAAGTTCGGCATCGACGCGGACAACGTGTTCGAAATGTGGGACTGGGTCGGCGGCCGCTATTCACTGTGGTCGGCGGTCGGCCTGTCGATCATGATCGCGATCGGGCCCGAGCAGTTCGACGAACTGCTCGCCGGCGCGAACGACATGGACCGCCATTTCCGCCAGGCGCCGCTCGAACGCAACCTGCCGGTGCTGCTCGGCCTGATCGGCATCTGGTACCGCAACTTCTTCGGCTCGCAGAGCTATCTCGTCGCGCCGTATTCGGAAGCGCTGCACTACCTGCCGTCGTACCTGCAGCAGCTCGAGATGGAAAGCAACGGCAAGTCCGCGCGCCTTGACGGCACGTTCGTCGACTACCCGACGTCGGCCGTCACGTGGGGCGAGCCGGGCACCAACGGCCAGCACGCATTCTTCCAGATGCTGCACCAGGGCCCGACGATCGTGCCGATCGACTTCATCGCGGTGCTGACGCCCGAGCATCCGCTCGCGAGCCATCATCCGAAGCTGCTCGCGAACTGCTTCGCGCAGAGCGAAGCGCTGATGCTCGGCCGCACGCTCGACGAAGCGCGCAAGGTCGCAGGCCCCGGCAAGGAAGCGCTCGCGCCGCACCTGACGTTCCCCGGCAACCGGCCGACGACGACGCTGCTGGTGGAGGCGCTCACGCCGCGCACGCTCGGCGCGCTGATCGCGCTCTACGAGCACAAGGTGCTGGTACAGGCGACGGTGTGGGACATCAATCCGTTCGACCAGTGGGGCGTCGAGCTCGGCAAGATTCTCGGCAAGGTCGTCGAAGCCGACCTGTCGGCCGAGTCGGTCGATCCCGCGAAGCACGATTCGTCGACGACCGCGCTGATCGAGCGCGCGCGTGCGGCGCTCAAGCGCTGACGCGACCACGTCACGCGCATGCCGATCGCACCGGCAATGTACCGTGTGCGACCGGCGCAAGCACTCAGCGCCGTGCTACGCCGCCTGCGGTGCAACGATACGTCCGGCGTCGATGGTGACCATCGTCGCGCAGCGCCGCGCGAGTTCGGCATCGTGCGTGACGAGCACCAGCGTCGCGCCATGCGCGCGATTCAGTTCGAACATCAGGTCGATGACCGCGTGGCCCGTGGCCGCATCGAGGCTGCCGGTGGGTTCGTCGGCGAACAGGATCGCCGGGTGAGTGACAAACGCGCGCGCGAGCGCCACGCGCTGCTGTTCGCCACCGGACAGCAGCTTCGGATAATGCGCGGTGCGCTCGCCGAGACCGACCTGCACGAGCAGCGCGCGGGCCCGCTCGGCGGCATCGCGCGCACCGATGCCGCCCCTCAGCTCGAGCGGCAGCATCACGTTCTCGAGCGCCGTCAGGTGCGGCATCAACTGGAATGACTGGAACACGAACCCGACGGCGCCGTTGCGCAGTGCGGCACGCTCGTCCTCGTCGAGTTGGTCGAGCGCACGGCCGAGCAGGCGAACCGTGCCGCTCGTCGCGCTGTCCAACCCCGCAAGCAGGCCGAGCAGCGTCGATTTGCCGGACCCCGATGCGCCGACGATCGCGAGGCTGCTGCCGGATCGCACACTGAGCGTGATGCCGTCGAGGATCGTCAGCTCGCCCGTTGCGTCGGCGACCCGCTTGCATACGTCTTGGACTTCGATGATCGGATCGGTAATCTTGAACATGGACACGACATTCCACTGGAAAAGACGCGCGGCGCTTGCCGCGCTGCTGGGTACGCTGCTCGCGGCAACCGTGCCCGCACGCGCCGCGACGGCGGCCCCGACATCGGGCCAGGGCCGGCCCGCGCTCGTCGTGCTCGGCGACAGCCTGTCGGCCGAATACGGGCTGCCGCGTGACACCGGCTGGGTTGCGCTGCTGCGGCAACGGCTCGCGACCGAGCGAATCGATTATAGCGTCGCGAACGCAAGCGTCAGCGGCGACACCACGAGCGGCGGCCGCGCACGGCTGCCCGCGGTGCTGCAACGGCTCAAGCCGTCGATCGTCGTCGTCGAGCTCGGGTCGAACGACGCGCTGCGCGGCGTGCCGCTCGCGACGACCGAGCAGAACCTGCGTGACATCATCGCCGATGCGCGGCAGGCGCGCGCGAAGGTCGTGCTGGTCGGCATGTACGTGCCGCCCAACTACGGGCCTGATTACACGCAGAAATTCCATGCGGTCTATACGCGGCTGTCGAAGGAACTCGACGTCCCGCTCGTGCCGTTCCTGCTGGCCGGCATCGAGAACAAGCCGGAGATGTTCCAGTCGGACCAGATGCACCCCGCTCAACAGGCGCAGGGCACCCTCCTCGACAACGTCTGGCCCGCGCTGAAACCGCTGCTCGGCAAACCGCGCGGCTGACCTCGCGATTCGCCGTTGCCGGAAAACGGAAAGCCCCGCTCGAAGCGGGGCTTTCTGTTGTTGCGTACGAAACCGTGAACGGCGCTTCGCTCAGTTGCCGCTGTCCTGCGACTGGCCCGGCGTGGTGCCGTACAGCTTCACCTTCGAGCGGTCGCGCAGCGCGGCGAGATACGCCTCGCCTTCGCTTTGCGCTTCGACCTGCGCCATCTGCTGCTGCGCGGCCGCGAGTTGCTGCGGATCGACGGCCGTGCCCGGGATCACCGCGTTCACGCGATAGATCGCGTAACCGTCCGCACCGAGATCGACACCGACGTAGGCCGGCAGCGTCTTCGCATCGACCTTGTAGACGGCGCTCAGCGCCGCCGGCGTCAGGCCTTGCGATTGCATGCGCGACACCTTCTGCACGGGCGTGAAGCCATCGGCCGATTTGGACTTCCGCAGCTCGGCCAGCTTCGCCGCGCCGTCCTTCTTCGCGAGTTCCGCAGCTTGCTCGGCGACGACCTTCTGACGCACCGCGTCCTTGATCGTGTCGAGCGCCGGCACGGCAGCCGGCTTGTAGTCGGTCACGCGCGCCGAGATCAGCGTGTTGTTCCCCACGTCGATTGCTTGCGTGTTGTTGCGGCTCTTCACCGAGTCGCTCGCGAACACGGCAGCAAGGAACTTCGGATTGTTCAGCGGGCTCGTCGGCGGCAGCTGCGGATTCGGCGTCGGCATGACGTTAGCCGTCTGGATCGTCAGCTTGTACTTGTCAGCGGCCGGCTGCAGCGTCTTCGCCTTTTCATACACGGTCGACGTGAAGCCTTCCGCGTTGTCCGTGAACGCCTTCGCCGCATACTGCTGCTTCAGCTGCACCGCAATCTGGTCCTTCACGTCGGCGAACGGCTTGACCACCGACGGCTTCACTTCCGTCGCCTTCAGGATGTGGAAGCCGAGATCCGACTGCACGACACCGCTCACGTCGCCCTGCTTCAGCGCGAACGCGGCATCGTCGAACGCCTTGCCGCCCGCCGTCGAGCCGCGCGTGACGAAGCCGAGGTCGCCGCCCTTCGCTGCCGACGGCGCATCCTGCGAATTCTTCTGCGCGATCTGCGCGAACTGGTCCGGATGCGCCTTCACGTCGGCCAGCAATTGCTCGGCCTTCGCCTTCGCGGCTGCCTTGTCGGCGGCGCTCGCGTCGCTCGCCGCGGCGATGAAGATGTGGCTCACGCGTACCTGCGCTTCCGAGCGGAAGTGCGTCGGGTTGTCGTCGTAGAACTTCTTGATGTCCGCATCGGTCGGCTGTGCGCTCGCGGCGGCTGCGGCCGGCGAATAGACGAGATACTGGATCGTCGCGGTTTCGGGCGTCGCGAAGCTCTGCTTGTGCGCGTCATAGTACGCGGTGAGCTGCGCGTCGGTCGGCTGCACCTTCGCCGCGTAGTCGCTCGTCTTCAGCACGAGCGCCTGCACCTCGCGCTGCTGCGCGGCCAGCTCGGACAGGCGTTGCGCCGGGCCCTTCGGGGTGAATGCGCTCGCCACGATGCTGGCCGGAATCTGCTGCAGCGCGAGGCTGTAGCGTACGCGCTCCTGGTACTGCTCGGGCGTCATCCCCTGGAACGACAGCAGCTGCGCATAGCGCTCGACGTCGATCGAACCGTCGGGTTTCTTCAGCGACGCGATCATCGGCTCGTTCATCAGCGCGTCGCGCACGGCGTTGTCGGATGCGGTCAGATGCAGGCGTTGCGTCTCGTCGGCCAGCACGCGTTGCTGGATCAGGCCGTCCAGCACCTGCTTGCGATGTTCCGGCGTGTCGAATGCCTTGATGTCGAACTGGCCACCGAGCGCCTGGCGCGCCTGGTCGATCTGCTGGCGGAACGCGCCGTCGAATTCGACCCGCGTGATCTTGTGCCCGTTGATCGCCGCGACATTCGCGCTGTCGTCGAAGAAGCCGCGGAAACCTTGGATTCCGACGAAACCCAGCCCCGGTAACACGATCAGGAGCAGGAGCGCCATCATCAGGCGCTGGTGATTACGGAAGAAATCGAGCATGCGTGACGGGAAAATTGGACAAAACGTCCGATATTACAACATACGGGGTGGCACGGGAGAAAAGCAGGTGCGCAACGAACGGGGGCGACCGGCGATGCAAATGAAAAAGCCCGCACGAGGCGGGCTTCTTCATTTTCTGGCGGAGCGGACGGGACTCGAACCCGCGACCCCCGGCGTGACAGGCCGGTATTCTAACCGACTGAACTACCGCTCCTTGGTCTGGCTGAATCGGGAAACTGGTGGGTGCTGAGGGGTTCGAACCCCCGACCTACGCCTTGTAAGGGCGCCGCTCTACCAGCTGAGCTAAGCACCCGTTTCCGATTCGTTCTGGCTGCGATCTGCGTTTCGGCATCAACAACCAGCGAGCCCGCAAGTGTAATTCATCCCCGATCATTTTGCCAAGCCCGCACGTGAATTTTTTTCAACGCTCATTGTTCAACGCTTACGCACGCGATGCCGACGCGCATAAAAAAACCCGCGGACACGCCGCGGGTTTCGTGAACAACCGTCAAGGACGGCGTTCGGCTTCTCAGTGCTTGACGACTTCCGTCGAGCCGGCATCCTTCGCCGCCTCGCCGACCGGTGCCGCAGCCTTCGCCTCTTCTTCCGGCGGTAGCGGGGTCGGCGTACGTTCGAGCGCGAGCTCGAGCACCTTGTCGATCCAGCGGACCGGCACGATCTCGATCGCGTTCTTCACGTTGTCCGGAATGTCCGCGAGATCCTTCACGTTCTCTTCCGGAATCAGCACGAGCTTGATGCCGCCGCGATGCGCAGCCAGCAGCTTTTCCTTCAGCCCGCCGATCGGCAGCACTTCGCCACGCAGCGTGATCTCGCCCGTCATCGCGACATCGGCACGCACGGGAATCCCCGTCAGCACCGACACCAGCGCGGTCGTCATCGCACCGCCGGCCGACGGACCGTCCTTCGGCGTCGCACCTTCCGGCACGTGGATGTGGATGTCCTGCTTCTCGAACGCTTCGTCCTTGATGCCCAGACGCCGCGAACGCGAGCGCACGACCGAACGCGCGGCCTCGACCGACTCCTTCATCACGTCGCCGAGCGAGCCCGTGCGAATCACGTTGCCCTTGCCCGGCATCACCGCGGCTTCGATCGTCAGCAGGTCGCCGCCGACTTCCGTCCACGCGAGGCCCGTCACCTGACCGACCTGGTTTTCCTTCGCCGCGAGGCCGAAGTCGTACTTGCGCACGCCGAGGAACGTATCGAGGTTCTCGCCGTCGACCTTGATCGCGCCCGATGCCTTCTTCAACAGCAGCATCTTCACGACCTTGCGGCAGATCTTCGACACTTCCCGCTCGAGCGAACGCACACCGGCTTCGCGCGTGTAGTAGCGGATGATGTCGCGGATCGCCTGTTCGGTGACGTCGACCTCGCCGTCCTTCAACCCGTTGTTCTTCTTCTGCTTCGGCAGCAGGTAACGCTGCGCGATGCTGACCTTCTCGTCTTCCGTGTAGCCCGACAGACGGATCACTTCCATCCGGTCGAGCAGCGGCGGCGGGATGTTCAGCGAGTTCGACGTCGCGACGAACATCACGTCCGACAGGTCGAAGTCGACTTCGATGTAGTGATCGGCGAACGTGTGGTTCTGTTCCGGATCGAGCACTTCGAGCAGCGCCGACGACGGATCGCCGCGGAAATCCATGCCCATCTTGTCGACTTCGTCGAGCAGGAAAAGCGGATTGCGCACGCCGACCTTCGCGAGGCTTTGCAGGATCTTGCCCGGCATCGAGCCGATATACGTGCGGCGGTGACCGCGGATCTCGGCTTCGTCACGCACGCCGCCGAGCGCCATCCGTACGAACTTGCGGTTCGTCGCACGCGCGATCGACTGGCCGAGCGAGGTCTTGCCGACGCCCGGAGGCCCGACGAGGCACAGGATCGGCGCCTTGACCTTGTCCACGCGCTGTTGCACCGCGAGATACTCGAGGATGCGTTCCTTCACCTTCTCGAGGCCGAAGTGATCCTCGTCGAGCACCTGCTCGGCGTTCGACAGATCGTTGTTGACCTTGCTCTTCTTGCGCCACGGCAGGCCGATCAGCGTGTCGATGTAGTTGCGTACGACGGTGGCTTCCGCCGACATCGGCGACATCAGCTTCAGCTTCTTGAGCTCGGCGTCGGCCTTCTTCTTCGCTTCCTTCGGCATGCGCGCGGCGTTGATGCGCTTCTCGAGTTCCTCGAGATCCGCGCCCTCCTCGCCTTCGCCCAGTTCCTTCTGGATCGCCTTGACCTGTTCGTTCAGGTAGTACTCGCGCTGGCTCTTTTCCATCTGGCGCTTCACGCGCCCGCGGATGCGCTTTTCGACCTGCAGGATGTCGATCTCGGCTTCGAGTTGCGCGAGCAGGTGCTCGAGGCGCTCGATGACCGGGAACATCTCGAGGATGTGCTGCTTCTGGTCGAGCTTCAGCGGCAGACGCTCGGCGATCATGTCCGCGAGGCGACCGGCTTCATCGATGCCCGACAGCGACGTGAGAATCTCCGGCGGGATCTTCTTGTTCAGCTTCACGTACTGGTCGAACTGCGACACGATCGCGCGGCGCAGCGCTTCGGTTTCCGCGCTGTCGGCGTGATCGGGCTCGAGCGGCATCACTTCGCAGGAGAACTGCGTCTCCTGTTCTTCGATCGACAACGCCTTCGCACGCTGCAGGCCCTCGACCAGCACCTTGACGGTGCCGTCCGGCAGCTTCAGCATCTGCAGGATGTTGGCGATACAACCGACCTCGTACATGTCCTTTTCGGTCGGTTCGTCCTTGGCCGCGGTTTTCTGGGCGACGAGCATGATGTGCTTGCCGCCTTCCATCGCTGCTTCGAGGGCCTTGATCGATTTCGGCCGGCCCACGAAGAGCGGAATCACCATGTGCGGGAAAACGACGACGTCCCGCAGCGGCAGCAGCGGGAGCGTGATGCGTTCCGGCGGGAGAAGTTGGGTGCCTGACATTTCATTTCCCCATGAGTGGAATCAATTGTTCGGTAATTGAGGCCGCCACAACGAATTGCAAGCCTTCAAGTGCGGGAAATATTCGGTAAGAAAGTAACCACCGCGTGTCGAGTCAGAGTTACCCACAAGATAAACGAAAAAAAGCCGCCCACGGACTCATGAACGGCCTTTTTCGCAGAACATCGTCGGCAAGCCGGTCAGTTCGAACCCGCCACTTTCGGCGTGTCCTCATAGATCAGCAGGGGTTTGCCGTCGCCATCGATCACGTTCTCGTCGATGATGACCTTGCTGACCCCTTTCATCGCCGGCAACTCGTACATCACGTCGAGCAATGCCTGTTCGATGATCGAACGCAATCCGCGCGCGCCGGTCTTGCGGCGGATCGCCTTGCGGGCAACTGCCTGCAACGCGCCCGGCCGGATTTCCAGCTCGACGCGCTCCATCGCGAACAGCTTGTGATACTGCTTGACGAGCGCGTTCTTCGGCTCGACGAGGATCTTCATCAGTGCGGCTTCGTCGAGCTTGCCGAGCGTCGCGACCACCGGCAGGCGGCCGATCAATTCGGGGATCAGACCGAATTTGATCAGGTCTTCCGGTTCCGTCTCGCGCAGCACTTCGCCCGCGTCGCGTTCCTGCTTGCTCTTCACCGTCGCGCCGAAGCCGATGCCGGTCTTTTCGGTGCGGTCGGTGATCACCTTCTCGAGACCGTCGAACGCGCCGCCGCAGATGAACAGGATGTTGGTCGTGTCGACCTGGATGAAATCCTGGTTCGGATGCTTGCGGCCACCCTGCGGCGGCACCGACGCCATCGTGCCTTCGACGAGCTTCAGCAGCGCCTGCTGGACGCCCTCGCCCGACACGTCGCGCGTGATCGACGGGTTATCCGACTTGCGGCTGATCTTGTCGATTTCGTCGATGTAGACGATCCCGCGCTGGGCCTTGTCGACCTCGTAGTTGCAGTTCTGCAACAGCTTCTGGATGATGTTCTCGACGTCCTCGCCGACGTAGCCGGCTTCGGTCAGCGTCGTCGCATCGGCGATCACGAACGGCACGTTCAGCAACCGCGCGAGCGTCTGCGCGAGCAGCGTCTTGCCGGAGCCCGTCGGGCCGATCAGCAGGATGTTGCTCTTCGACAGCTCGACGTCGTCCTTTTTGTCGAGATGCTTCAGACGCTTGTAGTGGTTGTACACCGCCACCGCGAGGATCTTCTTCGCGCGCTCCTGCCCGATCACGTATTGATCAAGGATGTCGCGAATTTCCTGCGGGCTCGGCAGATCCGACCGGGACAGGCTGGCCTCGACGCCGGCGGCAGCCGCCTCGTCGCGAATGATCTCATTGCAGAGGTCGATGCATTCATCGCAGATGAATACCGACGGGCCGGCAATGAGTTTCTTCACCTCATGCTGACTCTTTCCGCAGAACGAGCAATACAACAGCTTCTCGCTGTTCGAACCTTTTTTGTCCGCCATGAATGTAGAGCCTCCGGACAGGTAAATGACATGATACGCCGAATGCTCCGAACGCCGCGCCTAGGGCGCGACCGGAGCCGGCTGGATGCGCTTGCCGCAGATGCTCAAGGCACTCGGGACGTAGCAGAGGGCGCCGCCCGAATCGGGGCGGCACCCCACTTAAATTCAGGGACGCTTCAGCAGCACCTGGTCGATCAGCCCGTACGCCTTCGCGTCCTCGCTCGACATGAAGTTATCACGGTCGGTGTCGCGCGCGATGCGCTCGACGTCCTGGCCCGTATGTTGCGCGAGCAGGTTGTTCAGCCGTTCCTTCAGGTAGAGGATTTCGCGTGCCTGGATCTCGATGTCGGACGCCTGGCCGCGTGCGCCGCCGAGCGGCTGGTGAATCATCACGCGCGAGTTCGGCAGCGCAAAACGCTTGCCCTTCGCGCCCGACGCGAGCAGGAATGCGCCCATGCTGGCCGCGAGGCCCATGCAGAGGGTCGACACGTCCGGCTTGATGAACTGCATCGTGTCGTAGATCGCCATGCCGGCCGACACCGAGCCGCCCGGGCTGTTGATGTAGAGGCTGATGTCCTTGTCGGGATTCTCGCTCTCGAGGAACAGCAATTGCGCGACCACGAGGTTGGCGGTCTGGTCGTTCACTTCGCCGACCATGAACACCAGGCGCTCCTTCAGGAGACGCGAATAAATATCATACGAACGCTCGCCGCGGCCGCTCGTTTCGACGACGATCGGCACCAGCCCCAGCGCTTGCGCCTCGAAACCCTGCGGCGCGTTCGAAGCAAGCATGTCCAGCAATTCAGCGCGAGTGATCATTCAATGAACCTTGTTCGAATGGAAAATTGAACGGAAGGAAGCCGCCCGCTCAATCGCCATATTAATGGCAACCGTGCGCTTGACGTAAAAACGGCGTGCAGGCCGTCGCTCCGACAGCCGGCACGCCGCTAGAGCGACACTTACGCTTGCGCCGATGCGCTCGCGAGTGCCTCGAAGCTCACTTCCTTGTCCGTCACCTTTGCCTTGCCCAGCACGAAGTCGACGACGTTGCTTTCAACGACGAACGCTTCCATCTCGGCGAGGCGCTGCTGGTTGGAATAATACCAGCGGACCACTTCCTTCGGGTCTTCGTAGCTCTTCGCGAACTCGTCGACTTCCGCGCGGATCTGTTCCGGCTTCGCTTCGAGGCCGTTCGACTTCACGAGCTCGGCCAGCACGAGGCCCAGCTTCACGCGACGCTCCGCCTGCTCGGCGAACATCTCGGCCGGGATCGGTGCGTCCTTCGCGTTCGGCACGCCGCGCTGCGCCAGATCCTGGCGAGCCATTTCGACGAGGCGTTGCTGATCCTGCTCGATCAGCGCCTTCGGCACGTCGAGTTCGGAAATCTTCAGCAGCGCGTCCATCACCTGGTTCTTGACGATCGACTGCGTGCGGCGCTTCGCTTCGCGCTCGAGGTTTTCCTTGATCTCGGCGCGCATCTTCGTCAGGTCGCCGTCTTCGATGCCGAGCGACTTCGCGAATTCGGCGTCGATTTCCGGCAGGTGCGGCCACTCGATCTTCTTCATCGTGACCGTGAATTGCGCCGTCTTGCCCGCCACGTCCTTGCCGTGGTAGTCGTCCGGGAACTTCAGGTCGAACGTACGCGCTTCGCCAACCTTCAGGCCGAGCGCCGCCGTTTCGAATTCCGGCAGCATGCGGCCTTCGCCGAGCACGAACGGGAAGTCTTCGGCCGTGCCGCCCTGGAACGCGACGTCGTCGATCTTGCCGACGAAGTCGACCGTCACGCGGTCGCCGTCCTTCGCCGCGGTGTCCGCGCCGCCGTCGCCGTGCTCGCCGGCTTCGCCGCGAGCGTGGAAGTGCACGCGCTGCTTGCGCAGGATGTCCAGCGTGCGGTCGATTTCGGCGTCGCCGATCGACGTGGTCGAGCGCTCGACTTCAGCCGTCGCCAGGTCGCCGATCTTCACTTCCGGGTAGACCTCGAACGTCGCGTCGAACGCGTATGCATCCTCGGCTTGCTCCTGCTTCGGCTCGAAGCTCGGCTGGCCGGCCACGCGCAGGTTTTCCGCGCGGCTGATCGTGAAGAATTCCTGGCCGATCTTGTCGCTCAGCACTTCCGCCTCGACCTGACCCGCGTACTGCTGGGCGACCATCTTCAGCGGCACCTTGCCCGGGCGGAAACCCGGCATGCGAACGTTCTTCGCGAGTTTCTGGATACGGGCGTCGATTTCCTTCTGCACGGTGTCTTTCGGCAGGGAAATCGTCACGCGGCGTTCAAGCTTGCCGAGGTTCTCAACAACGTTAGCCATGGCTTCAATCGTCCTAAAATTATTCGAGCGAATCGGGTTTTCCTTGCCGTGCCTGCCTGCGGCGAGAGGTGCATCACATGCACACGCCGCGCCGGAGCGCCACGCCATCCCTGCACGCGCCGAATGGCTAGCGCAAGCGGCTCGGAGCACGGCTTTGGCCGGAAGAATCGACTATTCTAGCAAACAATTTTCCTCGTACCGTCAGATCCGCATGACAGGGGGGCGCACCCGCGTGCCGCCCGCGCCCGTGCGCGCAATGCGCGCGGATGGTCGCTATGCCGAACGACGTATCCTCGGCGCGCCCACCATCCTGTAAGCTCCGATTGAGGGTGCGCCACCGTCGCGCCCCTATTTTTCACACCAATTACGCCTTCCGGAGACACCATGCCGCACCACCCGTCCGCGCCTGTCGTCGTCATCGCGCCCGATTCGTTCAAAGGCTCGCTTTCCGCCGAGCAGGTCGCGGACGCGATCGCCACCGGCATCCGCCGCGCCCGGCCCGACACGGTCGTGCGCTGCTGCCCGATGGCCGACGGCGGCGAAGGCACGCTCGATGCGATGCTGGCAGGCGGCGGCACGCGGCGTACGCTGCGGGTGGCCGGCGCGTCGCTCGCGGCACGCGACGCGGCGCTCGGCGTGATCGACGCGCGCACCGCGATCGTCGAGACGGCCGAGATCGTCGGCATCACCGACGCGGTCGGCATGAGCGTGCCGGTCGACGCGCGCAGCACGCGCGGAATGGGTGAAGCGATCCGCACGCTGCTCGACGAAGGCGTGCGCCGCTTCTTCGTCGCGCTCGGCGGCAGCAGCACCAACGACGCGGGCGCAGGGTTGCTCGCGGGCCTCGGCCTGCAATGCTTCGACGCGGCCGGCCAGCCAGTCGAGCCCGTCCCCGCGCGGCTCGCCGACATCGCGCGGATCGACGCGTCGGGGCTCGATCCGCGCCTGAAGGAAGCGGAATTCATCGGCATGTCCGACGTCGACAATCCGCTGACGGGCGCGCATGGCGCGACCGCGGTGTTCGGCCCGCAAAAGGGCGTGGCGCCCGCGCAAGTCGCGACCCTCGATGCCGCGCTCGGCCACTTCGCCGACCTGCTCGAGGCGGCGCTCGACCGGCGCGGCCGCGACCTGGCCGGTGCCGGCGCCGCGGGCGGCCTCGGTTTTGCGCTGCACATGCTGGGCGCGCGGTTCGAAGCCGGCGCGGAAGTCGTCGCGCGCCAGGTCGGGCTCGACGCGGCGCTCGCCGGCGCCGACTGGCTGATCACCGGCGAAGGCCGCTCCGACGTGCAGACGCTGCACGGCAAGGCGCCGTTCATCGCCTGCCGTCACGCGCAGGCCGCGGGCGTGCCCGCGTCGCTGCTGTCGGGCGCCGTCGACCCGGCCGCGCTGCCGCGCCTGTCCGAACACTTCGCCGGCTGCTTCTCGCCGGCACCGGGGCCGATCACGCTCGACGTCGCGATCCGCGACGCGGCGAATCTGCTCGCGAACGAAGCGGAGCAGTTGACACGGCTGAAGTACGGCGCACACTGACCGTTGACCCGAGCGCGCGATACAGGAACAATCGGGCCCGCCCTTTTTCTTCAGGATTCGACATGAAAGGCCGTCAAGCCGGGCTCGATCAGTTTCTGACCTATCGCCTCCATGCGCTCGCGAAACGATCCGACCGCGGGATCGCCGACGTGTACCGGCACAAGCTCGACATCTCGCTGCCCGAGGCGCGCGTGATCGCCGCCGTCGGCGCGTTCGGTCCGTTTTCGATCATGGATCTCGCACGCCACACCAATCTCGACAAGAGCCAGGCGAGCCGCGCGGCGGAAGCGCTGCTGCGCCAGGGGCTGCTCGAGCGCAGCGCGAGCGAGGACGACGGCCGGATCGTGCTGATCGCGCTGACGGCCGACGGTCGCGCGCTGCATCGCCGGATCATGCCGATCGTGCGCAAGTGGAATGAAGGCTTGCTCGCATGCCTGTCCGACAGCGAGCGCCAGACGTTCGAGCGGCTGCTCGACAAGGTGGTCGCGCACGCGGTCGAACGCGACGAGTGAGGCGCGCGGCCGGGGCGATCCGTGCCCTGTGCGCGTTGCGAATGTGTGGCACATGCACCGGAATCGCCACGCTGTATGCCGGCCGCGCGGATGCATCACGAGCGATCCAGCGCCCGCCGCTTTATTCAGACGAATCCTGCAGATCGCCCCACTCGCGTGAATCGCGCGAGCGCACGGGCGGCGGCCCGGTTGTCCGTGCCGGGCACGTACCGAACGACTGCGCATCGTTCTTCATCAGGCCACGCCATCGCCGCAGCGATCCCCTTGCGCTATAGCCCGCTGTTCGCCGCGCGCTGACGCAGCAACCCCAGCACCGCGTCGCAATACGGCGTCGGCACGTCGAGCTTGCGCCCAAGTTCCGGAAACACGCCGAGGATCGGTCCGGTCTCGAGCGGTCGCCCGGCCTCGAAATCCTGCAGCATCGACGTCTTGAACGCACCGAGCTTGCGCGTCACGGCAATCCGCTCCGGCCCGCCCATCCCCGCATCGAGACCGAGCTTCGCGCCGATCTCGGCCGCCTCCTCCATCATCCGCAATGCGAGATCCCGCGTGAACGGATCGTCGAGCAGTTGCTCCGCGGTCGAACCCGTGAGGGCGCTCAACGGATTCATGTTCATGTTGCCCCACAGCTTCGCCCAGATCTCGGTGCGGATCGCCGGCGTCGATTCGACGTCGAAGCCGCCCGCGGCGAGCGCCGCCGCGAATCTCGCGGTCGGCGCGTCGAGCCGCGCATCGGGCGAGCCGATGATCAGGCGGTTACCCCGGCCGCGGCGCACGACACCCGGTGCATCGGTACTCGACGACAGGTGCACGACGCAGCCGATCGCCTGCTCGGGCGGGAGCGCCGCCGAGACCGCACCGGCCGGGTCGACCGCGTCGAGCGGCACGCCGTCGAGCGCGCCCGCGAGCCCGTGCGTGAACCACCAGGGCAGCCCGTTCATCGCGGCGACGATCACCGTGCCGGAGCCGACCAGCGGCGCGATGCGCGCGGCCAGCGCCGGCAAGGCCTGCGCCTTCAGCGCGATCACCACGTAGTCCTGCACGCCGAGCGCGGCCGCGTCGTCGCTCGCATGCACGGGGACCGACGACACCGCGCCCGCCTCGTCGGTCACGCGCACGCCGTGCGCGTTCAGCGCGTCGAGCGTGGCGCCGCGCGCGTAGGCGCTCACCGTCATGCCGGCGCGCGACAGCGCAGCCGCGAGCAATCCGCCGATCGCACCGACACCGACCACCGCGGCGCGCACCGACCCTGAATTCGTGTCGTTCATCATGGAATTCCGTCTGCTGGAAGCTGACGAGCATAACGCTCAATGGTTGCGGGAACAACCATTTACGCAAGCGCGCGCAGCATGGTTTCGCACGAGCGATTCAGCGCGCCGCGCCGCCCGCCTCCGCCGGCTCGTCGACGCTCTGGCCGCCGGCCGCGCCGAGCACGCCGGCGATCTGGCTCTTGTCGTGCATGCCGAGCTTGCGGTACGCGCAGCGCAGGTAGTGACGCACGGTCGTCGGCGAAATCGCCATCTGTTGGGCGACCTCCTTGTGCGAGCGTCCGGTGCCATAGAAGCGGATCGCCGCCAGTTCGCGCGGACTCAGCCGGTCGAGCAGCGAGCGCGGCCGTGCCTCGATCTGGAACAGCCCCGCGACGGGCACGCACTGAATGCGCAACGCATCGCCGATGAACGGCTGGCCCGACTGGCGCCGCCCATGCGCGACCAGCGGCTCCGGGACGCGCGGGCCGGTCCACGCGGGCCATTCGGTGCGCAGCACGTCGTCGAAGCCGTGATCGGCGTGATGCAGCACGCCGAAGTTGTCGCACAGCGCGCGTGCCGCCGGCGCAACCGCGTCGTTGCGCTCGCGCGTGAGCTGCGCCGCGCGGTTGATCGTCAGCGCGGCCGCCAGATGCGGGATCACTTCCTCGAAGCGGCTCGCGTCGTCGTCGCTGAACGGACGATTCAGGCCCTGGCGGTAGATCGACATGAAGGTCGTCAACCCGAAGCGGCGGTCGAGCGTGCACACGCACATCAACTGCGCCAGCCCGTACTTCACGCACCAGTCGCGAAACCGCGCGTCGAACCCCGGTTCGACGACCGACAGGCGCACCGCTCGACCGTGGGCGCCGAGCAGCGTGCGTTGCGCGAGCGGATCGCAGTCGCGCACGCGCTTCCAGTCGCTGAAGAACGCGTGCGGAAGGCGATACAGGAAGCTGTTGTGCATCACGGGGCCGGTCGGCACGTGCGTAGCGACGCCGGTCCACGCGGCGTCGAAGGGGATGAGCGCCTGCAGCAGCGAAAAGAAGCGGCACTCGAATTCGCCGATGCCCGACTGCGCGGCGAGCGCGTACAGGTCGAGCAGCATCAGGCCGAGTTCGCGCTGCGCTGCATCGCCGCGCGTCACGCCGTCGAAATCGGCCCGCCGTGACGGCGACGGCGGCCATGCGGATTCGTCGAGCACGATCGCGGCCGGCACGTCGCGCAGCGCGTCGAGATCCTGCCCGATATCCGTCGTGATCCTCACTTTCCGCTCCCCTGCCCGACCGGGCCGCTGATGCGTGCAACGCAGACCGGCCGATTATAGCGACCGGCATTTTTGGCGGGCGTCACTGCCGGAACACGCGGCAGCCCCATCCATTTGAACGGTACGCCACCCGCTGCTGCCGCGCAGCACGCCGCATCGCGGCGTCGCGGCACGTCCACGCCGGGCACCGCGGGTTTTCCACCCCGTTCATCTGCACGACTGTTCGCCCGCTTTCCCGCTGCGGACACTGCATCGCGACAACACCGGCGACACCCGATGCAGGACGGTATGGAGAACCCCACGTGATGACACCCCGCTTCATCCGCACGGCCACGGCCGCCGCGGCGCTCGCCGCGTGCAGCGTTGCCACGCATGCGCAGTCGACCCTCACGCTGTACGGCGCGCTCGACGCCGGCGTGCAGTACCTGACGCATGCCGACGGACGGCACGCGGCCGTGCAGGTGCAGAACTACGGGATCCTGCCTTCGCAGGTCGGGCTGAAGGGCAACGAGGATCTCGGCGGCGGCTGGCGCGCGCTGTTCAAGCTCGAACAGGGCCTCAACCTCAACGATGGCACCGCTACCGCCCCCGGCTATGCGTTCTTCCGCGGCGCGTACGTGGGTGTCGCGGGCCCGGTCGGCACCGTCACGCTGGGCCGGCAATTCAGCGTGCTGTTCGACAAGACGCTGTTCTACGACCCGCTGTGGTACGCGTCGTACAGCGGCCAGGGCGTGATCGTGCCGATGACGGCGAACTTCATCGACCACTCGATCAAGTACCAGTCTCCGACGTTCGCGGGCTTCGATGTCGAGGCCCTCGCGGCGACGGCCGGCGTCGCGGGCAATACGCACGCCGGGCGCGTGCTCGAACTCGGCGGCCAGTACACGAGCAACGGGTTGTCGGTCAGTGCGGTGCTGCATCAGGCGCACGGCGACGCATCCGCCGCCGACGACGCGTCCGCACGCCGCCGCGACCTCGGCACGCTCGCCGCACGTTATGCATTCGCGTCACTGCCGCTCACCGTCTATGCGGGCGTCGAACGCCTGAGCGGCGACCTCGATGCGGCTCGCACGATCGTCTGGGGCGGCGCGCGCTACCTGACCTCGAGCGGAGTCGGACTGAACGCGGGCGTCTACCACACCGATTCGCACACGCCGGCGATCGGCCACCCGACGCTGTTCATCGCGAGCACCACCTACGCGCTGTCGAAACGCACCGTCGCGTACGTGAACCTCGGCTACGCGCGCAACAGCGGCCAGAGTTCGCAGACCGTCTACGAATACGACCCGACATCGCTTGCCGGCGCGTCGCAGTTCGGCGCGATGGTCGGCATGTACCACCTGTTCTGATTCCGTCCAGCGAGATCCCGCCATGAAAACCCTTTGCTCCGATGCCGCACGGCCGTCCGACAGCCGCACGGCGAGTTTCGCGCGCTCGACACTCGTCGCACTCGTCGTGTTCGCGGCCATCACGCCGCTGCTGCTGCTCGTCGCGCCAGCCGTCGCCGCGCAGTTGGCGACGCAGCTCGGGCTGTCCGCGTCGCAGATCGGCACCTACTTCTTCGTCGAACTCGGCGCATTCAGCCTCGCGACCGTACCGTCGTACCTGTGGCTCGGCCGCGTCGATGCGCGCCGCGTCGCTGCGTGCGCGATCGCCCTGTTCGGTATGGGCAACCTGCTGACCGCGCTGTGGATGCCCGGCTTCAGCGCGCTGCTCGCGCTGCGTGCCGTCACCGCGCTCGGCGGCGGCTCGCTGATGGTGCTCTGCATGACCAGCGCGGCCACGAGCGAGAACAGCGATCGCGTGTATGGGCTGTGGGTCGTCGGCCAGTTGACCGCCGGCGCGATCGGCCTGTTCGTGCTGCCTCACGTGTTCGCCGCGTTCGGGCTGCGCGCGCTGTATGTCGCGCTGGCCGTGCTCGCGTTGCTCGCAGCGCCGCTGTCGCGCGGCTTTCCGGCAACGCTCGGTGCCCGGACCGCGGCGGCGCAGGCCGCGCGCGGCGCCACGGCGGATGCGTCACGACGTTTCATCGCGCTCGCGATCGGCGCGGTGCTGACGTTCTATCTCGCGATCGGCAGCGTGTGGACGTTCGCGAGCCGCGCGGCGGCGCAGGCCGGACTCGATCCGCAGTCGACCGGCAACGTGCTCGCGATCGCGAGCGTGATGGGAATTGCCGGCGCGGCGCTCGCATCGTGCGCGGGCGGGCGGCTTGCACGGCGCGCGATGCTGGCCGCCGGCTACGCGCTGCTCGCGGCATCGCTCGTCGCACTCGCCGCGCTGCCGCATGCGAGCGGCTACAGCGCCGCGATCTTCGCGTTCAAGTTCGCGTGGACGTTCGTGCTGCCGTTCATGCTCGCGACCGTCGCGCAGATCGATACGTCGGGGCGCCTCGTCGCGACGCTCAATTTCGTGATCGGTGCGGGCCTCGCGGCCGGCCCGCTGCTCGCCGGGCTGTTGCTCGATGCCGGCGGCACGATGCATGCGCTGTTCGCGGCCGCCACCGCCGGCGCGATCGCGTCGTTCGCCGCGCTGCGCCATATCGATCGCCGCGCACGCCCATGACTTCCGTTTCTTCCCAACCGTAACAGGCCAAGCTCATCCATGAATCGCACTGCCTTCTTCACCGACGAACGCACCTTCTGGCACACCGGCGGCACGCACGCGCTGTTCTTCCCGGTCGGCGGCTGGGTCCAGCCGCCATCGAGCGCCGGCTACGCGGAGTCTCCCGATTCGAAGCGCCGCTTCCTGTCGCTCGTGCAGGCGTCGGGCCTTGCCGCTCACCTCGACATGCGCGGCGCCGCGCCCGCCACCCGCGGCGATCTGCTGCCCATCCATCCGGCGAGCTATCTCGACGCGTTCCGCGCGCTCAGCGATGCGCACGGCGGCGACCTCGGCGATCTCGCGCCGTTCGGCAAGGGCAGCTACGAGATCGCCGCGCTGTCCGCGGGCCTCGCTATCGCGGCGATCGACACCGTCGTCGCCGAGCATGCGGTCAACGCGTTCTCGCTGTCGCGGCCGCCCGGCCATCACTGCCTGCGCGATCGCCCGATGGGCTTCTGCCTGCTCGCGAACATTCCGATCGCGATCGAGGCCGCGCGCGCGAAGCACGGCATCGGCCGCGTCGCGGTGATCGACTGGGACGTGCATCACGGCAACGGCACGCAGTCGATCTACTACGACGATCCGGACACGCTGACGATCTCGCTGCATCAGGACCGCTGCTTTCCGCCCGGCTACAGTGGCGACGGCGAGCGCGGCGAAGGCGCGGGGGTCGGGGCGAACCTGAACGTGCCGTTGCTCGCAGGCAGCGGCGATGACGCGTATCGGTATGCGTTCGAGCGGATCGTGGTGCCGGCGCTGGAACGGTTCCGGCCGGAACTGATCGTCGTCGCGAGCGGCCTCGATGCAAGCGCGGTCGATCCGCTCGCGCGCATGCTGCTGCATACCGACAGCTACCGGTTCATGACGCGGGCGGTAAAGGACGCGGCACAGCGCCACTGCGGCGGGCGGCTCGTGATCGTCCATGAAGGCGGCTATTCGGAGGCCTACGTGCCGTTCTGCGGGCTCGCGATCGTCGAGGAACTGGCCGGCATGCGTACCGAGGTCGCCGATCCGATGCTCGAGCTCGCGATCGCGCAACAGCCGGGCGAGCGGTTCGTCGCGTTCCAGCGCGAGCTGCTCGACGAACTGGCGACGTCGTTCGGGTTGTAACGCGCGCTTACCCAAGATACGGGGCCGGCATGCGCCGGCGCTTGCGCGATCGGTGCGGATGGGGTTTCCTGTGCTTTTACCCCTGCCAGGCCCCTCGTCAGATGAAATCGTCTCCGCGCGAACCCGACACCCACGACAAAGCGCGCCGCCAGCCTTCGAAGCTGGCTCTCAATATCGCCGCCGTGCTGGTCGGCCTCATCACGTTCGCGATCGGCGTGGCGTGGTTGATCTATAGCTGGATCGTCGATCGCGAAGCGCAGTATTTCGCGATTCCGCTGGTGTTTTCGGTGCCGGTGATCGTGGCGGTCGCGGTGCGGAGTTTCTGGGATTAGGACGCGCCACTCAAAACGACAAAGCGCTGCGGTCGGGCGACGCGCGGCGCTTGTTATCGGGTTTTTGATTCAGATGAAGCGCGGTTCGCTTGCGCGCCGATCACAAGCCGGGCCGCGCGCACGGATCGGGGGCTGCGCCCTGGTGCGCGCCAATGACGAGGGGGGGCGCTGTGCCGGCCAGCACCCTGCCGACCGCTTTCAGCACGGTTTCCGTCGTGATCCGGTCACCGCTCGACATCACGCGCCCCGAATAGGCAGAGCACGCCGACGACGAGGCAACCGTTTGCTCCGGTCTGGCACTCCATGCAATGTTGTCGGCGGGCGTTGATGCATATGCCGGTGCGGCGAGCATCAGAGCCAGAACGGAAATCGGCGCGTACACGGTGGTCTTCATCGATTGTCTTCGGTGTCGTTGTGCTTCTTATAGGTTCAGTGAGCACGATATTACACTCGCCCGGCACGATTTTCGGCGCGCGCGTGGACGGGTCGTCCGCACCGGAGAAAAACACCGGCCTCAAGAAAAAAGCGCCGCGGGTCAGCCGACCGGCAGCGCTTTTTAGGAACAGCCCTTGGCGGGGCACGTTCGACTTCGTGGTGCGTGAGGCCGGACTCGAACGCCAGCCTAGATAGCGGCTTCTACAGCATCGTGGGGGGTTTTTGGGGAGCTAAGTCGGCTACTGCGGGACTCGAACCGACACGCGCCATGTCCCAACGGCGTGACCACCCCGGTCCCGGCTGCACTCAAATCTCGCTAAGAAGCGGCAACAAATCCAACGAAATCAGTCGCACCTCGATGTTGTGCGCGACAACCAAATGCTCTTCGTTGTCGACGGAGAACGGCTCATCCTTGATGCTGACAACGATAGTGCCGAGCCGCCTCTTGCCATCAGCAGAGAAGACCGGGATTAGTTCCTGCGCTTCCGGGACTTGCTGGACGGTAAGCTCGACAGGAAGATACAGCATCCAACCGACGCCGGGCCGATCATCGAACGCCTGCCGTTCCTCGTACCCGGCAGGCGCGGCCGTAACAACAGCGGGTGAGAACTCCAGCACAATCTGTTTCACGACGGCAGCGACGTGCTCTTTGTTCTCGGCGAAAGCACCTCGTGCGCCAACCGTTACCGTGTCAGGAAAATCCCCACCGCACGCAAAGACCGTGATCGATGCCCCAACATCATCGACCGCACCGCCGTCCCATATCCCAACAGTCGATCCGGTTTCGCCACGATACTCACTTTCCAGCGCCTCTAGCGCCGTGTTACTCGGATGACCGTCCGCCTGATAAACCTCACTACGTCGAGCCTCTTCTAGCGAATCCCCTTTCATCCGCCAGTTTGGCCGCGCAAGCGCTGGTTCGCCTGCCGCCATCACGTCAATGATTGCACCTGTCTTGGTCAAAATTTGAGCGAAGTCCGTTGCAGCAACCCCTCCACTCCTGATAATGGCTTCGAATTTCATAGCAGTATCTTACGGAAGATATTCTGACTCGATTGACATCAACCTGAGCAACTTCGACATCTTTCGATACGTCAGTGGACCCTGAAAATAATACCTTAGCCGGGTTGGCGGATTCGGCTTCACTATGCGCGCACGCTTGCGCGCCTGATCCCCCATCCGATCCAGCCCCTTAAAAAATTCGTCGGCCTTCGGAATCGACCCATCAAGGAACTGATCGTAGTTCCCCTTGGCCTCTTGTAACAGGCACTCATTTTGCCTGAACCCGTCGAACTCGATTCCTAACCACTCCCATTCGTCACTCCATCGACAATTTTCGGAGTCAAACGCAAAGCCGGTCACGCGGGCTTGATAGCGATACGCCGGCCAGTTGACGCCGTGATTGTTTCGCACGAGCACGCCCGTCTGCTCTGGCGGGCACTTCTTGCAAGGCTCGGTAGAGTCAGCCGTAGTCCGCGATTCCGCTTTCGTTTTCGCCTGCTCATCGATCTTGCTAACATCACCCCGCATGCTACCGATCCCCGCTACCGCCGCGCCGCCCAGTAATGCGCCTCCAATAGCCGACAATGCCGGGCCCACCTCCGCTGCCGCTGCCGTCAGTAGAGGAAATAACGCTGCTGCCATGCGGAACTCCTTTCAAACTATCTGGATGTTGTGATCGCCAAGTAACCTCTTGGACGTAGACATGGAAGCGCTCATCGGCGCTGCGGCCGGGTTTCGTTAGCCAAGCCCGCGCCGCCGGCTTCGCGTAGAAGCCTGGCGAATAAGCCTCGACCTTCAGGAATTGAACGAGATGCTCACTGTTCTTGATGCCGAGCGAGCGCGCAGCCTGATACGCGCCCCACAGGCGGCCGTGAAGGTCGATCTCCTGCGCTAACGCAGTATCGGCCTTGATCAAATCGCGACGCACACCGTCGACGAAGTTGCGGGCCTCACCCTCTGCGAGTGCCGCTAAGTGTGCTTGTGTGAGATTAAGCGGCATGAGGGTGCGCCCTGAAAAGCTGTCCGTCGATCTCGATCAACCAATCGAAGGCCGGGGAAAAGAATATCGTCCGCTCGGCTGACGTGAGCGCCGGGGCAAAGTGACGCATTACGCGCGCGTCGTAATAGCGCAGCATTGCCGTCCGACCGTCCGGCAATGTCGCATCGAGCCGTTCGCGAAGCTCGCCCGCAAGCTGGCGCGGTTGATAGGCGCTGATGATCCAACTCACCCCATATTCGCCTTGAGCCAAGCGCCCCAATACGTCGCGCGTTGCGCTGTCTGCCCGCTCGTAATCAAAGAACCATGGGCCGGCCTCGGCAAGCGAGGCGTCCGAGGTTCCGTCAAGCAGCGCCATCGCAGTTTCGCCCGAGCGTACTGGTGCCGACCCGCTCAATTCTGAATACAGCAGACCATCCGCGAGCGCGAATAGACGAAGTGGGAGGCTCGCCCGCTCCTGCCATGAAGCAAAAATGACTTGAATGCTCACGGCTCATTACCCACGAACGACCATCGCTGCGGCATTCTTGGCCGCAGCCAACATGCAGGACAGGCAGAAGCCTTGCGACGGTTGCGGCGTCCCCGCATCCAGTACCACGCGCCCGCCGTCGCTGGCGAAACCCATACCAAGCAATTCATGCGATTCGAAGCTTTGATACATGGCGTCCTGCGATGC
The DNA here is from genome assembly GCF_046534765.1 of Burkholderia sp. SIMBA_062. Taxonomy (NCBI): domain Bacteria; kingdom Pseudomonadati; phylum Pseudomonadota; class Betaproteobacteria; order Burkholderiales; family Burkholderiaceae; genus Burkholderia; species Burkholderia sp. SIMBA_062. Next base: position 31,720 of record NZ_JAWRYD010000005.1, read on the forward strand.
AATCATCGTCGGGCGCGGGCTGCAACCGCACGCGACCTCATCGCCCTCTAGGGCTGCTTCAAACCCCATCAAATCACCCGGCCAGCGCGGCCCCTTGGCGACGATAACGCCGACCTGCTTACACGCCGGACAGATTACTTTCGCGCCGACATGCGTAAGCCCGCGGCCTTCGCATGTCATTGTCGGAATCGCGTCTTGCGCAACACCGCCGCTTGTCGAATGATCGCCTACGCGAAGATAGTTCCGCTTCAATTGATAGGCCCTCTCGGTATCTAATGTTCCAACTAATACCTGAGGGAGAACCGGCTGTCGATAGTTGGAGGAGCGTAACTTGACCAAATATGACAGTTAACGCCGCAAGCCCCGCAGAATTGACAGGGCATTCGGCGGCGACATGGGACAGTTGGGCGGGGAACAGACGCGAGATTATCAAGCCGGCCGTTCGGTGAGACTCACCCTCCAATCCCCGGTGTAACCAAATTGCGGAGCCGGAATCGGCTCAGAAAACCAGAAATCAGTCCGAGGCACGACATTGGGGGCGACGAACCAATGTGCACGCCCGTCGGCATCCATCGCCCACCAACGCGCACTCTTAGGCGCTCTCTTCCAGTCGACCTCAGGCTTGTCCATATGACCTCCGACATGACAACGGAAGTTTAGGCGACAAGTCGACGCAGCAGATAGCCGGGCGGCAAAAACAGTAGGCAAAGCCGGAGCGACCTACGAGCATGTCTACGTCAGAATTCAGCCTGTTTAAACACACTCAATAGGACTACAAAATGGTGTCGCCGGCACAATCCGAAACCGTGAAGCTCAACCGCGAGACATGGCTCAACAGCATGGCGGCGCTCATGGCTCCGCGCTTCGCTGCACTCGGGAAGCCATTGCCGAAGTTTCGCGTAACGATCGGCTGGACGAGCGGCGGGAAGAACGACAATGCGACCGGCGAATGTTGGTCGCCCCGCGTGAGCGAGGATGAGCATTTCGAGATTTTTTTGACGCCGCGCCGCTCCGACAGCATGGCCGTTGCTTGCACGCTCGCTCACGAACTGACGCATGCGGCGGTCGGGCTCGCGGAGGGGCACAAGGGCGAGTTTGCACGCGTTGCGCGGGCTCTTGGCTTCACGGGTAGGCTCACCCATGCGCAACAGCCGCCGGCCCTTCAGGCGTGGATTCAGCCCATGATCGACAAGGTAGGGGCACTGCCCCATGCCGCGATCATGCCGGACAGGCCGCGCGCGCCGATCGACCTTTCTGCGCTCTTCGGCGACACGAAGCCTGTCGAGGACGGGGACGGGGACGACGACGGCGACGACGAAGGCACCGGCAAGGCCGAGCCGCTGAACAACAAGCCGCCGCGCCAGTCGACGCGCATGCACAAGACCGAGTGCACCGAGTGTGGATACACGGCCCGCGTGTCGGCCAAATGGTTGAAGGTCGGCGCGCCCCTGTGCCCGGCCGGACACGGCCCAATGGAGTACGATGTGGGCGCGGTTGAGAGTACAGGCGACTGACGCAAAAAAAGGTTCTTCGTGGATTCCCGAGGATGTCGCTTGCCAACCCTTCTGAGACGCTCGTTGCACCCCACCGCGAACGGCAGGTCCCGGGGCGCAAGGGCCGTTCGCTATGACCGATTTATACTACGGTCAAACAATGCCGGGGATATCTATGTCAAGAGCTATCGTGATCAGCCTTGCCGCTTGCGCGCTGTCTAATGCCGCCTTTGCGGAAACCATCAAGCTCGCATGCCACTTCAATGAAGTAGTAAGTTTCCCGTCCGGGAGCGAGGACAAGCATAGCGGCAGGATCGTTTTGCAGATCGAGACTGAGAACGGGGCCACGATGATCAGCGGGACTGGCGGTGACCTTAGTATCGCAGTGGGAAACATCAAGGTCGGGTCAATCGTTGACCTTCAGGACGGCAGTGATTCGGGAAAATGGGATATCACAAACAAGACGGCCTCCCCGGACCGGTCCTCTTTTTGGACCACTCAGGTGGTGATCGACAGGAATACCGGTGACTTCAATTTTTACAGGTCCAAGGAGGGCGGCATATCTACCGACGCGACCGGAACGTGCGAAAAGGTAAAGCTTTCGGCTCGTAAATTCTAGAATGGAAACGCCCCAATGATCCGAGCCGAACTTCATCCTGCGTCTGGTGTGATGGCCGTGATCGACCCATAGGAGACCCTCGACTCGCCCAGCAGCGGCCGTTCAAATGGCGCATCACCGTCTGCATGTTGAGACAAAATAAAGTTGTATAGCGCTCCGGGGTGATAATAGAGGGCCAGTTGACTAGGGGAGTAAGCGATGGAGAACTGGGCACGATTCATCGTAGACTGCTGCGACGGGAAGGATCTACAGACGCAGGGCCCGTCGAACGTGGCTCCGCGAGGAAGGCAAGCTGACACATCTGGGATCGAAATTGAAAAAAGCAAAAACACCCAAAATGCCGTCCCTAGTGGGGCAATGGACCGGCAGCTTTCAAGCAACCGAAATTGAAGGAACGCTAGTAATCGATCTTGAGGAACTGTCCGGCCAGACAGTGGGCAGCGTCATGATGTTTCCCAAGACCGGTACACCAGTGATGGTCGGCAAAATATGGTCCATCTACGCGGCACCCGATCGGGCATTTGCCGCAATCTCCCTTAATCCAGTGAATCCTCAATTTCAAAACTTGGTGATGTGGGAGCAGATACCCCAAGTATTTCCTAACATGGAAATCGCCAAGAAGGCACAGGCCGTACTGACTTGGACAGACTCGAAGATGGAAGTGCATTGGCATTCCGACATCAACCGACAAGGCAACGCTGCGCTCACCCGAAACGATCCAACTCGACCGTCTGAGTTGCCTACTCGAACGATGAATTGGGCCGACTTTAAGACCCATGTTACTGGGCTGCCCCCACGAAAGTACGTCTTCCGTGGTCAACAAAAATCCTGGCGTTTGCGGTCTCACTTCCATCGAACTGGTCGATCGGATCTATTGCGTTACACCTTCGACGATCTTCCGACGCTACACCGCCATTTAAGCGCACGCACGCGCCACATCTTCAACAGGCAGATTAGCGACGAGAACGGTGCTTTCCTGCATCTCGCCCAACACCATGGCTTTCCTACCCCCTTAATTGACTGGACCTACTCCCCATTCGTTGCTGCGTTCTTCGCCTTTAGAAAAATAACCATCAGTGACTCGAAGAAGCGCAAGGCTGGCAATGTAAGAATATTTTTATTTGACCAGGCACAGTGGCGCGATAGCGTAGTTCCGATCTCAATTTCCGCCCCCGCCCTCCCACACTTTTCTCTAATGGAGTTCCTAGCGATCGAAAACGAACGGCTCATTCCTCAGCAAGCGCTCTCCGCGCTCACCAATGTCGATGATGTAGAGTCGTTCATTGACTTTGTCGAGAAGCTTCACGCTAGGCGATACCTGACCGCTATCGACATCCCGGCAAAGGAACGAGAGACCGTGATGCGAGAATTGGCCTTGATGGGCATAACTGCCGGTGCGTTGTTTCCTGGACTTGACGGTAGTTGCGAGGAGTTGCGCGAGCGATTGTTTCCTACGTAAATTGGAAACGATCAGGGCAACAGCCGAACAACCGCCACGCGAATTAGGCAGTACAACAGCCATACGAGAGATGAGCATGCCGACAATTGAGTTGCAGATTTTCAGCCCGCGTTGGGGCCATGACGACACGTACGAGATCGAACTCGACCGGGATCACATGGAGATCACTAGGGGAGCGAACACCGCCCGCGCTGATTGGCAGGACAACGCGGACCCTACATGGAGCGGATGGACCGTTGAGGGCATGATGGGGAATGACAGCATTCACCCGCCTGCCGTCGCGCAGAGAATGTTCCAGAGGGTTTGGATGGCTTGGCGAGGTGGTGAGATAGACACCGCACAGGCAGAAGCGGAGCTGCAGGCGCTTGCTGACTGGATCAATGCGGTCACGCGCGCTAAGCCGCGAACTGACTTCTGGAGGGCCTACTTCTAGCTCGTAGATAGGGCGCAAATCGGAGGCGATTTTGAGACACACCACGGCCTTCAATCCGTAAGTTAGCCAGCGGCCGCCCTCGCTTCGGATAGCGATTGTCAACGATGCAAGGGCGTATGTCGACTGACCGTTCCTGGCCGAACACCGACGGCCTTCCCCGCGTTCCCCGGAAATGTACGATGAACCGCAAAAAAGCCCGCTCTAGGCGGGCTTCGCTTCATTGACTGGCGGTCAGCGCGTCGTAATCTGCTGCGCACTCGTTTCCGGCGATTCTTGCCCGGTCAAGCGCGCTTGCCAACGCTTCATTTCGCTCGACAGATTCCCCGAACACGTCGGCAAGCAAAACGATAGCGTCGGTTCCTGCCGCGCCGTCGCCGGTAGCAGCGGAACGCGCGCGGGCGACGAGGGAATCGACCGTACCGCGCAGGCTTGCAGCAGTAGCGCGAGCGGCAAACTCAGCAGCCAGAGCCGCGTCGCGTTGAGTCTTTGCATTGTTGGCATTCTCCGTTTGTTGATCGACTCGCCGCTGTTCCTCTTTCCGCGCCGCCGTTACGGCAACCGTCAACGCGTTCGCACTGTCCAGCTTCATCGCGGCGACCTGCCGATCCTTCTCGACGTACACCACCCCGCCACCGATCAACAGCCCCACCAGAAAAATCGCCCCGGCCTCTTTGATCCACTTCACGCTATTCCCCCAAGCATGCGGCGCGCTCCTTCATGCGCCGCGTATAAATGCCGTAGCAGCCATTCGCGCGCACACTACAGTCGATCCACTTGCCATCGCGTCGCAGTAGCGCCCATTCCGGATAAAGCTCACACGCGGCCGGGAAGTCACGCCTCCTGTATGCCGCCATGATCGACGGCGGCTCACCCGGCCGGCTGGCTCGCGCCCACGAACCAAGCCCCCGGTTATACGCATAGTCGATTGCCGCGACCTTTTGCCCGTCCGTCAGTCCGTCGAAACCCGGCACCGTCTTTCGTACACCGACCGCGTATCCCGCCAGCGAATTCGACAACATGCCCTTACATTCGGCCAATGTGTACCGCCGCATGGGAACGTTCGTTTCCCCGTAACAGACCGTCGCCAGCGTCCCGGCCAGCTTGTCGTTATAGGGTGTCAGGCTCACGCCCTCCGATCCACCCGTAAGCGAGATCACGGCCGCCGCCGCCGTTGCCCCGATGATCCCGACCAACCCCGCGCCGCCGTACCGATTAGTTATGCTCATTAACCTCCACCCCGTCAACCTCACGGGCCACCATTACACCGCCTGCCTGCGCGCGCTCGTAGACTGCTTCAGCTTCCCGGATGCGCGCCTCTGCCACCTTCGCATCGAGCTTGCTTTTCTTCCACGAAAAATAGGCGTTGAGCGCGAACGTGAGAATCGCCGTCGTCACACCGGCGATTACGCCAATGTCCGTCAGAGTCAACGATGCGCCTACGCCAACCCCCGATCCCGCGTATGCCGCCGCCTCTGTCGGACTGATCTGCATATGCTCCCATGTTTAATTTGGACGTCTTGACGCGACGCCCGCAGGGATCATAGCCAATCACCGGATTAACAGAACGTCGTCCGATACGGCCTGATTCGGCCTCTTAGAAACGGAATCCGGCGACGTCCAGAAAGACGCTCGACCAGTCAAGCCGGCATCCGTATTCCATCAGCGTGCCCGCCGCGCCGCCGCCATCCCACGGCAAGCGCCACCACGAATGAGTCGCTCGGCCCCCGTTGTGTTGCCAACCGTCGATCCATGCGCCGCCGCTGATCGCGGATGCTGCTTGCACTGCCGCCGAAGCGACCGAGCCGGTCGGGAAGTCATACGCGGTCGACCACCCGTTGCCCGGATTGCGCATGCCTTGCTGCCACCCGTAACTCGGCATCCCGCCGCCCACGTCCGCGCACATATTGCTGTTGAGGAACCCGACCGGAAGCATCTGAGGCGTCACCGCATCCGCAACCAGTTCGCCCGCCGGGTTCCATACCTTCATGCCGAATGACGAACCACCCGTGAAACTCGACAGCCGGTCGAACACGAACATTTCGAACGACGCACCGTTGTTGAGCCCCCAGAATTCAGCAAACCACCCGCTACCGCCGGTATTGCGACATGCGAGCATCTGCGCGGGGCACGACTCCGACCGGAAAGCCACGACGGGCTGATTGGCCGAGAACGAAAATGCGGCATACGGAACCGTCACGTATTGCATGCTCACCGCGCCACCCGCGAGCGGAATGGACTGGTTTTGGAACGTCAACCACAGGTGTTCCTTGAGCCCGAATGTCGGCGTATAGCCGTCGATTTGATACGTCGCGTTGTCGTCCGTCCTGCACCAGAAACCCGCATCCATCAGAAAACCCCAATCACTAAAAGCCCTCCCGTCACTTCCGCTTGTCCATCCTGCTTGCCGCCGAATTGCCACGATACAGTCGCCCCGTTGATCGTGATGCGGGGCGGGCACACGTTCCAGCTATTCGTTTTCCATCCGAACGTGTGTTCGCGCTGGAACGCGGCGAACAACCGCTGCCCCTGATTCACGAGATTCTGTAGCGTGCCGTCAGTGTAGGAACCAGACCCATTGAACTGAGCCGGGATTCCGACGACTGCGACGGGCTTCCCGAGCCGGTGCGTTACGTCGACCACGAGTCGACCGTCCGGCCCCCAAATGCGAAGCCCTGTAGCCATTTAGATATTCACCCCGAATGCGCAGCGTGGGCGACCCGCGCCGTCATAGACCACGATCTGACCCGGCCGGATTTCAGTCCAGCCCGAGCCGTTATTGATTCCATTGAACTGTAGTTCTCCTGACTGCATGTCGATGATAACGCACGGCCGTCCGTTACTTCCGATGGCCGTCGACTGTAGGCGTCCATGCACGAGCGCAAGGTCTACACGTAGGTTATTCACGATTGCGTCGCTCATGACAACCTGCCCGCCGCTGATCGCAAACGGCGACATAAGTCCGCTACCGTTCGGATCAACGACCATGAAATTGGACGCCGCGACAACCATAGACGAGTCGCCCGACCCGTCAGCATTGAGCGTCCATCCGGCCATCACCTTCCGACCATTCGACAGCGCCTGCACACGAACCGAGTACGTCGCGTTTACTTGCCCCTTCAGGTCAGCATATGCGTTCGCGTTGACCTGAATAGCCGCCGCGTTCGCGCCCGCTTGCGCCTGCACGTCGTCAATGCGCTTCGACTGCGCCGCGTCCGTCGTCGCCTGCACGGTCGCTTGCGCCTTGATCGCCGCATTGATGCGCGTATCCACGTCGCCGCCCGTGCCGACCGACGCTTGTAGCGCGCTGATCTGCGACGCCTGCGCCTTGTCAGTGTTCGCCAGTGCCGTGAGCGAGCTTTGCAGTGCGGCGTTGTTGTCGCCCGCTGTCGCCGTCAGCGTGTCAACACGCTTCGACACCGCACTAACCGCATCTGCCCGTGCTGACGCCTCGCCAGCGACAGCCGCAGAAATATCCTTTCCGGTTTGCACAGTGAGCGAGTCGACGCGCGACGACAGCGCGTCGACCGCGGACGTGCGAGCCGATGCCTCGCTCGATACAGCGGCGGCAATGTCCTTGCCGGTCTGAACCTTCAGGGCATCGATAGACGCGACCTGCGCCTTGTCGTCGTCCGCGAGCGCCTGCACCTGCGCGTCTACGGATGCCTTGTTCGCACCGACCGTCGCATTGACCGAATCGATACGAGTCGACAACGCACCGACAGCATCAGCCCGTGCCTTCGATTCGGTCGTCACCGCCGCAGCAATGTCCTTGCCCGTCTGTACCTTCAACCCGGCGATAGAATCGACCTGCGCCTTATCCGCTGCCGCCAGCGCTTCGACCTGAGAATTAAATGACGCCTTGTTGGCATCAACGGTCGCCCCCATCGTAGTGATCGACTTTGCGAGCGCCGCGTCCTCATCAGCGCGCGTCTGCTGCTCTTGCTTGATCTGCGCGGAAATGTTGCCGTTCACGTTCGATTCGAGCGTCACGAGCCGATCCGCCAGCGCGCTATCGCCGTCCGCACGGGCCTTCATTTCGTCCTGCACCATCGCGGACAGCTTCTTGTCGTTCTTCTCGACCTCGACAGCCACACCTTGAATGTCTGTCGCCAGCGCTTCGTCGCCGTCGACACGTGCCTCCTGCTCGCTGTACACGCCCGCATACATTTCATCGCCGGCAAACGGGTCGTTATCGTCCCCGATCATTTGCGGGCGAAGCTGCGCAGTCAGCACGCGCAGCCCCTTCGCGAGCGACTTGTCAGCGTCAGCGCGGATCGTGGCCTCTTCGTCCAGACGCGCCGTGTTGCCGTCGACCTCCGACGACAGGTCCACCAGCTTCCTGTCAAGCGTGTCGATAGCCTTGCCCCGCGCAATGGTTTCCGCACTGATCGCCGCCGCGTTGGCCGTGATCTGGTCGGCCATTCCGCCGACCTGCGCCGCCGCATCGTTCGCCTGCTGCGCCGCGTCGTGCGCCTTGTTCGCCGCGTCCTGCGCCTGCTTCGCGATATCCGGCAGTGCGTCAATCTCCGACAGCAAGTCTTGGCCGAACTGCTCGCGCGTGAGCTTGTCCGTCAGCAGGTCGAGAATCAGGTTAGCGTTAGCGCTCGACTGCCCGTTGACACCTACGCCGTCCGGGTAGAACGCGCCTACGTTGCCCGAGCGGTCAACCAGCCGCACCCAGAAGAACATCGAGACGCCGTTCGTCAGACCGAGCAACGTAGCGCGCGAGGTCGGATAGGCGTAATCGCCCTGCTTGGATTCGCTGCCGTCGCGTGTCGGATTCTTGCTGTACCAGACCTCCGTGCGCTGCGTATCGTCTGCGCTGTGATCGGCCGGAAAGGCCCAATCGACCTCAATCTGGCCGATTTGTTCTTTCGACGCATTCAGGGATACCACGACCGGCGGTGCACCGGTCTTACCTTCGAGCGCCGTAGGTTCGCTCAATGTCGGAAGGGAGTAGACGCCCATCGAGTTGCGGGCGCGCACGCGGGCCTGATACACGCCACGATAGATGCCCTGAACGTCCGTCGACTGGCCGCCGACCGTACCGGCTGGAATCCACTCGCCGCTGTCTTTCTTCCATTCAACCGTGTAGTCGACAGCGTTGGCCGCTTGTTCCCAAGCAATCGTCATCGTAGGCCGGGAAATGCCCTGATCGACAACGTAATGCACCGACACGCGCACGCTCGCCGGCGCGGCCTGCACCTTCGGCGGAACAACCGTAGTCGGGCGCTTCGAAAGCTGCGCGCCAGTGTCGATGTAGTCGTATTTGCTCGGCTCGTGCTGCACGCCGCTGATCGTGTAAGTGATCTGCCCGTTTTCGTCGTTTTCCTCGACACCGGTAACGCGGAACAACTGCGCCACAAGATCATCGGATTCGAGCATCCAAACGGCACCCTTCACGCCCACCGCGTCATAGTGCTTCGTCACCGTCACCGCGCCGCCAACCGCGCTGTCGACCGTGCGTTTCTGCGCTACGCCGTTCGGCATAATGACGGTGAGCGTGTCACCCGGCTTCGCCTTTACCGGCTTGTCGAGATTCACGACGGTATCCGTCATAGACCGGATACGGCCGCCCATGCGTCGGCCGGCCTTCTTGTTGTCCGCAACCGCAATCACGTCGCCCGGCATGGACAGCGTGCCGTCTAGACCGACCTTGAAAGACACCGCCTGCGTCTCGACGCGCGACGAAACGAGCGTCCACAAGCCGAGCCGATGCGCCTGCCCCTGCGAGGTCGTGCCGAACGCTGTAATGCTCGCTTTGACGACGCCATAGCGGGCCACGCCTTCGTCGTCTTGTACGGGCTCTACGGCTGCCTTGTACTGGTTCGCCGGATCATTCCAGCCAACTTGCGCGAACGTGTAGCGGCTCTTGCGTTCCGTGCCCGTGTAGGTGAACTTCGCGCCTACTACGTTCGCGTTCGTGTAGACGTACACCGCATCGCTCGGCATGTCCGCCGTAGCGATGACGCCGCCCGCGCCCCAATACGCTTGACCGCGAAAGATGCCGGCAATGTCCTGCAACACCTTGAATGCGTCGGCGTCGGCCTGAATCACGCAGTTACAGGTAAAGCGGGGCTCCGTGCCACCCTTGCCGTCCGGCACCATCACGTCGCAATACTGCGCGATTTCGTACAGCGTCCATTTATCGAGCGCGGACGCGTCGATGTAGCGCCCGCCACCATAGCGCGGATGCTTCGCGAGGTCGTTGAACACCCATGCCGGGTTGTTCGTGTAAGCCTGTTTAAACGTTCCGTCCCACACGCCGCTGTAGGTGCGCGTCGTCGGGTTGTAGTTGCTCGGCACGTCAATAATCCGACCGCGCACGTGGTAGCCCCGAGTGGGTACGCTCGCGAACGACTTGGCGTCGAACTGCATGCCGATCAACGCGCTATTCGGATATCGCAATTTCCGGTCGATAATCTCCGTAATCGCTTCGACGTTGACTTGATCCTGAATGAATTGCGTGTTGGAAGTCGGCGTAATGCGACGCACACGCAGCAGCCAACCAACCGATGATTTCGGCAGGTCGACGCGACACGAGCGCTCATACAGGGTCGTCGTTTTCCCGTCGAAAGCGCCCTGCACGACGGTCGTGTACGCGCCGCCAATCTCCGCGAGGTCAATAGCGTAGTCGACGCGATGGCCGCCAATATCGCCAGTGTCTTTGTTTGTCGACTGAAGCATCGGCACACCGAAGCGAACGCGAACCGCCGTCAACTGCGTATTTTCGATCTGGCGCACGTAAGCCGGGTTTGCGCTGTCGAGCGGCCGGCTTACGGGGATTTCATTCTCGACTGACGGGAACCCCGCCATGTATGCCTGATCGACCGTGCCCGGTCGTGTGTCGATGTTGTAGTTCGAGAAGTTACTCGAGCCGTCCGGGTTCTGCACCGGCGTCCCGTCGAGAAAGACAGACTGCAACCCGTTCACGAGCCCTACAATCGGGCCTTCGCTGATAACGTCGAGAATCTTCGCCGTTGCAGTCGAGTGCAGCGAATCGCGCGACTCCGTACCGGAACCGCCGCCACCACCGCCGCCGCCACCCGCGCCTACAATTTCCAACCTCAAGCCTGATCCTCCGTGTAGATGCCACTCGACGCGACCTTGCTGCCCGTCATGATTTCGCCGTACACAATCGGCACCGGCTCGCCTTGCGCGGACGAATTCACCGGGCCGTTGAAGTAGTACGACGTTCCGTTGTCCGTTACGCCGGACAGGCCGCCGGTCTGAGGCGATAACATCTGCACCACGCCACCGAGCATCATGCTCGCGCCCATCATCATGAGCGCCGTTCCACCCGACCACGACGTGAGTGCGCCAACCACCACAAGCGCCGCGCCGAGGATGGTTTGGAACAGGCCGCCGCGCTTCGAACCCGCGATCATCGGCGCAATGCGAATCTCCGAACGCGACGCGGGGAATTCCAGCTCGTCCCGGCCGATGTTGGTTTTGTCGAGGAACACGGCGAACGTGAGCCCCATGTCTCGCGAGCGGGCGAGGAACTTCCGGAATCCGGGCACCACTGCGCAAAGCGCCCTAACGGCTTCGTGCGCCGATCCCACGGCGAGCCGGTGCACCCGGCCGAACCGGACGCCGGCAACGCCATAGAGACGGATCGTCGTAAGCTCTTGCCGCATCAATTCCCCCTGTATCGAAGTGTGGTGTAGTGGCTCGCCTGCCACATGCCGCCGAATAGCACTTTGGTCGACAGGCGGCCGGCCATGTGATGAATCATCCGGCCGTCACCCACGTAGACACCCGCATGGTTCGGCTCGTCGTTTTGGCTTAGAACCGTCATCAACATCACGTCGCCCGGAATGAGCGTCGCATCCTTGCCGACGTTGGCAAACCCTGCCGCGCGGTAGTTGTCGAGGTACAGCGAGGATTTGCCGTCGTTCCACCATCCATCAGTACGCGGGAAGTCCGGCAACGTCACACCGCGCTCCACCTTGTACCAATCGCGCACAATCGAGTAACAGTCGTGAACGCCATGCACGAATTCGCGACCAATCAGCGGGGCCATGTAGCCGTCAGGCGAGAACGAGCCCCACGCCTCGACACCAATCGAGCCGTCGACCTGCACGCCCACCGATACGATGATCCAGAGGTTTACACCCACCGCTTCCGCCATCGTGCGATCTGCCTTCGATGGCACTGCGCGTCCGCCCGGATGCGAGTGCACAACAGCCTCAATTGCTCCGACCGATTCAGCCGATATGTAGTCCTCACCGCAGATTCGAAAATTTTTCAGCGGATCATCAGCCGTATTGGCGCAACGCAGGTAAGCGAGCGGCCCGCCGCCGCCCGGCAAGGCGACGAGCCCGCACGCCTCATTCGGGTAAGCCTCGATAGCGTGTGCCTCGATTGCGGCGCGCACGTCGTCAGGCAAATCCGATATTTCGATCATGACAAAACGTCCGTGAGAAAGCCCCCAAAGGGCAATTCGCTATTCTCACCGAAGCGGCACTCGCACCCGCTCAACCTCATACTGCATCGGTCAAGTGCCGGGTCGTCTACCGGCTTGTCGTTGCGGTCGAAGAACCTGATCCCCGTATAACCGCAGTCCGGCCCGCGATACTGCGACTGACACATATTGACCATCTGGCGCGCCGGGATCTGCTGACCGCCGAAGTCCAGCGGCGACGCGAGTGTAAAGCTCACCGAAACGCCGCTTTCCTCTGCCGCCTTCTGTTCAACACGCCAGATTTCCACCGCCATTTCTGCCGTAGGGTCGGCCGCCGGGTTGCCGCTCGGGAAGTTGCGCGCATCCAGATACTTCACGAGCGTGCGCCGTCGCTTCACTGTCGCGCCCACGAAGTCATCGAGAACAACACACAGCGCGCTGATCGTCGCACCCAAATCACCAACGTTGAGGATCGGCGTCGGCTGCTGCGCATCGGTCGTTTTCTTGAACCCCGTAGCTTGAATCGGCCACGGGCGAAACTCTTGCCCTTGCCACCAGATTGGCTGGCTCTGTAGATGCCCGTGGAATCGCATCATGTCGCCGCCGATGTTGGTTGCATCAACTTCGAACAGTTCCACAATGCGACCGGGCGACAACTGCTGAATGTCGCCCGTGATCGTCATGCCGCCTGACCCTCCACGCCGCCGATTGCGGCACCAACGTCACCACTGGTCATTGTTGCTGCGTGCGGGCTTACCGGCCATTCGACGGAAAACGGAAACGCTTCCTGTTGCGGCACATCGCGCAGCGCTTGGCGATACTCGGCCCAACCCGTATGGAGCGCTTGCACGCTCTCCGGCGCGTCGACCGGAGCATTTGCCTTGCCGTCCGTTGCGGCGAGGTCGAGGTTGCGGAAAATGCGAACGTGCTTTTCGCGGATCGCTTCCTCATTCTCAGCAAAGAACGTGTGCACGTCATCGTCGGACGGCTGCTCGATTTCGGCGCGCCAGATACCAATGCGCGGATCGCCGCTTTGATTGCCGTCGTCACCGATGGGAACGCAGCAGCGGTAATCGCGGCCGGGCACCAGTTCCGGGTACATCATTTGCAGCGCAATCACCATGTGATCGTGCGTGTACTTCGAAAAATCCATCAATGCATTCCCTCCTGTTGAGGCGTGGCACCAGCAAGGCACCGCGCCGCGTTCTTAGTTGTTACGGAGCCACGAAGTACGTTGCCAAATCGCCGTGATGCCCGACGTGCTCGCGTTGACCCGCAGTCCTGTCACAACCCACGGATCGCCTACGTCAACTACGCTGTGAATAGCGCTGTTGACCGAGCCAACGTAATCCCATTCGATCCTATCGACCTGATGACACTGTGCCCCGCGGTCGGCGCGATTTACCTGCGCGTCGTTCGCCTTGCTCCATGCGTCGTCTAGCTTCCCCATGTCGTCAGACAGCCAACGTTGCCGCCACGTCATGAAAAGGTTGCCGTCGCCGTTAAGCGTAGAACCGTTTTGGAACGTGAGCTTGCCACCGAGCCACAACGTTCCACCGTTATCGATGCTTGCCACGACAGCGTTATACGCAGCGTTCACCCACTGCACGCCTGCGTTGCCAGTGTCCGGCCATGCCCGCTGATAAAAGCAGAGGTCGTCGCCATTGCGCTTGAAAGCGATTTCGCCCGCATGGCCGTTAACTCCGGCGCCATCGGTCAGGTACACCCGGCCGCGCATAGACGATTGCCCCTGCACCTGAAACGCCGACCCACCATCATCCGACGCGCCGCCGATCAACGTTCGCTGCCCGCTTCCCGTTACCTGAATTGCTGCCGTGCCGGACCCTTCCTTGATGACATTGAAGTTTCCGCCCGGGCCGGTGTACACATTGAACTGGACGCCCGCTTTGGTATTGTTCATGAGCATCCCGACGTTGCCGGTGCCGACCATACCGACCGCTTCGTTACCGAAAAGCGTCGTGATGTAGGCAGCGTCAGCGCGCAGCGTGCCGGCCACACTCGCGTCGCCCTTCACCTGCAATTGCGATCCGTTATCGCCGATCACTGCGCCGACCTGCGTTCGCCCGGCTTCGTTGACCATCAGCGCCGTACCCTTCCCGGTCACTTGGAACAAGTGCTTGCCTGCGATGTGCTGAAGCTGTGCATTCACCTTGCCTGCGTCACCGCCCGACGCGATAATCCGCGCGTCGTAGTCCGCTACCGCGCCCGCCGTGTGGAAATCAATGAAGCCACTACCAACAGCCGACTGCGAACCCAATTCAATACCGGACTGCGCGGCCGTGACGTAAAGCGTGCTATTAAATGTCGACGTACCGTTGACCTGCAATGCCGAACTTCCATCGTCGGATTGCGTGCCGACCGTAAGGCGTTTCAATGCCGATACAGTCTGCGTTGCACGCGCAACAGAGAACGCGGGGGCCACAAGGCCCGTCGTGACGTCATATGCGTTAATCTGGAATTTGTCGCTGTCGTTCCACGCGCCACGGATACCCCATGCGACACCGCCTTGCTTGTAAAGGTAATAGTTCGAATGACTGGTGCCGACAGGATCGTCTACGCGCGCGCCGCCGCCCGACTTGCTTACGGTCAGGTTGCCAGATACGCGGCTGTCTCCCTGCACCTGAAGCGCTGCCGAGCCATCATCCGCAACGCTGTTGCCGACCAACACGCGACCGCCCCATCCGGCAAGCACGATATTCTTCTTCGTCTTGTTTGCGCCGTCGAATGCCTCGATAGATAGGCCGCCGCTGTATGCACCGGCGCTGATCGACGCAACGGTGTCGTTGGTAGCGGAGTACACCGTAGCCGCACCGCCCACAACGAGCGCGCTAGGTCCAGCAGCCGGGGCGCTCGTGCCAACCAGCAGCGAGCCGCCAGCCGTCAGGCGCATTCTTTCGTTACCGCCAGCCGAGAACGTGATTGCGCCGGAGCCGGCCGTGTTCGCACCGTAGAAAGCGATATTCGGCCCGTTCGCGCCCGTGTTCATGCCGATCAATCCAGACTGACCCGCGCCCTGATCCGCAATGAAGTAATTGGCAGCGCGCATGTTTCCCGCCACTTGCAGCAGGTTCCCGCCATCATCCCCTCCCGCACCTACGAGCACGCGCCCACCGTTCTGCATCAGCCCCATGTATGTCAGACCAACACCCGTAGCAGCACGCGCGATGCTGAACGCTTCGTTTGCTGCCGAATAGCCGTCGTTGACCGTGCGTAACGTCAGCTTTCCGACACCATCATGGATGATTTCCCATCGCTTTTGGTCGGCAACCGCGCCTTCGCGTGTGAGCATGACCGACGTTTGAGCCGTGCCGCCGCCATTCGACGCCACGAGCGCGCCCGTCGTGCTCGTGCCCGTGATGACGCCACGCGAAGCGATAGCAGCAGGCTTCAGCACACCCGCTGCAACCGTGTCCGTGTAGCTCTTTGCCGACGCCAGCGCGTTCGCGTCGCCCGTGTCGACATAAGACCTCTGCACGCCTGCCGCCGGAGCGGCATCCGTGTATGCCTTCGCCGCCGCGAGCGTCGCCGCATCCTTCGAATCAACGGACGTGATATCGGCTTTGAGTGCGATCTGTGCAGCCGTCGTCGCCGCAAAGTTCTTATCGTCGTTGAGCGCGTCGGCCAGTTCCTTTAGCGTGTTCATGGTTTCCGGCGCGCCGCCAACGAGCGCCGAGATTTGACCATCCGTGTACGTCTTTGCGCTTGCCACGGCCGCCGACTGCGTTGCCGCCGACTTGGTGTCCGTGTACGCCTTCGATTGACCGATCGCGTCAGCCTTGGCCGTGTCCGTGTACGCCTTGGCATCGGTCAAGCGTGCCGTGCCGACGCCATCCGCATACGTCTTTGCGGATGCGAGCGCGTTCGCGTCGCCCATGTCCATACGCGTGTTAGCGATGGTTGCTGCCTTCGCGTCCTGCGAATCGGCGTAGCTCTTTGCGCTCGCGAGCGTGTTCGCGTCGCCCGTATCGGCGCGAGCGTTGGCCGATGCGAGCGTAGCCGCGTCGCCGCTATCCATACGCGTATTGGCGGCTTTGGTCACGTTCGCATCGCCGGCATCCATACGGCTGTTTGCGGCGGTCGTCACCTTCCCGTCCTGCGCGTCCGCGTATGCCTTGGCATCGGCAAGGCGAGCCGCGCCGACCTGTTCCGCGTATTTGTTCGCGTTGTCGGTCACGGTAGCGTCACCTGCATCCATTCGGGCGTTGGCTGCTGCCGTAGTGTCTGCATCGCCCTTGATGCGCGCCGCAATCTCGTCGGCCAGCGATTCGGCGGAATCGCCTGCGTTCGCCTTCGTATCAACCGCTGCGCTGATCGCATCAAAGTTGGCCTGAATCTTGATCGCAGCCTTTCGGTAGGTATCCCCACCCTCGCCGGTCGGCTGCTTGCCAAAATCAAGCCTCTGCAATCCTTCCATGTGCTCTATCCCTCTACGCTGAATGTCTGCTGAAACTGCGCGGTCATCGTGTACACGTTCCCGTCCTTTGTTGCCTCCGTCCATGACGGGCTGTAAAACGCTCCCGGCGAGTCCCAAAGGGGTGGAGTCCACCAGAAGGCATCAGCCCCGCCAGCAGCCCGGAGAAATGCCAGAATGGCTTTAATCTTGTCCTCGCTCCCGTTGAACTGCAAAGAGAACGCCGACGCTACGTTGTTGAGCCCGTCGGCCGCTCTCTGCTCGTATCCGTCGCCAAACTTCGCGCTACGAACTACCGGAGTAGCCGTACCGCCGAAGTTCGCGACGGTCGGAGTCCATCCGAACGTCAGCACTGTTTAAACACTCCCGTTTGCCATTTGCCACGCATACCCGCCCTGCCCCTTCATTTTCTGCGCGATGCGAGCGTCGATAAGCGCCTGAATGTCGGCCTTCAACCCCGGAATATCCGACGCATCCAGACCGCCCCCGTCCGCATTCACCGTCACGTCGACGAGCGTCGTATTTCCGCGTTCCGGACGTGTCGCGCGGGCCACCGAGCCTACCGCACCGCCGGACGAAAACCTAGCGACAGCGCCAAGCGAATGACCCGCATTCAGCGCGTCAAGCGTATGCACACCAATGCGGTCGACGGCCGCCGCTTTCACGACGTATTCGCCATCGGACAGCCACGCGGGAATGCTGTCGCTCGTACTCGACCCCGGCCCCGACACTGCGCCGCCCGTCGCGAGGTGGAAACCATACTGATTGAGCCCGGTCGTCGTGCTTGCCGTGTCCGCCGGAATGTCCGCGCCACCGCCCATGAAGCCGGACACGGCCGAAACTCCCATGTTGACCAGCCCGACAATCGCTTTCTGCGCCGCGATCTTGGCAAGGTCGGACAGAATGCTGCGCGTCATGTCCGCGAAGTTGAGCTTTCCGGTCCTAACGAACGTGTCGAACGTCTGCTGTAGTGTGTTCGTCGTGTCGACAAAAGCCGTTTGCGCGAGCGCCATATTGCTGGCTGCTGCGTCCGTGTAGTCGTGCCATCCCTGCGTTACGCCTGTCATCCAATCCGCCTGCATGGCGTCCATGTCGGCGTAATAGCGTCGGTTGTCCTCCAATGACTTTTCACGCCCTTGCGCGATACGCTGCTGCGCCGCCAGATAGTCGTCGCTGCCCCGCAATGCCTCCGGTGTCTCGCGGTCGAGCTTGGCTTGTTCGTGCAGGTACTTTTGACGAATCGAGCGCTCAGACGCGACGCGCTGCTGCTCCTTGCGGCCGAGCCCGATAGCCTGTAGCTGGGCCTCGTATTGCTCCGATTGCGATTGCTGATAGTTCAGAATGTCGGCGTCGATCTGCTTCCCGCGCTCTTTCAGCTTGTTCAATTCCTCTTGCGCGTCGACCTGCTTTTGCATCTCGACGCCCTTGGCCGCCGCATCGAGAATCGCCTGTTTGTCAGCGAGGATTCGCTTATCCTCTGCCGTGCGCTTGTTCGCCGCGATCTTCTCGATAGCCGTGATGCGCAACTGCGCGTCAAGCTGAACACGGGCTGCCGCAGTCAGCTTCTCACGCGTCGAAAGCTGAAGCGACAGCGCCTCGTTTTGCTTCGTGATGCCTTCGAGCAACGTATCGTGTACAGCAGGGGCCGCGGTCTTGGCCTGCTTCTGGCCGTGGAATTCACGGGCGTTCGCCGCAAGCTCGGCTTGCAGGTCTTTCGCTTGCTGCGCAGCGTATTCCGTCGTGTAGCTGTTCGCTGCCTTCGCTGCCGCAATGCGCGCGTTCATACCAGCGCGCGACTTCGTGTTGGCGTCAGCAAGTTTCTGCTGCCATGTCCACGTCTTTTTCATGGCTTCGGCGTGCTGCTCGTCCATCGCGCGCGCACGATCGACAGCCTTCGTGTGCTCATCTTGCTCGCGCGTCGCTTTGTTCAGCTTGTCGATTTCCTGTTGCTCGGCCGCGATCTGTCGATCGAACTCGGCCGAGTTGACACCCATCGGGTTGTAATCGGAATCGTTCTTTTGCGCACGCAGGCGGCGCACGTTGTCGAGGCGCTTTGTCAGTTCGTCGCCGCTGCCGCTGATACCGCGCCAGAATCGCGCCCACTGCTGACCAAGCGTCTCAATGTCGCCGCCCATCTCCTTCAAATCGGCCTTGACCTTGACGCGGGCCGCGTCCGTAGCCGACTGAACGAAGGCAGACCAAGCGCCAGCCTTGTCGCCCGATTCCTCCATTTTCTTAATCAACTCGATCTGCGCTTTCGACAGGTCGTGATGCGTTTCGGCCCACTTTTGCGCGGCCTCGCCGGCCGACCCGTAGGACTGAATGAACATCTTGGCGGTATCGTCTGCCGACTGGCCGCTCAACTTCGAATAGGCAACGACACCTTCAGCCACGCCCTGAAGGTCAGCGCCCACCACGACACCGGATTTCGCCAGTTCCTTGAGCGCCGTTTTCGCATCGCCAACGGACGCGCCAAGGCTGCTGTGAATGGCATCCGACAGCACGAGCAAGCGCCCTTGCGTCAGGTCTGCAAAATTCGCCGTGAGCGCCATCGCTCCCTGTAGCTCTTTTTGCTCTTTCGTGATGTTGTGGATGCTGATATAGGCGAGCGCCGCCGCCGCGCCAACAGCGATGAATGCGCCGCCGACCGGCGTAAGCGCATACCTCAGGACATTGATCTGTTCGGCCAGCACCATCATGGAGCCGCCGAAGTTTTTCCACGACCCCATCGCCGCCTCATGGCTCAACACCATCAGTTCGCGAGAGATACCAGCGTGTCCGCCGCCGTGACCGCCGCCGCCCGACTTCGCCGCGACGTTCTGAAGCGCCGCCGTTTGCGCTGCTGCTGCCTGCTTTGCCGCATCGATCTGCGCGACCTTCGCTGCATTCGCGTCCGCAATCTGCTTGCTCGCGGTCATCGTGCTTTGAGCCTGCACAGCCGCCGCCTGCGACTTGGAAGCCTGCACGGCGGCTTGCGATGCCGTATTCCACGCCTTGAACCGATCTGCCGCGCCTGCATTCGCTGCTGCCGTCTTGGCTGCCTCCGCTGCCTTGGCGTCCGCTACAGCCGCCGCGTTGGCCTTGCTTGCCGCTGCCTGCGCCTTCAGATAAGCAAGCTGCGACTCGGACGCTACGCGCCGTTCTGACGCGATCTGCGCTTGCGCCGTCGCGTCCGCACTGGCTGCCCGCAACTGGTCGGCCTGCTTCTTGTTGGCGACCTGCGCTGCGTTTGCGAGATTTTGCGCGGCCGTCTGGTTCGCCACTTCATCACGGGCCGCCGCTGCTGCCTCGCGCTCTGCCATCGCCACGTCGCGCGCAATCTGCGCCTGTTGCGACATGGCTGCTTTGACCTGCTCAATCTTGGCGATGTGCTGCTCTGCCGCCTGCGACACGCCGAGTTGTGCGGCCCGCAGTCGTAGCATGTCCTCGCTTGTTTGGCCGGCCGTTTGTGCCTGCTGTACGAGCGAATCCATGTAGCGCTTGACCTGCCGCTGTGCGCGCACCGAGGCGTCCGACGTGTTCTTGACGGATTCCTCGAACGCCTGCTGTGATGCCGCCGCTTTCTGCGCCGTGAGGTCGACTGTTACGCCGAACTTCTGAAAGCTCGTTTGCGCGCGCTCAAGCGCGGCATGCACGCCGTCTGCGTTGACGGTCAGGTTGTATTGGGTGTTACTGGACAAGACCCGCCTCCCTCATTGATTGCGACAGCGAATCGCGAATTGCCTGCAACTGCTCGTCTTTCGTCGCGTCGATAGCAGGTCGAAAGAACGGGCGCGCAGCCATCTTTGACGTGCCGTACTCGTAGAACGCCAGGTAGTAGGCGTCCTTGCTCCATGTGACCGTGTACGTCGCCATCTTCCCTTCCACCGACATTTCCGGTTTGAAGGTCACGAGCAACGAATCACGGCCGAACCCGACCGGAAATTGCTTGCTGCCTTGATGGTGCGGCAGCGGCCCGACGGGCGCGCGTACCTTTGCCTCCCTCAAAACGACAGAAGCCGCACTAGCAGCAGCCTTGCGTAACGCAGACTCGCCTAGTGCGGCTCCCATCTTTTGCAGCAGTTCACTAAATCCGTTCGGGTTCTGAACCTCCATTTTTAGCGCCATTACGTCGCCGGTTCCCGAATAGCTTGGCCTTCATCAACGCCGTTTGCTCCGACGCATCCGCCAGTAGCACCGGCTCATTTGCCGCCTTCCCCGCCTCCATCCATCCAAACACATCGGCCGGCCCGAATGGCTCCGGCCGTTGCTTCGTGTCCCGGTTTACGTTGTAGATTGCCGCCGCGATTCCGCCCATGCGCAAATCGTCCATAGCCGGCCCGAACCGCTCAATGTTTCCGTACGCGAGCCATTCGGCAAACTCGGCGCTGTCGACCTCCTGTTGACAGCGCCGCACCGACATTCCTAGCTCGCGGGCCAGCCGAAACCAGCTTAGGCGCTCGGGGCGGCGTCGGAGTTTTTTTCAGCTTCTGCGACCGCCTTCTGGCCGATGCCATTCAGGCGCATAGCGACGCTGACGACGCGCGCCATCACGTCCGGATTCTTGCCGGTCAGCGCTTCAACGTCGTCCGTCGAGAAAACCGGCTTGCTCGCCTCGTCAACGATGGTCGACGCGATCATGATTGCTTGGAAACGCGACGAGCTTTGCGGCGTCGCCAGCGTTTCCATCAGTGCGTCGCGCGCTGCACCACTCATCACGCTCACGAGAACTTCACCGCCCCATTCGGGAACTTCGACGGGTTCGGACTTGAGGTCCAGCGCGCCGAGAATCTGATCGCGATTGAGTGCCATTAGTTTTTCGTACTCCTAATTCGTTTATCGGTGAATCTATCGAGAATTTTCCTACTCGGCGGCACACTCGTGCGCGCCACCGCGTTGAGATTATGCGCCGCTCGACGGCGCGGGGTCGTCCGGCGCGCCGCCCGTCGCAACGTCACCCGGCGCAACCGGAACGACTTCACCCGTGATCGTCAGGCTGACGGTCGAGGTCATGACGGCATCCACGCCGCCAGCGATCGGAAACGACTTCACGAATGCGCGGAACTGGTCGGCCGTGCCGTCCGGGTAGACGAGTTGGTAGTCCGTCGTAGCCTGCGATTTCTGCGCCGCGAGCATGGCC
The DNA here is from genome assembly GCF_046534765.1 of Burkholderia sp. SIMBA_062. Lineage (NCBI taxonomy): Bacteria > Pseudomonadati > Pseudomonadota > Betaproteobacteria > Burkholderiales > Burkholderiaceae > Burkholderia > Burkholderia sp. SIMBA_062. The sequence continues at coordinate 53,682 of NZ_JAWRYD010000005.1, forward strand.
GCCTGACCTGCGCCTTTCAGGTTCCGGTTGATTTCCAGCGAAAATGCGCCATTGTCCATAAGGCCCGGTTGCTTTTCCTTCGCCTTGCTGTCGAGGTCGGTCACGTCGATTTCATTCGCACTGCCATCAAATCCGCTGAAAGATTTTACGTTGTTCACTTTCGTCCACGTCGGTTTCGCGTCCGCCGGCTTGCCCGTGTTGATGTAGAACCGCGAGCCCTGCGCGTTGATTGCCGTGCTGCTCATATCACTCCTTGAACCAGATTGAAAAATCAAGACGGCGGCCGTACAGCTTCGTATCCGTCTCGTATGCGCTCGTCGGCGCGCCAATGGGAACAGCACCGGCGCGCATCATAGCGCGGCGTGCTTCTTGCATGCACCGGACGGATTCCCCTTTATCCGGCGACCAGATTGCGACCTGCATACGCGCGTTTTGCAGGTCGTCCGGGTTGTTGTCGAGGTCGGCTATGCTGACCCCGCCTACGGCTTGATAAACGGCGTATGGCGGCTTTGCTCCGGTCGGCGCTTGGTCAGGATAGACTTTCATTCCAGCGACCGAGCGCAGCGCAGCAGCCGTCAGCGAATCAGCGTCGGCCATTGTCCACCGCCGTACAAATGAGGTCGACGTGCTCGCGACCCGCGAAGTCGGGCGAAACAGCGTCGATGTTGAACTGTTGCGATTTCGCGCCGCGTGCGCCGAGCAACACCGCCACCATGCCCTCGTGCAGCCCCTCCCTGTAGCGCACACGAATCGATGTTTTGACCTCGCCCACCGGCTGATCCGAGCGAATCACCTGTGAGCCCGATTTACCCATGATGTCGGCCCATACCTCGCACACCTTCACCCACGCTTCCTTCGGCTGGCCGTAGGCGTCCTGCGCGTCAGGGTCCAGCGCTTCAATTCGCACGCGGCGGTTATACCTTCCTGCCTTGGTTGTTGTCCCCGACACTTCACACCCCCGGAATGACGCGCCACGGCCGCAGCAGTGCGCGCGAGTTGAACGGCAATTCCGCGACCGCTTGCCCGCCCGCCGAATCCTCCCGGTTCGTGTGTTGCTCCGCGAACATCTTGAGGATTGCCGCCTTAATTGCCCCGTTTATCACCATCGCGAACGGGCCTGCCGTGCCGGCCTTGCTCGCGGCATCGAGCGCATCTTGATCCGGGTACACGTCACGATTCAGGTACGCGAACGCCGACGCCTCTGCACCGTCGAGCAACACCGCGCATACGTCATCTTCGACGCCCTCATCCTGCCGCACGAACGACAGCGCCAATGAAAGCGGAATCACGCTCATTCGGTCGCCGCCTTGCCTCGCGCCGATGCCTTCGGCTTGCCACCTTCCAGCGCGTCAGCAGAGCCGGCCGCGGATTCCAGTTCCGGCGGGCACTCGTCGCCCGGCTCATACGTGACCGGGTAAATCTCGCCATCGGGAACGCCTCGCCATGCCTTCGAAAACACTGCCATCTATCACCCTCCATGCGAAAAAAGGGGGCGGCACGCCCTCATGCGCCCGCCCCCACGTGCTACGGGCCGCTTACGCCGTCGCGCCGACCTTCATTGCGCGCAGGCATTCCGGCGTCAGCAGACCGCCGCCGACGCGCTTGGTCGTGTAGAACTGCACGTTCGGCTTGTTGGTGTACGGGTCACGCAGGACGCGGACGCCAACACGGTCATTGATGAGGTAGCCTTGCGCGAAGTCCCCGAACATGACAGGGGTACCACCGGCCGCAACGTCCGGCATATCCGGCAGTTCCGTGAGGGCATAGCCCGCGAGCGTCGAAGGCTGACCCGCGACAAGCGACGGTTGCCACAGGTAGTTGCCCGTGTTGTCCTTGAGCTTGCGCACCTTGCCTTGCGTCGTCCGGTTCATCGTGAAACGCGCATTGAGCGTGTAGATGGACGGCAGGTCATAGATGAGGTCGAAAATAGCGTCGGCCGTGATCGCGTTCGCGTCGCCGCTGTTGACGGTCTGGATTGCGCCGAGTGGATGCTTCGACGCGTTCGCACCGCCCTTGATGTACGTCAGCAGACCGGTCGGCATCTTGTCGCCCGTACCCGTCAGGAAGCCGATGCCCTCTTGCTTCGCGAATTCGAGTTGAACCTCTGCCGCGAGCCACGCTTCGAGGTCGATTTCCGCGTCGTCCAGCATCTGTTGCGTTGCCGCCGGATTCGCGTAGATTTCGCCGGTCGTGTACGCGAGCGACTTGAACGCCGGCCCGTTGGTCGGCGGGCGATTATCTTCCTCGCCAACCCAACCCGACTCAGTGCCGCGCATGTTGAACAGCTTCGAGTAGGCCGCCTTGCCGGTCGGTTGCACGCGGCAGATTTGGCGCATGGGCGAAACGAGAACCAGCTTACTCGTGATCGTGCGATCCCACTCGACCGGCGCGAGATAGCCACCCTGCTCCGACTCGCCCTTGTTGAGCGACGCGCGGATTTCGCCCTTCTGGAAGTGAGCATGGAAGGCGTTGGAATACTCCTTGTCCTTGACCTGCGCGCCCGCGCCCATCTGTGCGCCCGCCATCTGAATCGCGATCTTGTCGATTGCCGCTTGGATTTCCGACACATCACCGTCGATGCGGTCGACCTTCGCGAGCGTGTCGCTCGACGTGTGACCGCTTGCCTTCAGCTCTGCCAGCGCGCGGTCGTTTTCGGCCTTGTACGAGGCGAATGCAACATTCACGCCCTCGATAAGTGCCTTCACGGTCGACAGGTCAACGTCGGCGCGCACCGACTGGATGCCGCGCGGGTTAATACCCGCCAGTGCCGCAAGAACCACCGATGCCAGCTTGCCTTTTGCCATATATGCCTTATTCCTTGATGGAGTTGATAGAGGTGGCGTTGCTCATGATGCTCCGCAGCGAAGCTTCCATTTCTGCCACGTCGCAATTTTTCGTAGTCCGTGACTTCACTTCCGGGCGCATTCTAGCCAACACCTCCGCGCGCTGTACGCGGCTCATTCCAGAGCCTGCAAGCGCCGAATCTACAGTCGCGAGAATGCGTCGCTGCTCCGCCGCCTTGGTGTCGCCTTTCGACGTTGCCGCGTCGTCCAGCAAGCCGGTTGCCATGCCGTTCTTCACGGCTTGATCCGCGCTGATCCACGTTTCTTTGTCCATCAACACAGCGGCGTCGGCCTTGCTCATGCCCGAGCGCTTCGCGTACAGGCTCGCCATTGCGTCATCGAACGGCGCGAGCGTTTCAGCCGCCGTAATGAAGTCATGACGGTTCCCGACCGCGACCGACCACGCGTTATGGATCATCAGGAACGCGCCGTCGCCCATGAGGATTTTGTCCCCGGCCATTGCAATGACAGACGCCGCGCTCGCCGCCAGCCCCATGACGTTCACGGTCACTTCCGCGTCGTGCTGGCGCAGCAGGTTGTAGATTGCGACGCCCTCGAAAAAATCGCCGCCCGGCGAGTTGAGGTTGACGACCACCGGGACACCTGCGCCAATGCTGCGCAGTGCCGCTGCGATTCGGTTAGACGTAACGCCCGTGCCGTCCCACGTCTCACCGATAGCACCGTTGATCGTGATGCCGCCAACATCGTCACCGGCGGTCGCCTTGATCTCCGGTTGCCAGCGCGCCAGCACGTCCGGGCGCGCGATCTGCTCGCCGCCCTTCAGGCACGAAGCCGCCTTGATTTCCGGCAGGCTCAAAAGACTCATTGTTTAGCATCCCCCTTCGATTTTTGCGTCATCGGATTGCGTAGCTGATCGGCCACTGCGTCATTATTGCGCGGCATGTCGAGGGTGTCGCGCACCTCGTTCTGCGTCATCCACGGCGACGAGCCGCCCGCACCAAGCGCCTTGCTGAAGAATGCAGCCTGATCGTTGAGCGTGCCGCGCAGTAGCGCCGCCTCGTTGAACTTGAACGCATATGCGCCAAGCTCTTTGTCGGTCAGAAAGCAGCGGGCGAGCGCCTGCTCCCACTGTACGAACCAATGCGACAGGCCGTATTGAATGAAGAACAGCGCCAACTGCTCGACACCCGATCCCCACGACGTGTCATCCATCATCAGCAACGGGCGAGGCACGCCGTACATGCGGGCCACTTCCTCAATCTGATGGTTCCGGTTTTCGATCTGCTGCGACGACTGCGCCGTAGTGCCGAACTGCTTGGCCTTGAGCCCTTCTTCGAGAATCATCCAATTCCCCGCGTTTTCTGCGCCGCCGTGATCCTCGTGCAACGACTCTTTCAAGCGACCGTATGCCTGATCGGATAGTGCTTCTTCGGCTTCCAACGCGCCGCCCGCCATTACGCCGGTGCGAAACAGCGTTTGTGTCGATTTCTCTGCCTCTTCCGCGAGGTCGAGCGCGTTACGTCCGAGACGCAACCGGGAAATTCCGTGGATTCCGTCGAGCGACACGTCACGCAGGTGCAATACCTCGCTCGACGTCAGTTCGATTTCGTTGCCGAACGGGTCGACGTGATCGTAGACAACCTCGAACGATTCGGTCAGGCGCGGGCGAGTCGAGAATCGCCGGCACGGCACGATTGCTACCGGTCGATTGCCGAGCTGCGAACGGATAATGCGACCGTACCCGTTTCCGTCAAGCAACGCGTGTAGCTGAATCAGGCTCTTGAACTCATGCGGGGTCTGCCAGCCGTTCGGCTTGAGTTTGATGAGGCGATGCGCCGGGTTGTCGGACTGCATGGCCTTGGTGCTGTCGCTCGCCAACAGATTGATGGGGAGCATGCCTACCGACTCGCTGATGAGCGTCGCGCACCGCAGCAGCGCCATATTGCGCAAGCGGCGCTCACCGTCTTGCCCGTCGACCTCGCCGCGCCGGACGTATTGCAGAAAGCGCGGGTCGTCCAGCCCATTGAAAGTTTCGCCGCCGCCCGACGGTGCGCTCACTGCCGCGCGGACGACTGGCTCGTGTCGTACCTCCTGTTTAGTAGTGCTATGTTTAAACAAGCTCCAAATTGCCATATCCCCCCTCAGAGTCGACGGATTCCGCGCTTCTCGTAGACCGATTTCCCGCGCGCCGCCGGGTTGGTCATCATGAGCGAAACTGCGTCGAATAGTGCCATCAGCGGGTCGATCTTGGCCGATCCGCTCACCTGCTTCGTGATGTTGATTGCATTACCCACCGGCACTACGCGGGCGTTGCCCACGCACCAATTCATCATGCGTGTCCCGCCGTGGATCAATGCGCCTTCGACCGGCTCTGCGTCGGCCTTGCGCCCGGACGCCGCCGCGATGCGTCGCTCTGCCGTCTTGATCGCGCCGGCCAGCTTCCACCCTTGCGAGATACCGACAATCGAATCCTCCGGGATGCCTACCTCGACCAGCGCGTCGAGAATCCCGCCGATGCCGGCCGGGTCAGCGCCTACCTTGTCGAGTAACCCCGCGTCGTGAATCTGCCTGACCCGCGCCGCGACCTCCAACACATCGTCCCCGATCTGCTCACACACGGTCAGGTCTCCGTCGCGTTCGAAGTCGCGCAGGGTCGATGCAATGTCCTTGCGGCGCTCGAATACGGTTTTGTGCGCCCACGCGTGAAACCACACCAACCAGTTCCGCGTGTCGCGAATGCGGCCGACTACTGCGAAGCCCAACAGGTCATCGAGCCCACCGCCGTCGATGCCTACGTCGACCACCTCGCACTGTTCCAACAGGCTTTCGAGCGTGAGCGCCTGCTGTAGCGCCGCCCCTTCCCAAAACTCCGCGCCGGCCCATCGATCTGACCGCAGAGATAGACCAATCTCGACGTTCGCGTGCTTCGCGAGGAATCCGCGAAACGATTCTTCGCCCGCCTCTTTGCTCTTGCGAAACTCGCGCTCGAGGAACGCTTGATCGACCGAGTAGCCGAAATTCGGGTTGACCATCGCCAGATTCTCGACCAACAGGTGTTCCTTCCGGGCGCGCAGGTCGTCGGGATGCTCGTAAATGATCGGCACAAAGCACGGGTCATCGATTTTCCCGTCACGCACATCCCGCGCATATCGGAGCTTCTGGGCGAACACGCCGGCCGGCGGCTCGTTCGATTGCGTCGTAAGGTAGATAACGAAGCCCTCCGGGCGACTGGCAAGGCCGCCCGTTGCTTCCCGTAGCATGTCCTCCGCGTTCGGCATCTTTCCGAACAGCCATAGTTCGTCAATCAGCGTACCGACGCTCTTTTTCCCCGATACCGTGTTGGCATCGGCCGCAATAACTTTGAGCGTCGCGCCCGTCGTCCGATGCGTAATCGTCTTGATATGCGTCTGTACTTGGAACAGAGGATCTAGCTCGGGCTCGTGCTTCACCATGTCACGCGACGGCGCGTAGCTGTTGTTCGCGACCTCCATCGTCGGCGCAAGGATTGCGTACTCGGCCGACAGGCGCTGATTCACGAGCATGGCGGTCATCATGATTCCGGCCGCCAGCGTAGATTTGCTGTTCTTCTTCGGCAGGCAGACGAACCATTCCGTAATGAGCCGCCGCCCCGGCGGGCCATACTCCCCATGCCGGTCATATGCACCAAAGATCGACCGCACAAGGTCGAACACCCATTCCGCCGACGCCTCGCCAAACGTGGGCGATCCGGGCGCGTCAACGATCTTCAGTTCCTTGAAAATGGCGAGCGCATACTCGGCCTCTTCCGGGAAGATGGGTGGCGGAATAATCGTCTTGCCGGCCTTCAGGCGCTCGCCCCAATCCTTGCACGCCGTCGACCACTTCAACGTCATACGCGCTTACCTCCCGACGCCGCCAGCTTCGGCGACGGCGGCGGCCCGCCAAACTTCGACGCCGCTGCCTTCGCCGCGTCGGCCTGCTGTTCCTTCTTGCCCTGCTCGCCCTTCTTAGCGTGTTTAAATGGCATGAGCGAGATTGCAGCCTGCACCCGTACCTTCTGCTCGCTTTCCTGATCGTTCATGACCGCGAGTAGAAAATCCATCGGGTCTTTAAACGTCATCAGCTTGTCGAGGTCGAACCCGGCGGCCCGCGCGGAATTCGCCGCACGGGTTGCCGCAGCAGCCGCCTTTTTCGCGTCGTCAGCGGCTCGGCGCGCTTCCGGCGTGTCTGGAATGTCGACTGGTTCGGCGGCCGGTTTAACGCCGTCGTAACCCTGTTTTAACAGGTAGGCTTTAACGTCTTTGTCTTTAACAAGACGCGACCCGGCCTGCGATGCTGTCGCCGCGCTGTAACCTGCCGCGATTGCCGCTGCCTTATTGGACCGCCCCGCCATGAGGGCATCAGCGAATTTCCGTTTCTTTGCTGTAAGTGCCATTAACAAAACTCTCAAAAGGGGATTTTTTCCCCGCGTGCGGGAGCGGTCGGTCTTGGCGGGTTGGGGTCGAAAAGTTTCGACACCCCCACCCCACATTTCCGGATGATCGTCAAGCCCTTTGCTCGACCTTTCGAAAAAATATTTTTCGGACTCCGTACCGCATGACGTGCTAGGCGCGATAGCCGGCGCGCCGCTCGGCTCGCGCCTTCTCTCCGTCGTGGTGCGGCTTGCAAAGCGTCTGCACGTTCGCCGGGTCGAGCCTCAATCTGTCGTCGCCTTGGTGCGGCGTGATGTGATCGCCAATCGTGCCGACCGGCTCCGCAATGCCGCGCTCCCCGCACTGCAACACCACGTCGACGGGCGACAGGTGCGCCATGCCAAGGTCGCGCAGGCAGTAGACGCAGTGCGGATGCTCGGCAAGGTGCTTTGCCCTGACGCGCTGCCAGTCCGCGCCGTAGCCTCGCGCCGCCGCCGTCGTCTTGCCGGTCCGCCACGAGCCGGCCGTGACAGTCTTGTGGCGCGCTTCCTGTACCTTGAGCCGTGGGCGCAACGTCTGTAGACGCGCCGCCATTACCGCGCCGTCCGATGCGGCAATACCGCGTCGACCAGCTCGGCGTCCTGCTCGTCCTCGACCTTCACCTCGCGCCAACGAAGCCGCGTGCCTCCGGCCATGCTGCCGTCGATGGTCACGTTCGCCGCGTACAGGCCCGGATCGCCCTTGCGGCGCATCAGCACAATCACGTCCATATCCGCGCCGCCGAACGTCGCATACAGGGACATCGTCGGAATGGGTTGCTTGCTCGTGTCACTCATCTATCCGCCAAATAGAAAAGCCCGCGACCAGTTTCCCGGCGCGGGCTTTGGGTTGAATTGTCTGCCCTTGCGGGAGAGCCCCAATTCTATGGGGCGGCGTCGGTGCAGTTCAGCACCATGCGCTCACGCGCCTTAGAGATACAGATAGGCGGAGCGTTGTTCGATCAATCCAGCGGCGTCGAGCGATGCAGACAGGGCCGTATATCCCGCAGCCTCCTGCGCGCCGATCCACTTCTGAATGGTCGATCCATGCGCAGCGGCCGAAGCGGAACCGATACCGTGACGGCGTGCGGCCATGTCCAGGTCGATGCGTGCCCCGAAGTGCCTGCGAACAACTGCAACGCGATATTCCTGCACGGGCAAGCCGGGAATCTCCTTCGCTACGGCATGCGCTAGTACCGCCGTGAGCGCCGCGAATTCGGGCGTCAGCTTCCAGCCTTGACAGCAATGCGACCCGCAGTCGCATCGATCTTCGCGCGCAACGCGGCCCGCCAGAATTGCGAGAGGCTGATACGGCGGCAGGGCTTCCACGTGCCGCTTGATGATGCCGACAGTCGCTGCGCCGTCGAGCGCCTTGTCCGTGTCGACCTGATCGCGCGCCGCCTGCGATTCGCCGTAGTTCAGTGCGAACGACACCGCCTCATGTGCCGTCCGGAAAATCCCCGCTGCTCGTTTTTCGCTCATTCTCGCTTTTGGTTGGTAAAAGAAAACGCGCCGCCAACCTTGATAGCTGACAGCGCGTTTCGATTATCCCGAACCCTTAGTGAGCCTGAACATGAGCCGATTCCGGCGGCTCGCTGCGTTCGTCATATACGCCGCATAGTGCGGTCAGAATAAGGGCGAACACCGCAGCGTCTAACAGCGTCCGGCGCATTACTTACCCTTCACCAGTTCGCCGTCCGGGTTGTTCGGGTCATACGTACCCGTGTTCGGGCCGTTCGGGTCGTATTGCGGAATGACCTCAACCTTTTGATTGCGCAGGAACACATTGCGCACCATCGCGCCGAGAATGACCACGACCGCGGCTGCTGCAACCCCGTAGATAACCATGTTGTTCATTTCTTCCTTTCCCTCTCAGTGAATGACCGTGAATGTGATTCCGTTGGCCGTGAGCCAGTCGCCTAGCGCGTGTCTTGGCTCTGCCGCCTTCGGCCACTGATACACGATTTCGATAATAGCGTCGGGCCGCTCGCTTATTTCTCCGGCGGACGGCGCGCCGGGATAGGTCACGAACGGCACGCCGTCAACGATTGCACGCTGCGCGCGTTCCTCCAGCGCTTCGGGCACGTCGTCTTTCAGGATGAACGCAAGCGCCGTCATTCCGCCGCCACCGACACACCGAACCGCTCGACAACCAACGCGCGCGCCGCCGCTTCGAGGGGCGTCCTACCTAGGCCGTAGGCCGCGCTTTCGCTGTCTGCCCGCGCCACCCATCCGCCGCGATCCGGATAGACGCCAACGCGCCGCCGTTCAATCAACGCCCCGCCGTCTTTCCAGTCCGTCGACGGACGGAACGGGCCGCGCAGCCGCCATTGGCGCGCGTCATCCACCGGAAGCATGTGCCCGACAACGCCGACCGTTACGCTCGTCACGAGGCATTGCTCGCCCTCGATTTCCACGGGCAGGCCCAATGCCTTCCCAGTCCAGTAATCGAGCGCCGCGCCGGTCAGTTCGCCCACCATGACGCGAGCGCGCTTGACGGTCGAGCCCGGCGCATTCGGGACGGAAAGCTCATACTCACCCGATTCCATGAAGGGCGTCAGCGTCGACCGGTTGTCTTTCACGTTGGCCGTAACCCATGCGTGTTCCGTGTCGACCATTCGCGCGCGCTCAACCAGATAGGCGCGCATCGACTCGGGAATCCACGCCAGTACGCGCACCACGTCGGGCAAGCGTTCGTCGTTATGCACAATCCGCTTGACCGCGTACACCATCGTTTCGACGGGCACATCGACCGCACCGTGCCCCGTGCGCCCCTTGACTAAAGAGTGATCCTGCGAAGGGATTTGCACCAAAAGCCGTGTTGCCTGCATCACCCCCCCCTCAACGCGTACCGAAGAACCATTTCGAGCGCCCGCTCGACATGAACGGCGCAAGCTCGCGCGCGTTCTGGCTCACCCGCGCCGTCGCCCGGAGAACAGAGCGCGAATTCGGCCGCCAACCCTCCGCAGATTGAAGGATCGGGCGCACACGGGTCGGCACGTAAATGTCCACCGACACCACGTCGGGCCGGTACGCGTCGGGCCGGGCTGCGTCGTCGCCCGCTTTTCGGATACGACGCGCCGCGAAGCAATGCGCCTCGACCGTCTCAACCGTCTTACGCCCCTTGATCGTTACCTCAACGTCTACAGCCAGTCTCATAGTCTGATTCCCATTTTCTCGTTTCGAGCCGGCTCCCATCGCCGGAATGCTTCGTTCCACGTCTCGCGCTTCTCATCGCGCGTCAACTTGTTGCCCTGATCGTATTCAGCGTGACACCAGTAGCAGGCCGGCACCGTGAGCCTGTCCGCGACCTTCAGCCCCATTCCCTTCCCTTCGTTGCGGTGCGCCGGTACGACGGTTTCATCCGCCGGCCGGCGCGGGCATATGCCGGGAATCAACAGGTAGCAGGGCTCACGCTTACACGCCGCCAGATACTTCGCGCCCTCTCCCGTGGCCCTCTTCTTCCGGGACGCCTTTCGACGCTTGGCGGGCTTTTCATCCCGCGCCGCCGAGTCAACGGCCTTGCGCTGGAAACCCTTCGAGGGCTTCGAGAACGTCGACCACTGCCCCGGTTTCGCCTTGACCTTGAACGGCGTTCGCTTGAGCGTGCGCTCGCGCTTTGAGCAGTCCTCACGGGGCTGCACACGGCTCAAGCCGCTCAAGCGCAGAACCCCGCCGCCCGCTGCTGCTGGCCGACCGACGCCATGCCGTGAAATGCCTTGTACAGTTCCGGGTCGAGGTTACGCAGCCACGAATTGCGCGGCCAGCGGCCCCCAAGCTCGCTATCCGGCTTCCGCTTCACCATCCGTCGGTTGTGCTTGCCGTCGAACAGGTTTTTCCCCGCCCCGTAGACGTACACCAGCGCCTGCGAATCCTTATCCACGACATGAAGCGCCTGCCCCGCGTCCTCTACCGACAACTGCCGCACGATGAAGGCGACCGTTTTGCGGGGCGTCCGCAGCGCTTCCGCGATTTGAACGACGGTGCGGCGTGTGCCGTCTTGCATCAGTTCCTCGACGCGCTCGGCCGTCGACATTTTCGGGACGATGATTTGGTCTTTACCGTTGTGCATGTTCTACATTTCGATTTGCATTGATGCGCGCTTGCTTTTGCGCGCACCGGGCGGCCGTTACAGCCGCGCCGGAGCTACTACATTTCTTGAACCTCGATACCGTGTACAGCGCGCATCAGGTGTCGTTTCAGCGAGTACACGGGCGTTTTCATACCCTTCACGTCCTCTACCACCTGCTTACCGTCGCGCTCATACACAAAATCCGCCACGTATGTCCGGGCGCGCTTTCGCTTCCCATCCATCACCACAGCCGGCGCGATTTCAAAACTCACCTGCAACCGCAAATCACTGATGATTCCGGCGGCCTGCATGCGCTTGAGGTCGAAATACCTTGACCGCTCGCGCTCACTGTCAAACCTGATCCCATCAGCCTCACACTTCTGGTTTCCGTACTTCGAGGCTTTCGCCTTCGTGCCACCAAGCGACGGCGCGCCCACGCCGTCCGCAATCTCGTCAAACCCCGCATCGACACTTGGCAAGTTGCCCGTCTTTCGGGCAATCAACCGCTGCGCTGTCGATAGCTCCGACCTAATCCGGGCCGTGCCGATGTGCGTTGCGTCGCCCGGCACGTCGATATCCCACCCCATCTGTCGCGCGCCGCCTTTCGGCTTGCGCCTACTGCCTACCGCCTGCGACAACGCTGCCCGCGCCGCCGCCAACCTCTCGTCCTTTCCTTCCATCCGCCTCCATCGCCCGGTAAGCGGCCTATCCGGGCTTTGCTTCGAACCTCGCCGGATTCAACCGACACGCGCCGCCGCCAACCACGAAAACCCAATCGGGCTGATGCGCGCAGTTCCGAAACCCAAGCCTGTACATTCGCGTATGGCCGGGCCGCTCTGTCGCGTTTTTGCACCCCCGACACACATTAGGATTACTTACCTCTTGGTAAGCGTGTTTCCCCCGTGTTTCTCCCATCCCGTTACCCTTCGGTCATCGGCAGGCGCAACGCCTCATGCGCATGTCGGAGCTTGTTGAGGTCATGGGTTCCGGGCCGCTCACGCTCTTCGCGCGCGATCCTTTCCGCCCACTTCATGTTGCCGCCCTTCGACTTGTTGAACGGCGCGGCCTGCCTTGCGATCCGCTCAATCTGCTGCTGCCCTTCCGCACGGCTCGTTTCCGACTCCCCCGGAGCCGCAAGCATCGCCACTCGCTCGGGAACCGGCTGCACGCTGCCCGACTGCTGCACCTGCGTAAGCGCCGCCCGGAACCGGGGCAGTAGCTGCGTATGCGTCTGTTGCAGCATGTCCCACTCACCGATCCTTGCCGCTGCCCAAAAAATCGCCGGGTCCGACCAAACGTCTTTGCCGTGCTGCCTACGTCGCATCTGCTCGACCGCTTCGTGCAGCGCTGCGTCAACATCGATTGCCGGCTTACATGCTTCGATGAATTCCCCCCATCCCGGCGCGTACTTCATCCGCTCGCAGCCCCGGATACCGCGCCGCAGATCGCCGGGCGTCAACTTCGCGTCTACGATCCGCTGGCCCCATGCTCGACGCATGTTCGCAATCCCCGAATCCTCCCCGCCGACCATTACCCCGCTCTCGAACTTCGCCACGAAGGGCCGACCAAACAGCCCCAGCAACTCGGCAAAGACGTAATCCATTGCGGCATCAATGCGCGACTGCTGCGCGCCGCCCGCTGCAACCTCCGTCAATCCGCACCCCCGTCTATCCATCGCACATCGCCATCAATCGTTTGGTCATCGCGCGGCGCTTCGCCGTAACCGGCCTGACCCGGCATCCCGTTCGGAAACAACGCGGCATACGATCCGGAGCGCTGCTCATCGCGTCGGGTCGGCGCTTGCTGCTTCGCGCCCACGGTGTTGCGGAACCAATCCGCCTTGAACCCCTGCCACGATGCACCGGCCGCGTATTGCACTGCCTGCGCGGGCGTCATTCCCACCTTTTCCGCCTCCCGCTGCACCGTCTCCCAAACCGTTGCCGTGACCTCCTTGCCGTTGCGAGCCGTCATCCAGTCGGCCGCGTGCTGCGCATCAACGCCCTGACTTACGAGGAACACAATCGACTGCTCGCGCTTCGAAACGCGCTTTGGCGGCGCAGCCGCCTTAGCTTGATCCTTGGTTCTGTTCAATCCTTGCTTAACATCAGTACTTACTAGTGTCGGATTGGCCGTATCCGGCTGATCCGTATCCGGTTGAGCCGTACCCGGTAAAACGGGGATTTCCGACACCAGATAGTCGTAGCCCGCCAGCTTCCCGGCATCGCCTCGCGCCGCGTGCCGCGTGATGTATCCGGCCTCTATCAGTTCAGAAAGGATCGCCAGTACTCCGTCGCGCCGCGTATGCGCCCGCGTCCCCTCCGTTTCGTTTACCAGTGCTGTCCTGCTGACCCGCCAGCCGTCAGGCTTGCCGAGTAGGTAGACCAGCATCCCCCGCGCCGCCCACGACAAGCGCCGATCCTCACTGATGGCCTTGTCGAGTATGTAAAAGTTGCTTTGGGGTCTTGCCGCGCGCTGAATCGCCACTACACCCCCTTACGCAGAAACGCCCAATCGACAGACGGCTGCAAATCCTCACACCGCACCGCGCCGCCCGACTCCCGTTCGATAGCGATACAGAACCCTGCGCCGAGCTGCTGTTTCCGACAAATCGCCTTGCGCAGATAGTTGACGCTCGTTCCGACGCGCTGCGCGAACTCGCGCTGTTTCGCGGTGGTGAGCGAGTTGAGAAAGACCTTGAGTTTTTCCATAAAGGCTCCGTTGAACCATGTTGCACACTTTACCCGGGGTAACATTTTAGCGCAACAGATTCTTTCTCTCGGGGATCATCTGCTGATCTGCCCCTATTGTTTACGCACAACACCCAAGGTTCTTACCTTTGAGAAAATATCGCGGTCACTGTAGGATGGGAGGTAATGAACAACTAACAGGGCTTCATTCCCTACACGCATGGACAAGTACGAACACCGCCGCCTTCGCCTCATCGAAATTCGCGACGACCTGTGCAATGGCAAGGCCGCGGAATTAGCCCGAAAGATTGGTAAGACAGACTCATACGTAGCCCGCATGCTTTGGCCGGAAGGCAAAGACGGCCGGAAACGCATGGGCGGGGAAGTAGTGTCGCAGGTCGAGGACGCTATCGGCATCCCTCGCGGCTCCCTTGACGGAACGGACCCTATTCGCAAATTATTACAGAATGTCAAGACTGTTCAAATAACCAATACCAAAGGTAATATCAATCCTCCGAACGTTGAAGCCGTGCCGCAGTTTGGCGCGGCGCAGCGAGTCCCGCTCATTTCGTGGGCGAGTGCCTTGGAGACCGAGAGATTGAATGCTGTAGTAGAAGAATGGATAAACGCGCCGTTTCAGGTAGCGGACGCGTCGTATTACCTGCGAGTGCGAGGGCTATCAATGCACAACCCGGCCGCCGAACCGTCGTTTCGTGACGGCGACCTGATCCTTGTGGAGCCCGCGCAGGCGGCGGACGGGGGCGCGCTCGTGTTGGTCGAGATGCCGGGCGAGCCGGAACCGCTGTTCCGCCAGCTTTACGTCGAGGGGCGCGAGCGCTACTTGCGAGCCCTTAACCCGGACTGGCCGGAAGGTATCACCCGCCTTAGCGACGACGCCCGCGTGATCGGCGTCATAAGCTCCAAAGTAGTGCGCTACTGACACTTCCACAAAGAGCCCCGCGCCGCCGGGGCTCTTTTTTTACCCAAAACTTTCCCTCGGGTATTGACCAGACGACTTCCCCTAGGTAACATCTATTCCATCCTAACGAACCGACAGGTAACAGTGATGGAACAGGATCGAATCAAGGAATACGCGAAAGGCTGGAACGCCGCGCAAATGAGTCGAGCGCTTCCGGCGGATTCAGGCCTGATCGCGGCAATTGGCTACCGAGACGTAACGCTGGCTTACGCGCAGCGAGCAAAGCGGCGCGCAACGAAGGCGAATGCAATTCCGCAGCGCGCGGAGGGCTGGCGCTTCGCGGGCGCAGCCGGTCGGTTCACGGTATGGCACGCAGGCAAGAACGATTACTGCGTGACTGACGGCGCGCAGGGCGCAACTGTCGGCACCCGCGATCAATTCGGACTCGCTCATGCGCTCGCAGGACGCCTGTACGACCTCGACCGACTCGGCGTCGCCCGATAGCAATCGCCCCCTCCACTGCCAGATAAAGACCATGAAGCGCTACCAAGCAATCAACGTCGGCCGCGTGACCGCCGTTGCGGGCGACCCATTGTTGGCACCCGATGCGCCCGCCACTGAACCGAAGAAATCCGCGTTCCTCGTGTTCTACCGCATCAAACACAACGCAGGCTTCCTGTACGGCGAAGGGGACGATCCGCGCGGCTACGGCGGCACCATCGCACTTGCAGAAGCGGCCAGATTCAAAACCGCGAAACAGGCTCGCGACATGGGCGCGGCGTATCTGCGTATGTGCCGCGCCGACCCGGAAAGCAGCAGCGCCACGGTGCTGAAAGAAGTCTGAACGACCACGCCCGCCACGACGGGCAATCACTGAGAGAACGACGATGGAACCGTACATTCAACCGCAGTGGGACGTGACCTACTACGAGAACTCTACCGGCGAGAGAAAGACCGTGCGCGTTGGCAGTGAGAGCCGCGCAGAGGCGATCAGCGCGGCGTCTGAAAAGGTAGGCGCTACTGGCTACTGGTACTTCGAGCGCGCCGAGCGCGTCACGTCGTAATAACCGTGCCCGCTACTGCGGGCCATACCGACCATGACCAACCGAATCATTTCCGGCGCCCTCGCCGTGACTGCCACGGCTACCGCCATCGGACTATCGGCAGTTGCCGGTATCCAGCGCGGCGGATGGGAAAGCGAGCGCGCCTTGTTGATCGCAATGGGCGTTGTGCTCGTCGTAGCGGCCCACCTACTCCCCGCATTGACGCGCGGAAAGTCTGCGCCGGCCCGAGCGATCGGCTTTGCAATTTGGGCGACGGCGATGGTGACGACGTGCTACGGCCACGCGACGTTTTTCGTGTTCGCATCAAGTCACGCGGGCGACGAGAGGGCTAGTCACGTTACCGCCACCCTCGTTACTACGTCACGTGACCCCGTGACTATCGCGCGTGACCGCGCCGCCGTAGCGGGCAAGCTCGCCCAAGCGCAGGCCGAGCGATGCCGCCGCACCTGCCCCGAGTTGCAGGCTCGCCGGGCAAGGCTGACAGGCGAGATAGAAGCGCTCGACGTTGAGCGCGATATGGCAGGGCGTGACTCAGCGGCTCGTGACCGCGTGACCGTCGAACGTGACTCTATGGCGCGTGACCCGATGACCGTCGCACTCGGCCTTTCGTCTGTCGTGATTGGGATGCTGTTCGCCGCCGTGCTTGAGGGCGTCGCCTGCCTCTGTTGGACGCTTGCCCTATACCCGGTTGATCGCGTGACTGTTGAGCCCATGACGGCCCCGGAAATGGAACGCCGTATCGAGCCGGTCACGCAGCCAACGCCGGCAACGACTGTCGCGCCGGGCATCGATGTAGCGGTGACGCCGACAGAGACGGCAAAAGCGAGCAAGCCCGCGCCGCCATCCACGCCGGATGCTGATCTTGTGCGCACCCGCGCCGCCGTAGAGGCGAACCAGTTACGGGCAACCGTCATCGAGATTCGAAAATTTCTTGGCTGCTCGCAGAGTCGCGCAGCAGCCGTCGCAAAACAACTCAAGCAACCCGCTTAACGATGCACTCCACCAACCCGAACACCCTTGCCGACTACCGCAGAGAGACAGCAAAGCGAACGGTCTACAACTTCGCGCGCAAGCGATGCGCTTGTGGCAAACAAGTCACGACGCGCCAACTTGACCTTTACGGCCGATGCGGCACTTGTCATGCAGACAGACACAGCACGAAAGCGAGGGCACAATGATTGAGGCAGGCGAAGTACTGAACCTCGCACGACGCGCAGTGCAACTCTATGCAGAGACGCATCCTCGGCCGTCGCACGTCACGATCCAGCAAGCGGCCGAAATGATGGGGTTGAGCCGCCACACCGTGAGCAAGATGGTCGGCATGGGGACGTTCCGGCTCAACAAGTGCGGGCGCATCCCCATCGGCCAAGTTGACGTTGCACTACAGGGCGGCTAACCGAGCCGCAATATCAGCGGCGGATTCGCGGTAATACGTCCGCTGCAATATCTTTAGGTCGGCATGGCCGCTCACCCGCGCCAACGTCATCACGTCGACCTTTCGCGATAGCCGGGTCAGTGCTTCGGCCCGGCTATCGTGAAAATGCACACTCGCGATCGACGGGTAAGCGACGGCCAGCCGCTCCCGCGCCTTTCGGAACAGGGCGTCGAGGCTTTGACTCGAAATCGCAAAGCACCGCTCCCTATTCGCCACTACCCGCAGCAGCCTCACCGCCTGCCGGGTCAACGGCACCTCACGCGGCCTACCCGTCAAGTGCTGTGTCTTGTGCGGCACGCGGGCCACCCGCTTATCGAGGTCGAGCGTGCTTTCCCCGAGTGCCAATATCTCGCCCGCGCGCATAGCCGAGCGCAGCGCGATCAAAAACGCGAGCGCCGTTTCCTGCTGCAACGATTGCGGCGGAACGCCAGTGCGATAGCCCAATTGCCGACAAAGCAACTTCACTTCATGCGGGGATACGCGCCTGTCACGCGGCGGGGCGTCGGCGGGTAATCGGAACCCCTCAAACGGGTTGGCGTCCATCCACCGCCATTCCTTACGCGCGACCGAGAATGCGTTTCGCAGCCAACTAATATCGCGCAGGACTGACGCCACACCCACGGCCGGAACCGGCTCCCCATCACTCCCCACGAATCCGCGCAATCGCGCATCACGCCATTCCGCAAGATCGGGCGTCGTGACCTCAGCCAGCGACTTATCCGCCAATGCCGGGAAGTTGCGCAGAAACGCCCGCAGCCGCATCGACTCGGGACGCGCGCCGCGCTTCGACGGGATTATCTCCGCGTCGTAGCGCTCCAACATGGCACGCAAGGTGTAGCGCTCGGCCGGTTGTTGCGCCGCCTGCTTGCGAATTTCATGTTCGCGCGCCGACGCCCACGCCTTAGCTTCGCGCTGCGTTCGAAACGTCTGTGAATCGCGGACGGGTTTGCTGGCCGGATCGGGCTTAACCGAAATTTGCGCCCGCCAACCGTCTTTGTAGGGAGTGATTGAAGCCATCGTGGGGAGTGTCGTGGGGAGAATTTGCGTACTCAACACGACAATTATCGCCCATCGGTGGACTTTTGTGCTGTACATCCGTACAGCTTATGACCGCTAACCCCTTGATTTACCGTGAATCGACATTGGGGGTCGAGTCATGTTTATAGCTGTTGGTGCGTGAGGCCGGACTCGAACCGGCACACCCTTGCGGGCGTCAGGACCTAAACCTGGTGCGTCTACCAATTTCGCCACTCACGCGTATTGACCGTCACCTGACCGCGCGGCACGCAAGATGCGTTCTCCGCGCGCCCGGGGCTACCTGCCGGCCCGAAAACCGGCACGCCCGATCAGGCGAGCGCGAGATTCTACCCGATCTGTGCGGCATTGTCTCGCCCCGCCGGCGCCCGCCGGACAGCGGTGCTAGAATGCCGCGCTCGACGTGCCGGCCACGCGCCGGCGCGCGCCCCCGAACCCGCCTCCGCCTCGATCCCACCCGTGAACTTCGACGACTACTGTCAGCAAAAGGCCGCCCCCGCGGGCTCCAGCGTCTACTACGCGCTGCGCCAGGCGCCGCTCGCCGCCGAACCGCGCCTGACCGCCCTGTTCGCGCTGCGCCGCGAACTCGAGGAAACCGTCAAGGAAACCAGCGACCCGACCGTCGGACACACGAAGCTCGCGTGGTGGCACAAGGAACTCGCGGCGCTCGCCGCCGGCGAACCGTCGCACCCGGTCACGAAGGCGCTCGCGCAGCATCATCCGGCGATCGCGGCCGAAGCCGATGCGCTGCGCACGCTGGTCAACGGTTACGGGATGGACCTCGAACAGGCGCGCTACCTGGATTTCGCGAACCTGCAGCGCTACATCGCGCAGGTCGGCGGCACCTTCGCGTCGCTCGTCGCGCGCGCAAGCGCCGCGAATCCGGCCGACCCGCAGCCGTGGGCCGCGGATGTCGGTCGCGCGCTGATGCTCGCGCAATTCGTGCAGGAGCTCGGCAACGATGCGCGCCATGGCCGCATCTATCTGCCGATCGACGAACTGCAACGCTACAACGTCACCGCGGCCGACCTGCTCAACCGCCGCTACAGCCCGGCCTTCACCGAGCTGCTGCAGTTTCAGACGGGCCGCGCGCGCGAAGCGCTCGCCGCCGCCGAAGCAGCGATCCCCGCGTCCGAACGCCGCGCGCAACGCACGCTGCGTGCGCAGATCGCACTGGCCGGCGCGCTGCTCGACGAAATCGAGCGCGACGGCTACCAGGTGCTGCATCAACGCATCGCGCTGACGCCGATCCGCAAGCTGTGGATCGCATGGCGCGCCGCGCGCCGCCGCTGACCCGCGCCGCAACGCACGTCGCCCATCACACCTTCAGCAGCGGCAGCGTGTCGAAGCGCTGCTGCAGCACGCGCGTCGCATCGAGCCCCCACCACGGCCCGAGCACGGTCGCATACAGCTGGCGGAAATCGACCGCGACCGGCAGATTGCCGTTGCCGTCGAGGTGCCCGAGCGCGGGCGCCGCACCGTACAGCCCGCCGGCCACGCGGCCGCCCATCACGAAATGCGGCGCGGCGGTACCGTGATCGGTGCCGTTGCTCTGGTTCTCGCGCACGCGCCGCCCGAATTCCGCATACGTCATCACGAGCGTCTGGTTCCAGCGCCCGAGCTCGATCAGCGCGTCGCGCATCGCACTCATCCCTTCAGCGAACTGCTTGAGCAGCGCGGCGTGCTGTCCCGGCTGGTTCTGGTGCGTGTCGAACCCGTTGAGCGTGAGCCGCAGCACCGCGACGCCGTCCTGCGCGCCGGGGCCCGACGCTTCGCATGCCGCGAGCACCTGCATGGCGGTCTTCACCGAGGTCCCGAACGTACCGGCCGGAAAGGCCGTCCTGAACTCGCGCATCCCGCCGCGCGGGCGCAGCCGGTCCGCCGCCTTCACGATGTCGTTCTCGACGTCGATGATGTGTGCGAGCGCCGGGTTCCGTTCGCGCAGCGACGACGGCTCCGCGAGCCGCGCCGCGCGGATGAACTGCGCGGGATTGACGAGCGCGATCGCGCGCGCGCCGTTCGCGAGCGGTCCCATCTCGGCGCTGCCGAGCACGACGCCGTCCGCCGCGAAGCCCGGCGGCACCGGCGCCTGCGCGAACGTGCGCGTGAGCCAGCCTTCGTGCAGGTACTGGTCCCAGCGCGACGCGGTATCCCAGATCTCGATCGAACGGAAATGCGACAGGTTCGGCTGCGGATAGCCGACGCCCTGCACGATCGCGACCTGCCCGTCGCGCCACAGTGGCATCAGCGGCGCGAGCGCCGGGTGCAGCCCCGTATGCGCATCGAGCTGCAGCACCTGGTCGCGCTTGATGCCGATGCCGCGGCGGAACTGGTAGTAGAGCGGATCCGCATACGGCACGACCGTGTTGAGGCCGTCGTTGCCGCCCTTCAGCTCGACGAGGATCAGCACGTTCGCATAGCCGGCCCGCCCCGCCGCGGCCATCGAAGCCGCCTGCGCGGCCGGCTGCCACAACGACACGCCCGCCGCGGCCGCGGCGCCCGTGAGCGTCAGAAAATCACGTCGGTTCATCGTGCATCCTTCGGTTCGCCGTGCGGTATGGCCACCGCTGCGGCGCGCCTGTTCGTCGTCGTTTCGGTCATTTCAGTTGATAAGCCGGATCCATCAGCAATGCCTCGAGATACGCGCTGCCGGTCGAGTCCGTATCGATCGCCGCGACCGGCGACACCGGCAGCACCGCGTGCTGCAGCTGAAGCTCGGTGGACAAGCCGGCGCGCGCCTGCGGCCGCACCCGATACTGCGCGAGCCAACGTTCGAGGTCGAACCGCAGGCCGCCGCGTGCCGGCTTGACCGGCGCGCCGCGCATGCCGGCAGCGGGCATGCCGGCACCGGGCATACCGGCTCCGGGCATGATCGCACCGGAGGCGGTGTCCGCAACCGCCATCGCATGCGCACGCGCATTCGGCAACGGCTGCGCCGTCGCGTGCGCGGGTGCCCGCATGCCGGCCGCCTCGGTCGCACGGAACAGCTGTTCGACGAACTGCTTGCGCGCGAGCAGCGTGGTGCTGTTGATCCACATCGCGCCGCCCGGCCAGCCCTTCACGTTGGGCGGATAGAACAGGTTCTGCCCGAGCGTGCGCACGGTGTTCGCGAGCATCTGCGGATCGCCGTACGCGACGTCGAACAGCCGCACCGACCCGACGACGAACTCGGCCGGCGACTTCACGAGCACGCCGCGATTGCCCGGGTCCCAGAACGCGTCGGTCGACCATAGCGCGGCGAGCGCCGCGCGTATGTCGTAGCCGCTCGCGCGAAACCGTTCGGCCACGACCTCGAGCGCGCCGGCATCCGGCGTATCGGACACGAACTCGCGCCACAGCTTGCCCGCGATGAAGCGTGCGGTGTCGGGCCGCTTCAGCAGGATGTCGAGAAATCCGTCGCCGTCGAACGCGCCGGTCTCGCCGAGTATCGTCTTGTCGCCCGTGTCGTGCCACTCGGGCCGCGCCACGAAGCACAACGTATCGGGATCGACGCTCCAGCCGGTCATCGCGCGCGCGGCTTCGGTCACGTCGTGCTGCGTGTAATGCCCTTCGCCGAGCGTGAACAGCTCCATCACCTCGCGCGCGAAATTCTCGTTCGGGCGTCCCTTGCGGTTGCTCGCGCCGTCGAGATACTGGAGCATCGCCGGATCCTTCGCGACCGCATGCAGCAGCGTGTCGAAGCTGCCGAGCGCCTCGCGGCGAAACAGCGCATGCTGCGCGGCCATCGTCTGCGGGTACGGGACCTTGTCCTGCCCGGACGTGAAGTGCCCGTGCCAGAACAGCGTCATGCGCTCGGTGAGCGGCGACGGCGTCGCGATCATCTCGTTGACCCACGCCGCGCGCAACGCATCGTAGCGGCGATTGCGTTCGCGCTGCTCGTCGCGCCGCATGTCGGGGGTCAGCGCCTGGCGCTGCGCGCGGGTCGGCGGCAACTCGGCGACCCAGTCGGGCCGGGGCGTCACGGGGTCGCGGCGCACGTTGCCGAGCGTATCGGCGACGACCTGCGCGCGCGTCATGCCGACGATGCGGGCGACCTCGGCCGGTGCGGGAGAAAAGCCGGTACGGCTCAGGAAGAACAGCGCCTCGTCGGCGTCGAGCGGCGCCTGCATCGCGGGCGATGCCGGGGCGGCAGCGTGCGCTTTCATCGTCGTGGACTCCCGGAACGCACCGGCGGTGCGGATGCAGGTTCAACGGCAGCACGCATGCGAAAGTTGACGGGAAAATTGCTACGGAATCTTTCGCCGTCGTGCGACGACGCGTGCGTGTCAGCGCTTGTACAGCTCGCGAACGGCATCTTCGATGTGCTGGCGCAGCAGGTGGCGCTCCTCGGGCGTCATGTGCCCGTCGCGGCGGTGCTGTTCGAGATCGGGAGGCACGGCGGACCGGACCGCCGTGTCGGCGGCGCGGTCGGACTGCGGCGCCTTGCCGCGCTGCAGCTTGCGCGACGATGCGCCCGGCTCGGGGCGCTGCGCATACGCGAAGTTCGACGCATATGGACCGGCAAGTGCGATCGTCAGCATCAGTGCAATCCGCGCAGATCGCATGACCGTCCTCGCTTCTCTGGTCGATTTGTTCGCTTCGTCACGCGGCAACCGGTTACCTCTGGTACTTGAAAAACCCTGCGAAATTCGGGTGTACAAAGATGAAAGATGGAGTGCAGGGGAGTATCTACCGAATTTCGGCTTCGAGTAAAGGAATCTCTATAGCCTGCCTTTACTCCGCGCGACACTACGGGTAAATTTTGTAACGGACTGTAACGCGCGAAAATACGCGACCGTGCGAGATTTCCCATTCGCGATAAGATGCCGCTCATGGAAACGAAAAACCCCTCCAAGATTCTCGTCGTCGACGACGACCCGCGCCTGCGCGATCTGCTGCGCCGATATCTCGGCGAGCAAGGTTTCAACGTATACGTCGCGGAGAACGCGACTGCGATGAACAAGCTCTGGGTGCGCGAGCGCTTCGACCTGCTCGTGCTCGACCTGATGCTGCCGGGCGAGGACGGCCTGTCGATCTGCCGCCGCCTGCGCGGCAGCAACGATCGCACGCCGATCATCATGCTCACCGCGAAGGGCGAGGATGTCGATCGCATCGTCGGCCTCGAGATGGGCGCCGACGACTACCTGCCGAAGCCGTTCAACCCGCGCGAACTGGTCGCGCGCATTCATGCGGTGCTGCGCCGCCAGGCGCCGGCCGAACTGCCGGGCGCGCCGTCTGAAACCACCGAGGTGTTCGAGTTCGGCGAGTTCTCGCTGAACCTCGCGACGCGCACGCTGACCAAGTCGGGCCAGGAAATTCCGCTGACGACCGGCGAATTCTCGGTGCTGAAGGTGTTCGCGCGCCATCCGCGCCAGCCGCTGTCGCGCGAGAAGCTGATGGAGCTCGCGCGCGGCCGTGAATACGAAGTGTTCGACCGCAGCCTCGACGTCCAGATCTCGCGCCTGCGCAAACTGATCGAACCGGATCCGGGCAGCCCGCGTTTCATCCAGACCGTCTGGGGCCTCGGCTACGTGTTCATTCCGGACGGCGCCGCCTGATCTTTTTCCTTTCCGGTTTCGCCTGTCCTCGGCCCGTCCCATGCGTATCGACCGGCGCCTCCTGCAGCTCGCGTTCGGCGGGCTGTTCTGGCGCACCTTCCTGCTGATCGCGCTGCTGATCTCGGTCAGTCTCGCCGCGTGGTTCCAGAGCTTTCGCGTGATCGAGCGGGAGCCGCGCGCGCAGCGCGTCGCGCTGCAGCTCGTCGCAATCGTAAAGCTCACGCGCACCGCCCTGCTCTATTCCGATCCCGATTTGCGGCGCGCGCTGCTGCAGGATCTCGAGAGCAACGAGGGCGTGCGGGTCTACCCGCGTGAAAAAACCGACAAGTTCAAGCTGCAGCCCGACGAATCGCTGAACCGCCTGATCGAACACGATATCCGCAGCCGGCTCGGCGACGAGACCGTGATCGCGCAGTCGGTCAACGACATTCCCGGCGTGTGGATCAGCTTCAAGATCGACGACGACGACTACTGGGTCGCGCTCGACCGCGATCAGCTCGACAGCGTCACGGGCCTGCAGTGGGCGGGCTGGGGCCTGTTCGCGCTCGCGCTGTCGCTGTTCGGCTCCGCGTTCATCACGAGCCTCGTGAACCGGCCGTTCTCTCGGCTCGCGCTCGCCGCGCGCCAGATCGGCTCCGGCCAGACACCCGAGCTGCTGCCCGAGCGCGGGATGGGCGTCGCGGCCGAGACCAACCGCAGCTTCAACCAGATGGTGCGCGACCTCGAACAGCTCGAGGCCGATCGCGCGCTGATGCTCGCGGGCATCTCGCACGACCTGCGCACGCCGCTCGCGCGGCTGCGGCTCGAGACCGAGATGAGTCCGTCCGACCAGGCGACCAAGGATGCGATGGTCGACGACATCGAGCAGATGGACCGCATCATCGCGGCCTTCATCGACTACGCGCGTCCGTCCCAGCGCAAGCCGGAGCCGGTCGACCTGTCGTCGATCGCGCACGAAGTCGCCGCGCGCGTGTCGGGCGAGGACGGCGTCGAGATCCGCACGCGGCTCGCGCCGAGCGCCGTGATCGAAGCCGACGAGACCGACATGCGCCGCGTGATCGGCAACCTCGTCGAAAACGCGCGCAAATACGGCCAGAGCCGGCAGGACGGCGTGTCGCGCATCACGCTCGAGACGCGCGTGACGCACGCACGGGTCGAGCTGTCGGTGAGCGATGAAGGCCCCGGCATCCCCGAGGACCAGCTGCCGCTCGTGATGCGGCCGTTCTACCGCGTCGACACCGCGCGCACCAAGGCGGACGGCACGGGGCTCGGAATGGCGATCGTGCTGCGGCTCGTCAGCCGTTATCGCGGCGCGCTGCGCCTGCGCAACCGCAACCCCGACGCGGGCCTCGAAGTCACGCTCGAATTCCCCGGCGCCGGCAAGGCGCGTGCGACCGCGTGACACGCACGCGCACGCCGCTTGCGCGTCACACTATCGACGCGGTTGACAAAAGCTATGAAGGTTGTTAGTTAAAATCTATTGAAGCGTCTTGCTAATAGTGTTATAGTCTTCCCCATGCTGTCACATCATCGTTGCAGCACCGAGGTAGCTTGACTCAGTCTTCTTCCCAACTCACACAGGAGTATCCGCATGAAAACCGTGGGCGATAAACTCGAAGCATTCACCGTCGTAGCCGCGAAGCCGGGCTTCAACAATCATGAGGAAAACGGCCAGTCGGCGTTCGAGACCGTCACCGAAGCGTCGTTCCCGGGCAAGTGGAAGATCATCTACTTCTATCCGAAGGACTTCACGTTCGTGTGCCCGACGGAAATCGTCGAGTTCGCGAAGCTGACGAAGCAGTTCGAAGAGCGCGACGCCGTCCTGCTCGGCGGCAGCTCGGACAACGAATTCGTGAAACTCGCATGGCGCCGTGAACACAAGGACCTCGACAAGCTGAACCACTACTCGTTCGGCGACGTCAAGGGCGAGCTGATCGACCAGCTCGGCGTGCGCGACAAGGAAGCCGGCGTGGCCCTGCGCGCGACGTTCATCGTCGATCCGGACAACACGATCCAGCACGTTTCGGTGAACAACCTGAACGTCGGCCGTAGCCCGGAAGAAGTCCTGCGCATTCTGGACGGCCTGCAAACGGACGAACTGTGCCCGTGCAACCGTGCGGTCGGCGGCGCAACGCTGTAAGCGCATCGATGCACGAAGCCCGCGGCGCACGTCCTGCCTGCGGGCTTTTTTAACGGCCAACCCATAGGAGATATCAATGGAATTCATCGACTCGATTAAGGCGCGTATCCCCGACTACGCGAAGGACATTCGCCTGAACCTTGACGGCACGATCTCGCGCTCGTCGCTCGAAGGCAACGATGCAGTCGGCGTTGCGCTGGCGGCGGCGGTCGCGGCGAAGAGCACCGTGCTCGTGAAGACGATCCGCGAAGCCGGCGTGCTGTCGCCCGAAGAAACGAACGCCGTGCTGACGGCGGCCGCGCTGATGGGGATGAACAACACCTGGTATCCGTATGTCGAGATGGCCGACGACGCCGACCTGAAGACGCAGCGCGCCGAGCTGCGGATGGGCGCGTATGCGTCGCACGGCGGCGTCGACAAGCGCCGGTTCGAGATGTACGCGCTCGCCGCGTCGATCGTCGGCAAGTGCCACTTCTGCGTGAAGTCGCACTATGCGCTGCTGAAGAACGAGCAAGGGATGACGACGACGCAGCTGCGTGACGTCGGCCGCATCGCGTCGGTGATCAACGCCGCCGCGCAGGTGATCGCCGCCGAAGGCGCGTAAGCGCACCGCGCGGCCGACAGCGCGGCGCGGCGGCCATCCGACGCCGCGTCCGCCGCACCGGGCCGGAAACGAAAATGCCACGCAAGCGCGTGGCATTTTTCATTGCGGCGGCGCAACCTGCGCGCCGCTTCGGGCCGGCGTCAAACCGGCATCAGGCGCTCACGCGCCCTTCACCAGCAACGCGGCGGCCTGCGCCTCGATGCCCTCGCCGCGGCCGAGGTAGCCGAGCTTCTCGTTGGTCTTCGCCTTCACGTTCACACGCTCGAGCGGCAGCCCGAGATCGGCCGCGAGGTTCGCGCGCATCCCGTCGATATGCGGCGCGAGCTTCGGCGCCTGCGCGATCACGGTGCTGTCGACGTTCTGGATCGTGAAGCCGGCGGCCTTCACGCGGGCGACGCACTCGCGCAGCAGCACGCGGCTGTCCGCCCCCTTGAACGCGGCGTCGGTGTCGGAGAAATGGCGGCCGATGTCGCCGAGCGCCGCCGCGCCGAACAGCGCGTCGGTGATCGCGTGCAGCAGCACGTCCGCGTCCGAATGGCCGAGCAGGCCGCGCTCGTACGGAATCGTCACGCCGCCGATGATGAGCGGGCGCCCCGGGACGAGCTGGTGCACGTCGTAGCCTTGTCCGATTCTGAAATCCATGCGTATTCCGGTTTGAGATGAGGTGAAAGTCAGGAAGCGTTCGTGGAACGCGCGAGGATCGCTTCGGCGAGCGCGAAATCTTCCGGGTACGTGACCTTGAAGTTGCGCAGGCTGCCCTGCACGACGCGCGGGGTATGACCGGCCCATTCGATCGCGCTGGCCTCGTCGGTCAGGTCGTGCCCTTCCCGCTGCGCGCGCAGGATCGCGTCGCGCAGCATGCCGATGCGGAACATCTGCGGCGTCTGCGCCTGCCACAGCGCGTCGCGCGACTCGGTGCGGGCGATCGCGTCGCCGCCGGCCGGCACGCGCTTGAGCGTATCGGCCACCGGCAGCGCGACGATCCCGCCGACCGGATCGTCCTTCAGCGCCGCGACCAGCGTGCGGATCAGCTCCGGCGTGATGCCGGGGCGCGCGGCGTCGTGCACGAGCACCCAGTCCTGGTCGGTCGCGCCGAATTCGCCCAGCTCCAGCAGCCCGTTGAGCACCGACGCCTGCCGCGAGCCGCCGCCGCAGCGGCGCACCGCGAAGCGCAGGCCCGCGAAGCGGCGCGCGTCGAAGTGCGTGTCGTCGGGCGCGAGGACGACGAGCGTCTGCGCGAATTCGCTGCACGCGTCGAACGCGGCGAGCGTGTAATGCAGGAGCGCGCGGCCGGCCAGCGTGCGGTATTGCTTCGGCACGGCCGAACCGGAGCGGCTGCCCGTGCCGGCGCAAGGAATCAGGGCGAAAAGTCGGGGAGTCACGAAGTGGAAACGCCGGAAAGATGAAATCGAGAAGCGGATTTTATAATAGGTCTTTCGTCTCGACCGGCGCACCGCGCCGCGCCGTGCCCGCCACCCCTGCCGTCCCTATGCCAGACAACGCTTCCATCCCGTTCGCCTCGCCCGTCGCCCGCGTCAAACCGGGCCAGCGGTTCGCCTTCGACGGCACGCACGGCTCCGCCGACGCACTCGCCATCGCCCGCTATCTCGCCGAGAACCGCGCCGCGGTCCCGCTCCTTGCGGTGATCTGCGCGAACGCAGTCGACGCGCAGCGGCTGTCGCAGGAACTCCGCTACTTCTCGCCCGACGCGCGCGTGCGCCTGCTGCCGGACTGGGAAACGCTGCCGTACGACACGTTCTCGCCGCACCAGGATCTCGTCTCCGAGCGCCTCGCGACGCTGCACGACCTCGGCGAGGGCCGCTGCGACATCCTGCTGGTGCCCGCGACCACCGCGCTGTACCGGATGCCGCCCGCGTCGTTCATGGCCGCGTACACCTTCGCGTTCGCGCAGGGCGAGCGGCTCGACGAGGCGAAGCTGAAGGCGCAGCTCACGCTGGCCGGCTACGAACACGTGAGCCAGGTCGTGCGGCCCGGCGAATACTGCGTGCGCGGCTCGCTGATCGACCTGTATCCAATGGGCTCGCCGCTGCCGTACCGGATCGACCTGTTCGACGACCAGGTCGACTCGATCCGCGCGTTCGATCCCGATACGCAGCGCAGCCTCTACCCGGTTCGCGACGTGCGCCTGTTGCCCGGCCGCGAGTTTCCGTTCGACGAAGCCGCGCGCACGGCCTTTCGCAGCCGCTGGCGCGAGACCTTCGAAGGCGACCCGAGCCGCGCGCCCATCTACAAGGACATCGGCAACGGCGTGCCGTCGGCCGGCATCGAGTACTACCTGCCGCTGTTCTTCGACGAGACGGCCACGCTGTTCCACTACCTGCCACAGGACGCGCACCTCGTGTTCACCGGCGATCTCGAGGCGTCGATCCGCCGCTTCACGGCCGATACGAAGCAGCGCCACGCGTTCCTCGCGCACGACCGGGAACGGCCGATCCTCGAGCCGCAGCGCCTGTTCCTGTCCGATGAGGATTTCTTCGCGTTCGCGAAGCCGTTCGCGCGCGTCGTGCTGCCCGCGCAGCCGGCCGGCGGCTGGGCGACGGGCCTGCCCGAGCTCACGGTCGATCGCCATGCCGACGATCCGCTCGCCGCGCTGCGCACGTTCGTCGAATCGTCGGGCAAGCGCGTGCTGCTGACGGTCGAATCGGCCGGCCGCCGCGAAACGATCCTGCAACTGCTCGCGGAGCATCACCTGCGCCCCGCGTCGAACGACCACTTCGCGGGCTGGCTCGAAAGCGATGCGCCGTTCGCGCTCGGTGTCGCGCCGCTCGCGAGCGGCTTCGCGGTGCCGAGCGAAGGCTACGCAATCGTCACCGAAACCGAGCTGTACGGCGCGCTCGGCCGGCGCGCGGGCCGGCGCCGCCAGGAACAGGCGAGCAACGTCGACGCGATGGTGCGCGACCTGTCGGAGCTGAAGGTCGGCGACCCGGTCGTCCATGCGCAGCACGGCATCGGCCGCTACATGGGCCTCGTGTCGATGGATCTCGGCGAAGGCGAGACCGAATTCCTGCACCTCGAATACGCGGGCGACAGCAAGCTCTACGTGCCGGTCGCGCAATTGCACGTGATCTCGCGCTACAGCGGCGCCGATCCCGACAGCGCACCGCTGCACGCGCTCGGCTCGGGCCAGTGGGAGCGGGCGAAGCGCAAGGCCGCGCAGCAGATTCGCGACACGGCGGCCGAGCTGCTGAACCTGTACGCGCGCCGCGCGGCCCGCGAGGGTCATGCGTTCGCGCTCGACCCGCGCGACTACGTGAAGTTCGCGGAGAGCTTCGGCTTCGAGGAAACGCCCGACCAGGCCGCGGCCATCGCGGCCGTGATCGGCGACATGACGAGCGGCAAACCGATGGACCGCCTCGTGTGCGGCGATGTCGGCTTCGGCAAGACCGAGGTCGCGCTGCGCGCCGCGTTCATCGCGGTGATGGGCGGCAAGCAGGTCGCGCTGCTGTCGCCGACCACGCTGCTCGCCGAGCAGCACACGCAGACCTTCGTCGACCGCTTCGCGGACTGGCCGGTGCGCATCGTCGAGCTGTCGCGCTTCAAGACCACGAAGGAAGTGAATGCGGCGATCGCTCAGATCAACGAAGGCACGGTCGACATCGTGATCGGCACGCACAAGCTGCTGTCGTCGGACGTGCAGTTCAAGCGCCTCGGCCTCGTGATCATCGACGAGGAACACCGCTTCGGCGTGCGCCAGAAGGAAGCGCTGAAAGCGCTGCGCGCGGAAGTCGACGTGCTGACGCTGACCGCCACGCCGATCCCGCGTACGCTCGGGATGGCCCTCGAGGGGCTGCGCGACTTCTCGGTGATCGCGACCGCGCCGCAGAAGCGGCTCGCGATCAAGACCTTCGTGCGCCGCGAGGACGAAAGCGTGATGCGCGAGGCGATGCTGCGCGAGCTGAAACGCGGCGGCCAGGTGTACTTCCTGCACAACGAGGTCGAGACGATCGAGAACCGCAGGGCGATGCTCGAGGCGCTCGTGCCCGAAGCGCGCATCGTGATCGCGCACGGCCAGATGCACGAGCGCGAACTCGAACGCGTGATGCGCGATTTCGTCGCGCAGCGCGCGAACGTGCTGCTGTGCACGACCATCATCGAGACCGGCATCGACGTGCCGAGCGCGAACACGATCATCATGCACCGCGCGGACAAGTTCGGCCTCGCGCAGCTTCACCAGCTGCGCGGCCGCGTCGGCCGTTCGCACCACCAGGCGTATGCGTACCTGCTGGTCCACGATCCGCAGTCGCTGACCAAGCAGGCACAGCGCCGGCTCGAGGCGATCCAGCAGATGGAGGAACTCGGTTCGGGCTTCTATCTCGCAATGCACGACCTCGAGATCCGCGGCACCGGCGAGGTGCTCGGCGACAAGCAGTCGGGCGAGATCCACGAGATCGGCTTCCAGCTGTATACCGACATGCTGAACGACGCGGTGAAGGCGCTGAAGAACGGCAAGGAGCCCGACCTCACCGCACCGCTCGCCGCGACGACGGAAATCAACCTGCATGCGCCCGCGATCCTGCCGGCCGACTACTGCGCGGACGTGCAGGAGCGGCTGTCGCTGTACAAGCGTCTCGCGAACTGCGAGCACGGCGACGCGATCGACGGCATCCAGGAAGAGCTGATCGACCGCTTCGGCAAGCTGCCGCCGCAGGCGCACGCGCTCGTCGAGACGCACCGGCTGCGGCTGGCCGCGAAACCGCTCGGCATCATCAAGATCGACGCGAGCGAGGCCGCGATCGGGCTGCAGTTCGAGCCGAACCCGCCGATCGATCCGATGCGTATCATCGAAATGGTGCAGAAGCACCGGCACATCAAGCTCGCGGGCCAGGACAAGCTGCGCATCGAGACGCGCTCGCCCGATCTCGCGATCCGCGTGTCGACGATCAAGGAAACGCTGCGCGCGCTCGCGCCGCGCGCCGGCGCCGCGAGCGCGGCACGCTGACGGCGCGGCCGCGATGCTGCACCGCATCGCGGCCGGCGAAGGCGGGCCGACGCGTTTTTGAGTATGATTTTCCCATTCCTCAGACGGAGTTTTGCCATGTCCACTCTCGACGCGACGGCGCCGTCCGCCGCCGACCAAGGCGACGCTTCGCTCGTCAGCCTGCCCTGGATCAAGCAGCTGGTGTCGATGGACACGACGAGCCGCGTGCCGAACCTCGGCCTGATCGAAGCGGTGCGCGACGCGCTTGCCGCGAAGGGCATCGTGTCGACGCTCACGCACGATCCGCGCGAAGGCTGGGCCAACCTGTTCGCGACCGTGCCCGCGCACGACGGCTCGACCGACGGCGGCATCGTGCTGTCGGGGCACACCGACGTCGTGCCGGTCGACGGCCAGCAGTGGGACAGCAACCCGTTCGCGCCGGAAATCCGCGATGGCCGCCTGTACGGCCGCGGCACCTGCGACATGAAGGGTTTCATCGGCACGGCGCTCGCGCTGCTGCCCGAGATGCAGGCGACGAAGCTCGCGAAACCGATTCATTTCGCGCTGTCCTACGACGAGGAAATCGGCTGCGCGGGCGCACCGCTGCTGATCGCCGATCTCGTCAAGCGCGGCGTGAAGCCGTCCGGCTGCATCGTCGGCGAGCCGACCAGCATGCGGCCGATCATCGCGCACAAGGGCATCAACGCGTACCGCTGCTGCGTGCGCGGTCACGCCGCGCACTCGTCGCTGACGCCGAAGGGCCTGAACGCGATCGAATACGCCGCGCGCCTCATCTGCCACATCCGCGACATCGCCGAGCGCTTCCGTGCCGAAGGCCCGTTCGACGAGCTGTACGACGTGCCGTTCACGACCGCGCAGACGAGCACGATCCAGGGCGGCAACGCGATCAACACGGTGCCGGCCGAATGCCGGTTCGACTTCGAGTTCCGCAACCTGCCGACGCTCGACCCCGAGCAGATCTTCACGCGCATCGAAGCGTATGCACAGGAAACGCTGCTGCCGCAGATGCTGCGCGAACATCCGAACGCGGCGATCGAGTTCTCGAAGATCGCGGCGGCACCCGGCCTCGACGCGACGGAACAGGCCGCGATCACGCAGCTCGTGCGCGCGCTGACGGCCGATCAGGACAAGCGCAAGGTCGCGTACGGCACCGAGGCCGGCCTGTTCGAACGCGCCGGCATCCCGAGCGTCGTGTGCGGTCCCGGCAACATCGAGCAGGCGCACAAGCCGAACGAATATGTCGAGCTCGCGCAGCTCGCCGCCTGCGAGCAGTTCCTGCGCAAGTTCATCCGCAGCATGTCGGTCGACGCACACTGACTGCCCCCCGCCACGCCGGCCTGCGTGTGCGGGCCGGCCCCACTCCCGCCACCCGCCACGTCATGTCGACTGAACAACAGGGCACCGCCCATACGACGATCGACGGCGAGCCGATTCCGACGCTCGACGAAATCGCCGCGCAGCATTTCGCATTGTCGCCGTGGGTCGCGCGCACGCCGGTGTTCGAGCGCGCCGACCTGCCGTCCCTCGAGGGCACGCACGTCAACTTCAAGTTCGAGCTGCTGCAGGCGAGCGGCAGCTTCAAGGCGCGCGGTGCGTTCACGCACCTGCTGGCACTCGACGAAGCGCGCAAGAACGCCGGCGTCACGTGTGTCTCGGCCGGCAATCATGCGGCGGCCGTCGCGTATGCGGCGATGCGGCTCGGCAGCAGTGCGAAGGTCGTGATGTTCCATACCGCGAGCCCGACGCGCATCGCGCAGTGCAAGCAGTACCGCGCGGAAGTCGTGCTGGCCGGCAGCGCGTCGCAGGCGTTCGACCTCGTGCGGCGCATCGAGGCCGAGGAAGGCCGCTTCTTCATCCATCCGTTCAACGGCTATCACACGATTCTCGGCACCGCGACGCTCGGCTACGAATGGGCGACGCAGACGCCCGATCTCGACGCGGTGATCGTGCCGATCGGCGGCGGCGGGCTCGCGGCCGGCATGGCGACCGCGCTGCGGCTCGCGAATCCGCGCGTGCACGTGTACGGCGTCGAGCCGGAAGGCGCCGACGCGATGTGCCGCAGCTTCGCGGCGAATCACACGATCAAGATGAGCGCGATGCAGACGATCGCCGATTCGCTGATGGCGCCGCACACCGAGGAATACAGCTACCAGCTGTGCCGGCGCCACATCGACCGCATCGTCACGGTGTCCGACGACGCGCTGCGCGCGGCGATGCTGTTCCTGTTCTCGCACCTGAAGCTGTCGGTCGAGCCGGCGTGCGCGGCGGCGCTCGCGGCGCTGCTCGGCCCGTTGCGCGAGACCTTGCAGGGCAAGCGGGTCGGCGTGCTGCTGTCGGGCACGAATACCGACCCCGCGACACTCGGCATGCATCTCGCGCACGCGAAACGGCAGCACTGAACCTGCGCATGGCGCCGCGGGTTATCCCCAGTTTATGTTGACAGCCCTGTTGATAACCCGCCGGGCAAACACGCAAGTGGTTGAGCGCGCAGCGTTTTACAAGCGCGAAGCGTGCCGGACGCGAAATAGGCAGATGACGCCGACCACGCACGTGGGCTGACGCACGACGACACGCAACAAAACGGGCGCCCGAAGGCGCCCGTCGCATGCGAAACATCCGCGTATCGCTTACTTGTTCTCGAACATGTCCATGATCTGCTGCTTCTCCTGCTGCGTGACGGGCGGCGGCGCAAGCCCGGCCGCGCCGGCCGAGCCGAGTGCGTCGTTCGCGCTGATCGCGTTCTCGGCCGGGTTGATGTCCACGCTCCCGACGAAGCCGTTGCCCGGCGTGCGGTCGGCGTAGTACAGCTCGCCGTCGACCGTCGTCAGGCCGTCCGGCATCGGCATCTGCTGCTCGGGCACGCCGTTCAGCGCGGTGCGCATGTAGTTCACCCAGATCGGCAGCGCGAGCTGCGCGCCGAATTCGCGGCTGCCAAGGCTCTTCGGCTGGTCGAAGCCCATCCACGCGACCGCGACGAGCGACTGCTGGTAGCCGGCGAACCAGCCGTCCTTCGCCTCGTTCGTCGTACCGGTCTTGCCCTGCAGGTCGCCGCGGCCGAGCGCGTTGGTGCCCGCGCCCGTGCCGGCCGTCGCGACCGTGTGCAGCAGGCTGTTCATCACGTACGCGTTGCGACCTTCGATCGTGCGCGGCGCCGTGCCGCCGGCCACCACCGGCTGTGCCTTCTGCAGCGCCTGCCCGTGCGCGTCATCGACTTCGGCGATCAGGTACGGATCGACCTTGTAGCCGCCGTTCGCGAACACCGCATAGCCGGTCGCGAGCTGCAGCGGCGTCACGAGACCCGCACCGAGCGCCATCGGCAGGTACGGCGGCGTCTTCGCCGGATCGAAGCCGAAGCGCTGCGTCACGTACTGCTGCGCGTACTGCGTGCCGATCGACGCGAGGATCCGGATCGACACGAGGTTCTTCGAACGCTGCAGGCCGGTACGCATCGACATCGGGCCGTCCGGCTGGTCGTCGTCCTTCGGCTCCCACGCGGTGCCGCCCGGCACGCTCGGCGGGAAGTACAGCGGTGCATCGTTGATGATCGTCGCCGGTCCGAGGCCCTTGTCGAGCGAAGCCGAATAAATGAACGGCTTGAACGACGAACCCGGCTGGCGCCACGCCTGCGTCACGTGGTTGAACTTGCTCTTGTTGAAGTCGAAGCCGCCGACCAGCGAACGGATCGCACCGTCCTGCGGCGCGATCGCGACGAGCGCGCCTTCGACCTGCGGCAGCTGCACGACCTGCCAGCCCGTCTTGCCGTCCTTCAGCACGCGCACGATCGAACCGGGCTTGATCCGCAGCGTGGCGTTCGCGCGCTGATTCAGCGCGGCCGACACGAAGCGCAGCCCGGCCGGGCCGATCGTCGTCGTCGCGCCGCCGACGAACTGCACCTCGACCGCATTCGGCGACGCCGCCAGCACCACCGCCGATTGCAAATCTCCGTTGTCCGGATGATCGGCGAGCGCATCGTCGATCGCCTCGTCGCGCTCGTCGCCGGCCGCCGGCAGGTTGATCGAGCCTTCCGGCCCGCGATAGCCGTGGCGGCGCTCGTAATCGAGAATGCCGCGGCGCACGGCCTGGTACGCCGCTTCCTGGTCGGCCGAGTTGATCGTCGTCGTGACGGTCAGCCCGCGCGTATAGGTTTCGTCCTTGTACTGCTGGTACATCATCTGCCGCACCATCTCGGACACGTATTCGCCGTGCACCGCATACTGGTTGCCCGGCGTGCGCACGCGGATGTCCTCCTTCACCGCCTGGTCGTACTGCGGCTGCGTGATGTAGCCGATCTCGAGCATGCGCTTCAGGATGTATTCCTGACGCACCTTCGCGCGCTTCGGGTTGACGACCGGGTTGTACGCGGACGGCGCCTTCGGCAGCCCCGCGAGCATCGCCGCTTCCGCGAGCGTGATGTCCTTCAGGTCCTTGCCGAAATACACGCGCGCGGCGGCCGCGAAGCCGTACGAGCGCTGGCCCAGGTAGATCTGGTTCATGTACAGCTCGAGGATCTGGTCCTTCGTCAGCGCCTTCTCGATCTTGTACGCGAGCAGCATCTCGTAGATCTTGCGCGTGTAGGTCTTCTCGCTCGACAGGAAGAAGTTGCGCGCGACCTGCATCGTGATCGTGCTCGCGCCCTGGCGCGCGCCGCCGTGCATCAGGTCGGCCACGCCCGCGCGCAGGATGCCGAGGAAGTCGACGCCGCCGTGTTCGTAGAAGCGGTAGTCCTCGATCGCGAGCACGGCCTTCTTCATCACGTCGGGAATGTCCTGGAAGCGCACGAGGCTGCGGCGCTCCTCGCCGAACTCGCCGATCAGCACGTGATCGGCGGTGAACACGCGCAACGGCACCTTCGGCTGGTAGTTGGTCAGCGCATCGAGCGACGGCAGTTGCGGCGCCATCACGACGAGTGCGTAGCCGACGATCAGCGCGCCGACGATCGCGAGCGTCGCGAACAGCCCGACGAACCACAGCGCGACGCGCGAGCCGAACGAGCGGCGGCCGCCGCCCCCGCCTCCACGGCGCTGCGTGCGGCGGTCGTCGTCGCCGTTGTCGTCATCGGGGTAATAGGCTCCCGACGGCGAACGGCGCAATGTGTAGTGGGGTTCGTTCCGGTCGGAAGGAGAAGACGGTCGTTTGATAATTGGCATGTCGGAATGGCAGGCGGCGTGGCGCCCTCGGACGCATGCGGAAATGCAAGCGGATGAATCAGAGTGGGTGCATCGTGGCAACTGTCACGTCGACAGACCCCGCCGCGCGGCGATCCGTTCCCGCGACGTGACAGCGCATTTTAATGAAATCGACCGATTGACTTCGCGATTTTTTGTAAAAATTCCCGCACGGCCGTGATTTGCGGAACGTATTGGCCGCATGCTCCGCCTATCATGGACACGCAGCCCGGCGCGTGCCGCAGCGTTGCTTTCAGACGCGAAAGGTTCGAATACGGCACACGCATGGCGCTTGAACGCCGGCGCTTAAGCCGTATTTAAGGAGGCGGCGGTGTAATATCCGCCGGCTCACGCGGGTCGGAACCGATTCGCGACGGGTACTGCCGCTCATGCGGCACCTTTCAACCACGGAGGATTTCATGTCGCTTTTCGACTCTATTTCGCGCACGATCAAAGGCCTGCTGAACGATGCGGCCGACTCGGTACAGGATCCGTCGCGCGACGCACGGCAGATCGTGCGGGAGCTCGACGACAGCATCGGCCGTGCCGAGAATTCGCTGATCGAGATCGAGGCACAAGTCGCGACCCAGCGCAGCAAGCGCGATGCGGCCGACGACAAGGTGAAGAAGTACGAAGACGGCGCGAAGCGCGCGCTGCAGGCCGGCGACGAAGCACTTGCACGCGAGGCCCTCGCCGCGCAGTCGAACGCGGAAGCCGAGCGCGATGCACTCGCGGCCGAGCTGACGACGCTCGAACCGTCGGTCGACAAGCTGAAGGGGCAGATCGCCGACATGCGCCAGCGCCGCAACGATCTGAACTCGCGCTCGAACATCCTGCAGGCGAAGCACGAAATCGCGCAGGCGAAGGACGTCGCGGCAAGCGCGCTCGGCGGCATCGGTGGCAAGAATCTGTCCGAGGACTTCCAGAAGCTCGAGGACAAGGTCGCGCTGCAGAACGCGCGCTCGGATGCGCGCCTGAACTCGGCCGACACGTCGAGCGGCAAGGCGCTCGAGGACAAGCTGGCCGCGTTGAACAAGGGCCCGTCGGTGGAAGACCGCCTCGCCGCGCTGAAGAAGCAGCTCGACACGCCCGCGCAGTAACGGCAACCGCGCCGCGGCCGCCCGGCTCGCGGCGCGCATCGATCGTCAGGAGACGGGCGTTCGCGCCCGGTTCGACCATGAAGAAATCTCTCGCCGCACTCGGCTTCTCGCTGATGCTGCTGTCGTCCGCCGCATTTGCCGTCCCGTCGCTGCAGCAAGTCGAGCAGTCGATCGCACAACGCGACTGGCAGCGCGCCGACTCACAGCTGTCGCAAGTCATCGACGCCCACCCGAACAACGCGCATGCGCGCTACCTGTACGCACAGGTGCTGGACCGCGAAGGCCGCGCGTCGGACGCGCTCGCGCAACTGCAGCAGGCGAAGTCGCTCGATCCGCAACTGCGTTTCACGGATGCGTCGCACTTCGCGCAGACCGAATCGCGGATCCGCGCGGACGCCGCGCGCGTGAGCGGCAACACACCGTCGGCCACGCAGGCCGGCTCGTTGCAGTCGTCGCTCGCGCCGGCCGCGCCGGTCGCGAAACACGGTCCGTCGACCGGCATGTGGATCGGCATCGCGCTGCTCGTCGCGATCATCGCGCTGGTGCTGCGCTGGACGCTGCGGCGCGCTCGCTCGGCCGACGACGGCCGCGCCGACGACGAACGCCGCACGCAATTGAAGCGCGCGACCGACGTGCTGAACGACATTCGTCCGCTGAAACTCGACGCGAAGCTGTCGACGGCGCCCGGCGCCGCCGCGCTCACCGGCGAGCTCGAAGGCATCGAGACCGATGCGCGCACGCTGGTCGAAGCGCTGTCGAACGGCAAGAACCCGGTGCCGCCCTATCGCATCGACGAGCTCGAGCAGCGGCATGCGAGCGTGAAGGCGCGCGTCGAAGGCCGCCCCGATCCGCGCGCGCAGCCCGCGGCGCCGGCGAACGGCAGCGGCTCCGTGTATGCGCAGGAAGCCGATCGCATGACCGGCACGCAAGGGCAGCCGTATCAGCAACAGCCATACCCGCAACAGCCGTATCCCCCGCAACCGTATCCGCAACAGCCGCCGCCCGTCGTGGTCCAGCAAGGCGGTGGTTTCGGCGGCGGGATGGGCGGGCTGCTGACCGGCGTGCTGCTCGGCGAAGCGATGTCGGGCGGCCGCGAGCGCGTGGTCGAACGCGACGTGATCGTCGACGACCAGCGCCGGCGCCAGGAGAACAACGATCCTGGCTTCGACTTCGGTCGCGGCGACAATTCGAACTGGAGCGACGGCAACGGCGGCGGCGGTGGCGTCGATCTCGGCAGCAACGACGACGGCTGGACCGACGACAACACCTGAGCATTCGCACGCGGGCGTCGACGCATCGCGCGACGCCCGCCTCTCACGCCGCGCGTCCTTTCATCGCCACTCGCGCCGGCCGCCGGCAGCCAGATTTGTCAATCATTTCAAGATGGGCTACCGGCAATGGGGCGCGTTCGCTATCATGCGGCCATCGGCGTGCCTCCGATCCCATCCGACGTTTCGCAGCCCTGCGCGTCGCGGCACGCCTTCCCGTCGCCTCAACCAGGAGAAAGCCGCTCATGAGCATAATCAAGGAATTCAAGGAGTTCGCCGTCAAAGGCAATGTGATGGATCTCGCCGTCGGCGTGATCATCGGCGGCGCATTCTCGAAGATCGTCGACTCGGTCGTGAAAGACCTCATCATGCCGGTCATCGGCGTGCTGACCGGCGGTCTGGATTTCTCGAACAAGTTCGTTCTGCTCGGCACCATCCCCCCGACGTTCAAGGGTAATCCCGATTCGTTCAAGGACCTGCAGGCCGCGGGCGTCGCCGCATTCGGCTACGGCTCGTTCATCACCGTGGCGATCAACTTCGTGATCCTCGCTTTCATCATTTTCCTGATGGTGAAATTCATCAACAAGCTGCGCAAGCCGGAAGAAGCCGCGCCGGCCGCGACGCCGGAAGACATCGTGCTGCTGCGCGAGATCCGCGATTCGCTCAAGCAACGCTGAGCACCGCGCCACGCTGCGTCTGCCGGGCCCGCACAATGCGGGCCTTTTTCATGCGTGCGCCGCGCGCCGCCGCGCGAGGCTCATCTCATTTTTTTGTGACGCACGAATGCACGCGCGGGAAAAGCAGGTCTATGATGGAGACTAAACGACAGTACGGGCGCCGAGACGCTGGCTGTGTCGATCATCGTGGCAAGCGGGTCGACGGGAGACATTGATCGTCGTACCGCACGAGTGCAGCATTTTCGTGTGCTATAAAGGATCGACATGCGGCGTACATAGCCGGGAGTGGGTCGCATGAAAGTGCCGCATTTCTTGCAATTGTTTTTGAGGCGAGTGTTTATGTCCTTCCCGAAAAAACGTCGGCGGGCGCAACAGGATGGCCAGGAGTCATTCCTCGCGGTATTGCGCCATTCGAAACCGTTCGCGCAGCTCGACACCAAGATTGCCCGCGCCCGTGCGCAGGACGAACCCGTCCTCTACGCGCATGTGCTGCCCGGCCTCGACGTGCTCCTGTGCAGCGTGCGCGGCGCGCAGCCGCCCTATCCGGCCATCGCCGAACTGCGCAAGCGCTGCATCGAATCGATCGCCAACGCGCTCGAACAGCCGCTCGACGGCCTCGAGAACGGCGGATATTGGTACGAGGCGAACGGCTTCGGCTTCCTCGTGTTCGCGAGCCGCGCCCGCGCGCGCATCCTGCCCGAATTTGGTGCGGGCACGAAGGCGAGCCTGCGCGGCGGCCTCGGACGCCAGAACGCCGGCGACACGACACCGCGCTCCCTCGGCTGAACCGACACCGACACGATGGGCCGCCTCCGGGCGGCCCATCGGCCATTCAGGCTTCCCCCTTCACCGCCACCGCGCGATCACTATGCCGTCCCGCGCCCGTTGCCGGGCCGGACGATGTCGATGAACGCGGCGAAATCGGCGCCGGCGAGCCCCTGCGCGGCGCCCAGCCGCAGCACCTGCTGCACCGTGGCCGATACGGGCATCACCGCGCCCGTGTCGCGCGCGGCGTCGGCGATCGCATCAACGTCTTTCTGGAATGTGCTCAGTGCACCGATCGATGGATGGCCGCTTGACGTCATGCGCGGCACGAAGGTCTGCAGCAGCACCGAGTCGGCCCACCCGCCCGCCAGCGCGTCGGCCAGACGCGCGGCGTCGATGCCGCTCGCCTGCGCCAGGCCGACGGCTTCCGCGATCGCGGTCACCGTCGCGGTGACGATCGCCTGGTTGCACAGCTTCGCGGTCTGGCCCGCGCCGGCGTCGCCCATGTGCGTGATGCGCGACGCGTAGGCGTCGATCAGCGGCCGCACCGCGTCGAGGTCGGCCGCGCCGCCGCCCGCCATCACCGCGAGCGTACCGGCCTGCGCGCCGGGCACGCCGCCCGATACCGGCGCGTCGATCCAGCCGACGCCAAGCGCGGCCGCGCGCGCCGCGTAGTCGCGCGTCGCGGCGGGCGAAATGCTCGAATGATCGACGATGCGCTTCAAGCGGCGTGCGTTCGCATCGCCGGCAAGGAGCCCGTGCTCGCCGAACGCGACGTCGCCGACCGCACGCCCGTCGAGCACGCACACGAACACCGTGTCGACGCGCTCGGCCAGTTCGCGCGGCGTGTCGACCACCTGCGCGCCGTCTTGTTCAAGCGCCTCGGCCTTGCCGCGCGTGCGGTTCCATACGCTGACCCGGCGGCCCGCCGCCAGCAAATGCCGAATCATCGGCGCGCCCATCAATCCCGGTCCGCAAAATCCGACTTCCACGATGTTCCCCGTCTCCAATTGAGGTTGCACTTGCCGCCCATCATACCTATCACTCAAGAAGCCGGACACGCGCGGCGCCGCTTCGGGCCCGCCGCTCGCGCCGGCCGCCCATACCGACCACGTACCGACAACCCAGGGAGCGCATCATGAGCGACCACGTCTACAAGCTGATCGAACTGACCGGCTCGTCGCAGCAATCGTGCGACGACGCCATCCGCAACGCGATCTCGAAAGCCGGCAAGACGCTGCGCAACCTGCACTGGTTCCAGGTGACCGAAACACGCGGCCACATCGAAGGCGACCAGGTCATCCACTGGCAGGTCACGCTGAAAGTCGGCATGCGCATCGACGACTGACGCGTCGCGCGCGGTGCCCTGACTACCGGATGCGTGCAATGCGCATCCGCGCCGCACCGCGCCCGCCTGCATTACGCCCCGTTCGGCCCCGTGTCGAGGCCCGGCCGGCGGGCGTCTGCGGGTATCCAGCTCTTGACGCTGGTTTTCGTTCATATTAAAAACCATATACCTCCCCGCCCCCTCGATCAGCCCAGACATATAAACGGAGATATCATGAGTCAGCAACGCGAGGCGATCGACACGTACCTCTTGCGCGTCTTGCACACCTTGTTGATGGAGCGCAGCGTCACGCGCGCGGCCGTCAAACTGAACCAGTCGCAACCGGCGATCAGCGCCGCGCTGCGGCGCCTGCGCGACATCACCGGCGACCCGCTCCTCGTGCGCGGCAAGTCCGGCATGGTCCCGACCGAATACGGGCTGCGCCTGCTCGAACCGGTGCAGAACGCATTGCGTGAAATCGAGCGCATCAAGTTCCAGCAGCACAATTTCGACCCGGCCACGTCGATCCGCTGCTACCGGATCGGCTGCCCCGACTACCTGAACGTGCTGTTCGTGCCGACCGTCGTCGAACGCTTCCGCCAGGCCGCGCCGAATGCGACGCTCGAGTTCCACTCTCTCGGCCCCGCGTTCGACTATGAGCTCGCGCTGGAAGACGGCAAGCTCGACATCGTCGTCGGCAACTGGCCCGAGCCGCCCGAACAGCTGCACCTGTCGAACCTGTTCGTCGACGAAATCGTCTGCCTGATGAGCAACACGCACCCGTTCGC
This sequence comes from Burkholderia sp. SIMBA_062, assembly GCF_046534765.1. Lineage (NCBI taxonomy): Bacteria > Pseudomonadati > Pseudomonadota > Betaproteobacteria > Burkholderiales > Burkholderiaceae > Burkholderia > Burkholderia sp. SIMBA_062. Next base: position 96,458 of record NZ_JAWRYD010000005.1, read on the forward strand.
GAAGCGCGGCGGGCTCACGCTCGACCAGTACCTGAACGCGCCGCATCTCGCGCCGACGCCGTACTCGGTCGGCCAGCGCGGCGCGATCGACGTGCACCTCGCGCGCGAGCGGCTCAAGCGCCACGTGGTCGTCACGCTGCCGTACTTCAACCTCGCGCCGTACGTGCTTGTGAAGTCCGACCTGATCTTCACGACGACGCGCCTGTTCGCCGATCATTACGCGAAGTTCCTGCCGCTGTCGGTCGTGCCGGCGCCGCTCGACTTCCCGCCGATGCAGTACTACCAGCTGTGGCACGAACGCTGCCACTATTCCGACGAAGTGCGCTGGCTGCGCAGCCTCGTCGCCGAAGCGACCCGCACGCTGATCGAGGCTTGATCGCGCACGGCGTGCGCCGGCCAGGCCGTTGCGGTACGGCCTGCCGGCCGCAACTACCGCCGCGCGCAGCGACCACCTCGCCCGTGCGTCAGCGCGACGCCTCCACGAGGGCGTGCGCAAGGGCGTTGTGGCGCTCGATGACGGGCGGCAGATCGAGCGTCGCGAGCCGCCCTTCCCGCACCACCACTTTCCCGTTCACCACCGTGTACGCCGTCTGCGACGGCGCGCAGAATACGAGCGCCGCGACCGGATCGTGCAGCGCGCCCGCGAACAGCGGCTGGCGCAGGTCGAACGCGGCGAAGTCCGCGGCCATGCCGGGCTTCAACGCGCCGATATCGTCACGGTTCAGCACCTTCGCGCCACCCAGCGTCGCGATCTCGAGCGCTTCTCGCGCGGTCATCGCGTCGGGCCCGAAGCCGACCCGCTGCAGCAGCAGCGCCTGCCGCACTTCCGCGACCATCTGCGCGCCGTCGTTCGACGCGGAACCGTCGACCCCGATCCCGACCGGCACGCCCGCGAGACGCATCTTCTTCACCGGCGCGATGCCCGACGCGAGCCGCATGTTCGAACACGGACAGTGCGCGACGCCGGTGCCGGTGCGCGCGAACAGGCCGATGCCGGCATCGTCGAGCTGCACGCAGTGCGCGTGCCACACGTCGTGGCCGACCCAGCCGAGATCTTCCGCGTATTCGGCCGGCGTCATCCCGAACTTCTCGCGGCTGTACGCGATGTCGTTGACGTTCTCGGCCAGGTGCGTGTGCAGCGACACGCCGTAGTCGCGGGCCAGCACGGCGGCGTCGCGCATCAGGCCGCGGCTCACCGAGAACGGCGAGCACGGTGCGACGACCACGCGCAGCATCGCGTAGCGGCCTTCGTCGTGATAGGTCTCGATCAGGCGCTGCGCGTCGCGCAGGATGTCGGGCTCGCGCTCGACGACCGAGTCGGGCGGCAGCCCGCCGTCGCGCTGGCCGACGCTCATCGCGCCGCGGCTCGCGTGAAACCGCATGCCGATCCGCTGCGCGGCGCCGATGCTGTCGTCGAGCCGGCTGCCGTTCGGGTAGATGTACAGATGGTCGCTCGACGTCGTGCAGCCCGACTGCAGCAGCTCGGCCATCGCGGTCAGCGTCGACACCTCGATCATCTCGGGTGTCAGGTGCGCCCAGATCCGGTACAGGTTCGTGAGCCACCCGAACAGCTCGGCGTTCTGCGCGGCCGGCACCGCGCGCGTGAGGCTCTGGTACATGTGATGGTGCGTGTTCACGAGCCCCGGGATCACCAGGTGGCCACGCAGGTTGAGCACTTCGTCGGCGCTATCGGGCAGCTCGGCGCTCGGGCCGACCGCGACGATCCGGTTGTCTTCGATATAGAGCCCCGCGTCGCGCAGTTCGCGGCGCGTGTCGTCCATGGTCACGAGCACGTCGGCGTGCTTGACCAGCAGGGTCTTCGGGCGGGATGAGGATGGCTGTGGCGCGCGTGCGCCGGCGTGCTGCTCGAGGTTCATGCGTTCTCCGCGTCGTTCTGCCGCCGGGAGCCGTTCCCGGAGACGTTCACAAAGCCGTTCGAACGCTGATGCGCGGCACGCCCCGGTGCCTGCGTCCGTTCGAACGCGCTGGCCCGGTTACCCGGCGTGCACGCCGTCTTCGGGGTGCGCGCGAACTCACGGCCCGACGCGCACGGCGGCAGCATCGCCCAAGCGCGCGCGGCGCACAATGCGCGAACCCGAATACCGCGCTTCACGGTTTCGATATGGTAGGTCGCGTGCGGGCCCCCAAGCCCCGGAATCGCGGGCCGCGGGCCGCTCCCGGCGGGCCGTCGACAGCGGTTCATGCGCGGCGCATTATCTTCGATATCGCGCCCGTATTTGCGCGGGGAACCTTTTTACAATGCCTGCACGGCGCTCGCTTCAATTTCGCCGACGGGTATGTAGCCACGTGACGTGGAGCCTCGATCCGCCGCACAGTCAATGGATCGAGTCGCCGCCGAACCTCGCATTCACACAAGGACACAACGAATGGGAAAGCTCACTACCCACGTACTCGATACGGCGCACGGTCGTCCCGGCGCTGCCATCAAGGTCGACCTCTACGCGCTGGACGGCGACGCGCGCCGCGCGATCAAGACCGTGCTGACCAATAGCGACGGCCGCTGCGACGAACCACTGCTCGAAGGCGCCGCGCTCGCCGCCGGCGAATACGAACTCGTATTCCATGCCGGCGACTACTTCGCGTCGCTCGGCGTGAAGGTGCCCGAACCCCGTTTCGTCGACCGCGTCGTGCTGCGCTTCGGCATCGCCGACACCGCATCGCACTACCACGTGCCGCTGCTCGTGTCGCCGTGGTCGTACAGCACCTATCGCGGCAGCTGACAGCGCATCGGCACCCGACGCAGCGGCGCCCGCATCAACGATAACGATCTGAGTCTGGAGGAGTTTCATGGAAGGCTTCATCACCGACTGGCTGAACCTCGCGCTGCGATGGCTGCACGTCATCGTCGCCATTGCGTGGATCGGCGAGTCGTTCTATTTCGTCGCGCTGGACAACAGCCTGAAACCGCCGACCGACGCGAACCAGCGCAAGCGCGGCGTGTTCGGCGAGCTGTGGCACGTCCACGGCGGCGGTTTCTACAACATGCAGAAGTACACGGTCGCCCCGCCGGAAATGCCGGATGACCTGCACTGGTCGAAGTGGCCGTCGTACACGACCTGGCTGTCGGGCTTCTCGCTGTTCTTCGTGCTGTACCTGCTCGCACCGAACACGTACCTGATCGACAAGAGCGTGCTCGACATGGGCCCGGTGGTCGCCGTCGCATCCGCGCTCGGCTTCCTCGCGGCCGGCTGGATCGTCTACGACTCGCTGTGCCGCATCCTCGGCACCAACGATCGCGTACTCGGCATTTGCGTCGGTATCTACGTCGTCGCCGCCGCGTACCTCGCGTGCCATATCTTCGCGGGCCGTGCGGCGTACCTGATCGTCGGCGCGATGCTCGCGACGATCATGTCGGCGAACGTGTTCTTCGTGATCATCCCGGGCCAGCGCAAGATGGTCGACAAGATGCTCAAGGGCGAAGAGCCGAACCCGATCTACGGCAAGCGCGGCAAACAGCGCTCGGTGCACAACACGTATTTCACGCTGCCGGTCGTGTTCGCGATGCTGTCGAACCACTATGCGATGACGTACACGAACAAGTTCAACTGGGTCGTGCTCGTGCTGATCATGCTGGCCGGCGCGCTGATCCGTCAGTTCTTCGTGATGCGTCACCGCGGCAAGCAGCTGTGGTACCTGCCGATCGGCGGCGTCGCCCTGCTGTCGGGCGCGCTCGTGTGGACGATGCCGAAGCCGGTCGCACCGGAAGCGCAGGCCGCGAACGCACCGAAGGTCGTGATCAACGACATCATGCCGATCCTGCAGCAGCGCTGCGTCGAGTGCCACTCGGCCAAGCCGACGCTGATGGGCAGCGCGCCCGCCGGCGTGATGTTCGACACGCCGGACGAAGTGTCGAAGAACGCGCAGCGTATCTACGAACAGGCCGTGCGCCTGAAGGCGATGCCGATCGGCAACGTCACGCACATGACCGACGACGAGCGCGTGAAGCTCGCCGCCTGGTTCGAGGGCGGCGCGGTCAGGTAAGCCGCCGGGCGCCGGCGGTCGGTTGCCGGCGCATCCTCTCCGTTCGCGGGCCCGGAAACGGGCCCGTTTTTTTGCGTGTGTGAAATGCGTCGCCCGCTAGCCGCGTATCGCGTCGCGCTGCAGCGCGACCAGCGCATCGAGCGCGCGCGGGCCGTCGTCGAACGGCACGAAGATGTGGTCATGATACGCAGCGGCCATCACGTTGCAGCTGATGCCGGCGGCGCCCAAAGCCCGCGCGAACGCGGCCGTCAGGCCGACCGCCGCGAGATCCGAATGCACGGTCAGCGTGATCCATGCGGCGCGAAACAGCACGGGCCAGCCGCGACGTGCCGCAGTCTGCTCGTCGACCACGACCGTCATGCCTTCCGCTTCGCGGAACGTCGCGATCGCTTCGGGTAACGATATGTCGGCATCGGCCGGCAGCGTGACGAATGCGAAGGCGCCGCGATGCAGCTCGGGCTGCATCGTGCGCAGCAGGACGGCAAGGTCGTTTTCAGGTTGACGCATCGGGGACGGGGCCGGAACCGGACTTCGGGCGGTGGCGATGCGGGCACGATAGCACGCGGCACGCATAAAAAAACCCGCGCGAATCGCGCGGGTGTCTTTGTTCCTTCGAACGGCAACGGCAGCAATCCGGCTCAGGCCGTCAGCGCATCGAGCGCGTCCTCGGTGAGCCACAGCGACTCCCGCAGGTCCTGCTCGTTCAGGTTCAGGCCTTCACCGCCGCGATCGACGACGATGAAGTCGCTGACGCCGCCGAGCGCGATCAGCGGGTGATGCCACACGCCCTTCGCATAGTTGACGCCCTGCCACCCGCTCGTCACGAACGCGCGGATCTTCGACGCATCGAGATCGCCCGCCGGCGCGACGACGACGAGATACGGCCGATCGTTCAGCGGCACGAACGCCTGGCTGCCGAGCGGATGGCGCTCCAGCATCTTCACCTCGAACGGCAGCGTGCGCGGCTGACCGCGGAACAGGTTGATGAGGGTGCGCCCGTCTTCGTCCGCCACGTCGACTGTCGCGAGATCGTGAAAGCGGATCGTCGTGCCGAGGTTGATCGGAATCTGCTTCGCGCCGTCCGTTTCGATCACGTCGCCGAACGGCGCGAACGCTTCCTTGGTCAGCGGTTCGATGGCAAGCGTCTTCATTTGTCGAGCGTCCCCCACAGACGCACGCGCGACACGCCACCGTCCGGAATGATGTTCAGGCGGACGTGGGTCACCGGGCCCAGCGACGCGATTTCGTGTTCGAAGTAGTGCTGCTTGTCCATCTGCAGCTTCTGTTCGCCGAGCAGCACCGGCCAGAACATCGACTGAGTGATCAGCGAGCTGTCGGTGCCGCCCGACACGTACGCGGCCTGGATCGAGCAGCGGTCCGGGTAGTTGCCCTTGAAGAACGCGGTATCGACTTCGATCTTGCGGATCACGCCCGGCTGCGCGAGCGCGATGATCGCCCAGTCGTTGCCCGGCTCGCGGCGGCGCCGGGTTTCCCAGCCGTCGCCCATGTTCACGCCGCGGCCCGGCAGCAGCAGGTTCGACGCGACGCCGAAGTGCTGGTTGTTCGCGGCGACCACGTAGCCGCCGTTTTCCATCGCCACGAGATCGAACTGCTCGGTGGCGCTCGCGCCGGCCCAGTCGAGCTGCGGCTGGCCGTATACGCGCAGGCGCGCGATGCCGCCGTCCGGATAGATGTTCACGCGCAGGTGCGTGAACGCACGGGCGTCGCGCGCTTCGACGTAGTGATGGCTGTTGCCCTGCAGCGTCGTCGACGACACGACCTCGACCCATTCGGTCGCATGCGTCGGCGCGCCATCGGCCACGAACGCGGCCTCGATCGATGCGGCCGGCGGAAAGTTGCCGGTGAAGTGGCTCGTGTCGATGTCGAAACCCTTGATCACGCCCGGCCGCGCGAGCTTGACGATGCACCAGTCATAGCCCGTCGTGCGCTTGCGGCGCGTCTCCCAGCCGTCCATCCACTTGCCGTGATCGTCGTACTTGCCGGGGATGAACACCGCCGGCTCCGGATTCAGCATCCGCTCCTTCGGCGCGAAGAAGTCGTCGCTGGCCTCGAGCGCCTGCGCACCGAGACGCGGGTCGGCAAGGTTCACGTAGCGCCGCGTGAAATCGGGTGCGTTGGGATCGAGAAGCGGAACAGCCATGATGTTTCCTTGTTTCAGTGAGGCGATCAGGCCACTGCGATGCAGCAGGCCGTGTTGCGGTGTCAGGCGTCGATCAGGTCGTCGAGGCGAAAGCGCGCGATCCGGTAGATCTGGTCGAGGCTCGCGCGCAGTTCCTCGGCGCGCGAATGATTCACGCGCGACTCGAAGTTCGCGATGATGCCGTGCCGATCATAGCCGCGCACCGCGAGGATGAACGGAAAGCCGAACTTCTCGCGATACGTGCGGTTCAGCGTCAGCAGCTTGTCGAACTCTTCCTGCGTGCACTGGTCGAGACCCGCGCCGCTCTGCTCGCGCGTCGACTCGGCCGTCAGCTCGCCGCGCACGGCGGCCTTGCCGGCCAGTTCCGGGTGAGCGTTGATCAGGGCGAGCTGGCGCGCTTCGCCGCCCGTCTCGACCGCAACCGACATCGTCTTGTGCAGCGCGTCGATGCTCGCGAACGGCCGCTCGGCCGCGGCGACCTCGGCCACCCACGGCGAATGTTCGAAGATCCCTGACAGCGCCGCGACGAATGCGCTCGGCGCCATCGTGTTCAGTTGATCCAACGTGTAACGCATCGCCTTCATGCTTTCCCTTCGTTTCGATGATTGGGCTGATACGGATGATGTTCACGCCAATGACGCGCGATATCGACACGGCGCGTCACCCATACGCGGTCATGCTTCTCGATGTGATCGAGGAAACGCTGCAGCCCGCGAAAACGCCCCGGCCGGCCCAGCAGCCGGCAGTGCATGCCGATCGACAGCATCTTCGGCGCTTCGTCGCCCTCGGCGTACAGCACGTCGAATGCGTCGCGCAGGTAGTCGAAGAAGTGCTCGCCGGTGTTGAAGCCCTGCGGCGTCGCGAAACGCATGTCGTTGGTATCGAGCGTGTACGGGACGATCAGCTGCGGCGACGTAGCGCCGCCCGACACGGCGACGTCCATCCAGAACGGCAGGTCGTCGCCATAGTTGTCGGAGTCGTACAGGAAGCCGCCGTATTCCGCGACGAGACGGTGCGTGTTCGGGCTGTCGCGGCCGGTATACCAGCCGAGCGGACGCTCGCCCGTCACGCGCTCGATCGCTTCCATCCCGAGGCGCATGTGCTCGGCCTCGAGCTCGGGCGTCATGCTCTGGTAGTGGATCCAGCGCCAGCCGTGGCACGCGATCTCATGACCGAGCTCGACGAAGGCGCGCGCAAGTTCCGGATGGCGCTCGATCGCCATGCCGACGCCGAACACCGTCAGCGGCAGCCCGCGCTTCTCGAATTCGCGCAGGATGCGCCATACGCCGGCACGCGAACCGTATTCGTAGATCGACTCCATGCTCATGTGGCGGTCCGGATACGCGGCCGCGCCGACGATTTCGGACAGGAACTGCTCGGAGCCCGGATCGCCGTGCAGCACGCAGTTCTCGCCGCCCTCCTCGTAGTTCAGCACGAATTGCACGGCGACGCGGGCGCGCCCGGGCCAGTTCGCCTGCACGGGATGGCGGCCGTAGCCGATCAGGTTGCGAGGATAGTTGGGATCGAGTGACATGGGTTCGAAGTGCGACGAAAGCTTGCCGGAATAATGGGTTCGCATCGACCCGCGCGTGTGCCGGAGGCCGGCCGCGCGGGCCGATGCGATGACGGCCCAGTGTAGCGAAAAGGTGCGGACGCGCCCATACAGCGGCGCAGATAGTGCAGGTCAGACGGTGTGTATGTGCGGGGGCGGCAAATCCGGCGCCCGTTCCGGCTCGGCGATCCCGCTGCGCGCCGTGGCGGCGGCCGGCGCGGCCGGCGACGAGTCCTCCGCCGGGCTGAAGCGCGCGAATTCGCCGTCATAGCGCTTCGGCAGCGGCCGCGCATAGTCGCCGCGCTTTGCGGTCCCGAGGCGCAGCGCGACAAGCGCCTCGGCCCACTTGACGGCCGCCGTCACGCCTTCCACGACCGGCGCGCCGATCTGCCGCTCGATCTCGTGTGCGAATTCGGCCATCCCCGCACAGCCGAGCACGATCGCGTCGGCGCCGTCCTCGTCGAGCGCGCGCCGGCATTCGTCGACGATGATCCGCCGCGCGGCCGAACCTGGCCGGTCGAGCTCGAGCACCGCGACGTCGGTCGCGCGCACGTTGCGGCAGAACCGCTTCATCCCGTAGCGCTCGGCGAGATGCCATGCCATCCCACAGGTGCGCGCGAGCGTGGTGACGACGGAGAAGCCCGGCGCGAGCACGCTCGCCGCGTGCATCGCCGCCTCGGCGATCCCGATTACCGGCCCGCGCGCGACCTCGCGCGCCGCATACAGCCCCGGATCGCCGAAACACGCGATCACATATGCGTCGCAGCCGTCGCGCTCGCCCTGCGCGATCTCGGCGAGGAGCCCGGGCGTCGCGAGCGCCTCGTCGTAATAGCCTTCGATCGACGGCGGCCCCATCGGCGGGCTCACCGCGACGATCGCGGTGCCCGCGGCCGCGACTTCACGTGCGCAGCGACCCATCGCATCCGTCATCCGCTGCGTCGTATTCGGATTGATCAGCTTGATCTTCATCGCGCGCTCCTCAGGCCTTCGTGCTCACGAGCAGCCGGTAGAACACGAAGCCGAGCCCCGCGCCGATGAACCACGAGAAGTTCGCGGCGCCCTGCCAGCCCGGCGCCATCACGCAGACGACCGCGATCACCGCGGCCGGGAGCAGCGCGGCGAGCGCGCGGCGGTTCACGCCGCCCGTGTACCAGTAGGTGCCGCTCTCCGACATCGTGTAGAGGTCGTCGCGCACGAGGCGGCCGCGCTTGACGAGGTAGAAGTCGGCGATCAGCACGCCGTAGAGCGGGCCAATGAATGCGCCGAGCACGTCGAGCGTGTAGTGGATCACGGCCGGGTTGTTGAACAGGTTCCAGGGCGTGATGAAGATCGACGCGACGGCGGCGAGCATCCCGCCCGCGCGCCAGCTGATCAGGCGCGGCGCGACGTTCGAGAAGTCGAACGCGGGCGACACGAAGTTCGCGACGATGTTGATGCCGATCGTCGCGATCGTGAAGGTCAGCGCGCCGAGGATCACCGCGGTCGGATGATCGATGCGGCCGACCGTCGCGACGGGGTCGGTGATGAGTTCGCCGAACACCGGCAGCGTCGCGGCCGTCGTGATCACCGTGACGAGCGAGAACGCGAGGAAGTTGACCGGCAGCCCCCAGAAGTTGCCGCGCTTCACGTCGCCGAACGAGCGGCAGTAGCGCGAGAAGTCGCCGAAGTTCAGCATCGGCCCGGAGAAGTACGACACGACGAGCGACACGGCCGTGATCATCACCGGAATCACTTCCGCGCCGTGATACTTCACGCCGCCGAGGTTCAGGCCGATGTTGCGCCAGCCCGCGCGCCACACCATGTAGCCGGCCAGGATGAACATCACGACGTAGACGGCCGGGCCCGCGAAGTCGATGAACTTCTTGATCGTCTCCATCCCGTTCCAGAACACGAACGCCTGCAGCACCCACAGCAGCATGAAGCCGGCCCAGCCGACCGCGGACAGCCCGAGGAAGCCGTAGCGATGGACGTCCGCGTACGGCAGCCATTGCGGGAAAAACTTCAGCACGACGATCACGAGTGCGCTGGACGCGAGATAGGTCTGGATGCCGTACCACGCGATCGCGATCAACCCGCGGATCACGGCCGGCACGTTAGCGCCGAGCACGCCGAACGTCGCGCGGCACGCGACCGGATACGGCACGCCGATCTGCTGGCTCGGGCGTGCGATCAGGTTGCACAGCCGGTTCACGATCGTGATGCCGACGATCAGCGCGATCAGCACCTGCCAGCTCGTCAGCCCGAGCGCGAACAGGCTGCCCGCGAACACGTAGCCGCCGACGCTGTGCACGTCCGACATCCAGAACGCGAAGATGTTGTACGAACCCCATGTCTGATTCTTTAGGGGTGCCAAATCTTCGTTATACAAACGTTGACTGTAACCGTCCGGCAACGCGGAACCGCCGCCCTCGCCGCCATCTTCCGCCGGATACGCGCTGTCGTGCGCCACACTGAACTGAGCCATGACTTCTCCTTGATGCGGCCGCCCGGCCGCTCCACCGTCATCGATACCGCTCCGAATCGTCGCCCGGAGTCGGACTGGCGGCCGGCGGCGCAAACCGCCGGCCTGCATTGCTCTCGTCGTGTGGCGCGCGGGCCGGTTCGCGTCGCCGCTCAGGCGCCGCCGAACACTTCGCGCAAATCGACCTGCCCTTGCGCGGGCCGGTCCAGCATCTTCAGTTCGACATGCTGCAGGTGGTGCGCCATCAGCGTCACCGCCCGCTTCGGATCCCCCGCTTCCAGCGCGCTCAGGATCTCGTCGTGGTCATCGCACGAGCACGGGCTGCGCCCGTGCGATTCGTACAGCGCCGACATCAGCGTCGAACGTGCGACGAGCCCGTCGAGGCACTCGCAGAGCGTCGCGTTGCCCGTCAGCGCCGCGAGCGCCGTATGGAATTCGCCCGACAGGCGGATCCACGCCGCGAAATCGTGCCGCTCGAACGCCTTGCGCTCCTTGTCGATCAGCGCGGCGACGCCCTTCAGCCGCTTCGCGCCCGGCCCCGTCGCGAGCCGCTCGACGACGGCCAGCTCGATGATCCGGCGCATCTCGAACACCTCGTGCACGTCCTGCAGCGTCGGACTCGCGACGAACGCACCGCGGTTCGGCTCGAGATCGACCAGCTTGTCGGCCGCGAGCAGCGCGAGCGCCTGCCGGATCGTCCCGCGCTTCACGCTGAACACGTCGCAGAGCTGCGCCTCCGTCAGCTTCGCGCCGGGCGCGAGCCGATGCTCGAGGATCGCGGTGCGGATCCGCTCGGCGATCGCTTCGGGGCCGGCCGTACCGGACGGATGGGAATCGGGCTCGTTCATGATCTGCATCGTGTGATGGTCCTCATCCTAGGATGGACATAAAGATTGTCAACAATTCTTTTCTTGAAATACGCACAATCCGTGTGCACCCCGTCGCGCCAGATCCGTGCGCGGCGCACGATATCCAGGCACATCAAGCGTGTCAGGCCTATTGAAGGCGGCTCACGGTGTATACTCTTCCGGCGATTTTGTTGACAAAAATGGTGCATGCCACGAGACAAGCCCCCTCGGCGGCGAGGAAAATTCATGACCGTTAGTTGCACATATACTTGAAGAAAAGGCGGGGAACCCCCGCCTTTCGATGGCGCCTGCTCGGCTCAGCCGAGATGCGGATAGTCCGACAGCGTAAGCCGGAAACCGTGCGCATTCGCGACGAGCTGCGCCTGCGCGCCGAACGGCAACGTCAGCAGGTCGGGCACGTGACCGAACTGCAGCCCCGTGACGACCGGGATGCCGATCACCGAGCGCACCTGGTCGATCATCGCCTGCATGTCGTAGCCGTTGTCGTAGTCGAACGTCCGCGCGCCCGTGAATTGCCCGAGCACGAGCGCCTGCTGGCGCGCGAGCAGCCCCGACAGATGCAGTTGGTAGATCATCCGTTCGATCCGGAACGGCTGTTCGTTGACGTCCTCGATGAACAGGATGCCGCCTTCGATATCGGGCATGTACGGCGTACCGACGAGCGACGTCAGGATCGCGAGGTTGCCGCCCCACAGCGTGCCCGTCACGTTCACGGTCTGCACCTGTGGCGCTTCGGCGATGATCGTCGTGGTCGGCTGCGACAGCGTCTGCCAGAAGTGCTGCATCGTGAAGTCGCTCGGCGTTTCCGCGCCGAAGTCGGCCGACAGCATCGGGCCGCCGAAGGTCTTGATGCGCGCCTTCGCGTACAGCGCGAGCTGAATCGCGGTGAAGTCGCTGTGGCCCACCAGCGCGATCGGCTGGTCGCGCAGTCGGCGCTCGAGCCCGCGATAGTCGAGCCCGTGCAGGATGCGCGCGGCACCGTAGCCGCCGCGCACTGCGAGCCCGATGTCCGGCAGCGCGCGCTCCGGATCCGCCAGGCGATTCAGGTCGCCTGCCCGCTCGCCGTCGGTCCCGCCGAAACGCTGAAAGCGGCGCTGCGTCGCCTCGATGTTCTCGATGCGCTGCTGCGCGCCGCTCAGGCGTTCGAGCGCGCGATTGATCGCGTCGGGATCATGCGGATAACCGGACGGCGCCAGCAGGCGGATGGTGTAGGACGCGGCGGGCTGGAAGGACATGGCGAAAGGATTCAGGGTCGTCAAACCTGCTTAGAGGGTCCGAACCGGCTCGGGTTCACGGAACCGTGGCAGGCCGCCGCGCTTCGGCGGGCGCGTTCAAGGGCGCTTATGACGCGCCGGCTTCGGCGTCGCGGGCGAGCCGCGCTTCACGCAGCGCGCGGCGGCGTTCCGCGAAGAACGACTTCAGCGCGGCGCCGCACTCGTCGGCGAGCACGCCGCCGGTCACCTCGGTATGGTGGTTGAGTTGCGGATTCGCGAACGCGTCGATCACGCTGCCGCACGCCCCCGTCTTCGGATCGGCGGCGCCATAGACGACCCGTGCGATGCGGGCGTGCATGATCGCGCCCGCGCACATCAAGCATGGCTCGAGCGTCACGTACAGCTCGCAGCCGGGCATCCGGTAATTCTGCAGATGCTGCGCGGCCATGCGCAGCGCGGCCATTTCCGCATGGGCCGACGGGTCGTGCCCGCAGATCGGATGGTTGAAGCCGCGTGCGATCACCTCGTCGCCGCACACCAGCACCGCGCCGACCGGCACTTCACCGGCCGCGCGCGCCTCGTCGGCCGCGGCCTGCGCGAGACGCATGAAATGCAGGTCGCGCGCCGACACGGGCGCGGCTTCGGGAACGGGAGAATCGGTAGAGGCAGCGGATCCGGCTGCCGCGTCGTGCAGCGCGTCGACGCTCACATCGGCCCCGCTTCGGCGGGCATGTCGTCGAGCCCGCGCTCGCACAGACGCTCCGCGATGCGCCGGCAATAGTCGCGCGGCATCACCATCGGGCCGCCGCGCAGCGATTCGAGCGCCATGTCGAGCGCGAGGATCTTCGCCTGCAGCCGGCAGCGCGCGGCGCGGTCGCTGACCGCCTGCAGTTCGTCCTGCAGGTTGCGCAGCGCGCGCAGTTGCTCGACGGCCGGCGGCACGAAGCCCGCGTTCTTCAGGATACGGTTGGCCACCCGCACCTCCTCGGGTACGAGCAGGTCGTCATCCAGCGCCTGCGGCGCGCCGGTACCCGGCAAATCGTCGAACTCGCCCCGCGCGGCGGCGGCGATTCGTTGTTCGACCAGTGCGTCAAGCAGTCTCATTAGTCAATCGGAACAATGCGGCAGCCGAATTCTAGCAGGGTGACGCGCGTATGACAGGCCATTCGAACGTATGCTCGATATTGAGTTTTTAGGGGCCGAATCGACGCGCATGCGTGCCGATCGCCGCGACTTGCCGCTGTGCTGCGCCGCAGCATGCTCTGCGGGGATTTGGCGCGAGTCTGGCCTGATTTGTGCATGCGACGCCGGCCCCGTTTTTTTTATTTTCGTCGGCGCGAACCAGCAGTCGTCATCTCGCCGAAATCGTCATTTCGGGGCAGCCGGGTCATGCGACGACCGGCTGCGAGCGCTCCTTCGGAAACGGCCGGAACATCATCGCAACGAGGAACGCACCGATGCCGATCGCGAACGATCCGAGGTACAGCCAGCCGTAGCCACCCAGCGCATCGACGATCAGGCCGCCGGCGACCGGCCCCGCCGCCATCCCGAGGCTGCCGGCCATCGCGCAGCCGCCGATCACGGTGCCCATCATCCGCAGCGGGAAATTCTCGCGCGCGAGCACCGCATAGAGCGGCATCACGCCCGCATAGATGAAGCCGAACAGCGTCGCGACCACGTAGAACCCGTCCAGCGTGCGCACGAAGTAATAGCCGAGCGCGCCCAGCGCCTGCGCGAGCAGCCCCGCTACCAGCATGCGCTTCGCGCCGAGGCGGTCGCCCAGCAGCCCGAACGCGATGCGTCCGCCCATGCCGGCGAGCCCCTCGACGCTGTAGATCGACACCGCGGCGATCAGCGGGATCCCGCAGGTCACCGCGTAGCTGACCGTATGGAAGATCGGGCCGGAGTGCGTCGCGCAGCAGAAGAAGTTGGTCAGCAGCAGCACGATGAACTGCGGCGAGCGCAGCGCGCCGCCGACCGACAGCGGCGCGGTCGCGGGAGCGCCTGCCGGCGTCGGCGCGGCGTGCGGCACATCGAGCGCGGGCGCACGGCGCACGAGCAGCGACGCCGGAATCATCACGACGGCGGCCAGCGCGGCGATCGCCAGCATCGACGTGCGCCAGCCGTGCCCCGACACGAGCCAGGCCGCGAGCGGCGACATCGTCATCGGCGCCATGCCCATGCCGGCCGACACCAGCGATACCGCGAGGCTGCGGTGCGTATCGAACCAGCCGGTCACGCAAGCCATCATCGGCGCGAACACCGCGGCCGTCGCACTGCCGACGGCCAGCCCGAAAATCAGCTGGAACGCGAGCAGCGACGGTGCACGGCTCGCGAGCGCGAGGCTCGCCGACAGCAGCACGGCGCCCGTCACGACCACCGCGCGCGTGCCGATCCGGTCCGACAGGCTGCCCCAACCGATGCTCGCGAACGCCATCGCGATGAAGCCGAGCGTCATCGCGGCGGAAATGCCGGTCATCGACCAGCCGGTGTCGCGTGCAATGGCCCGCAGGAACACGGGCAGCGAGAACATCGCGCCGATCGCGATGCAGCCCATCAGGCCGCCCGCGGCGACGATCACCCAGCGATAGCGGGAATCAGGCATCTGGTTACTCCTTTCTCTCCGTCGTACAGGCATCGATCAGGAACCGGCCCGCGGCCGCCCTACTAGCCCCGTCGATATCAATACGACGAACGGCGTGCCGGAAAATCGACACGCACGACACCGGCCAGCGCGAATGTCCGATCGTCGGCCGATATTCGAATTCGAGCGACCGACAACGGGCAGATCCCGACGCACATCGGCCGCGCCGCCGCGCCCGCTTTTCCGGAATCGGAAAGTCGAAATCAGAAATCGTTGGTTTGGACGCGCGAGCGCGCTCACTACACTCGAGCCATCTTGTCATAACAAGTTGACCGATGACCCCACCCAACGTCGTGCCGCTGTCGGCGGCCCCGCTCTACGTGCAGATCAAGGACACGCTGCGCGCACGGATCCTCGACGGCACCCATGCGCCGCACAGCCGGATGCCGTCCGAGCACGAACTGTGCGCGATGTTCGACGTGAGCCGCATCACCGTGCGCCAGGCGCTCGGCGACCTGCAGAAGGAAGGCCTGCTGTTCAAGTTGCACGGCAAGGGCACCTTCGTGTCGAAGCCGAAGGCGTTCCAGAACGTGACGTCGCTGCAGGGCTTCGCCGAGGCGATGTCGTCGATGGGCTACGAGATCGTCAACCAGCTGCGCAGCGTTCGCACCATGAAGGCCGACCGCCATCTCGCAACGAAGCTGAACGTGCCGGAAGGCGCGGCGCTCGTCGAGATCCACCGCGTGCGGCTGCTCAACCGCGAGCCCGTGTCGCTCGAGCAGACGTGGGTGCCCGAGGCGCTCGGCAAGCGACTCGCGGGCGCGGATCTCGCGACCCGCGACATCTTCCTGATCCTCGAGAACGACTGCGGCGTGCCGCTCGGCCACGCCGACGTGTCGATCGACGCGATCCTCGCCGACGATGAAATCGTCGATGCGCTGCGTGTCGAGGAAAGCAGCCCGGTGCTGCGGATCGAGCGCCTGACGCACGACGCGGCGGGCACGCCGATCGACTACGAACACCTGTACTTCCGCGGCGATGCCTTCCAGTACCGGTTGCGCATCGATCGGCAGAAGGCGCTCCAACCTGCAAGGAACCCGCATTGACGTCCTCACCCGCCTAAAGGCAGGTGATTCCCACACCTGGCGATGCACGTCCGCATCGGAGAATGTTCAGCGCAGCGTTGGTATCTCGATCATGCACGACACCACAGCCATCGCAGGCCCACTCTCTCATTCGCAGTCCCGCGATACCTTTCGGCCGCGTCGTGCTGTCTTTCGACCCGCACGCCGAACAGGACTGGGTAGAACCGCTTTCGTCCACTTCCTCGAACGTGGCCCCGTGCGCCATCGCTTTGTAACGGAGCTTGTTTCGGAAGGACGACCAGGACGCGTCGTAGACGCTCTTCGCCATCTTGGTTCTGGCAAGTTTGACGGCAGACACGTTGCCAACCGCGATGTAATCGAAACGCCGCACCAGATCGAGGGCGAGCTTGTGCTGGAAGTCGGCGCGGGCATTCGTCACCTTGGCGTGCAACTTCGCGATATGTCGCTTGTGCTTGCGCGCCCGTTGCGCTTTCGCCAGTTTCTCCGCCGCGCGTCGGCCGAATCGGTCATTGGGCAGCTTCTCGCCGGTCGAAAGTGTGGCGAAGTCTTTCAGGCCGAGATCGATGCCAACACCGGAACGGAACGGGCGGGCCTGCATATCGGGCATCTCGATCACGATGTTGAGAAACCAGTTGCCGCGTGCATCCTGCGCAAAGTTGGTCCCGTCCTTGATCTTGCCTTCGGGAAGCGGGCGGCTGTTGAACACGCGAAACGTGTTGCCGGCGAAACGGAACGCGTCACCCTCGCGCTTCAGGTCACGGCCCTTCAGCGGCACCCAGCCAAGAGACTTTTTGCCCCGATAGCGCAAGTAAGGTCGCCGGTGCTGACTGCGCGACTTCGCATATTGCTCGCACGTCGCGTTGATCGTGCCGGAGTGGATGCCGAGTTCCTTACTGCTACCGGTGGTCAGCACGTTCAGATCGAATCCCGTCGGCCACTTCTTGCTCCACTTGAGCGCGTGCTTCTGCGTATCGTTGCAGAAGTTCCAGACGTAGTTCACCGCACGGCTCTGCTTGTTGAGCAGTCCGTTGAGCGACTTCACGCGGTAGCGGTAGACAAGAATCATGCAGGTGATCCTAACCCGTGGAAGAAGCTGCCTGTCAACAGCACTCCTTTCCTTCCCGCCATCAATGGCGGGGTTTCTCGGAGCAAATTCTGATGAACACCCATGTACTCGAATACGACATCGTCGTGGTCGGCGGCGGCACGGCCGGCCCGATGGCCGCGATCAAGGCCAAGGAGCGCGACCCGTCGCTGCGCGTGCTGCTGCTGGAGAAGGCCAACGTGAAACGCAGCGGCGCGATCTCGATGGGGATGGACGGCCTGAACAACGCGGTGATCCCCGGCCACGCGACGCCCGAGCAGTACACGCGCGAGATCACGATCGCCAACGACGGGATCGTCGACCAGGAAGCCGTCTATGCGTATGCGACGCACAGCTTCGCGACGATCGAGCAGCTCGACCGCTGGGGCGTGAAGTTCGAAAAGGACGGCACCGGCGACTACGCGGTGAAGAAGGTCCACCACATGGGTTCGTACGTGCTGCCGATGCCGGAAGGACACGACATCAAGAAGGTGCTGTACCGGCAGCTGAAGCGCGCGCGCATCGCTATCACGAACCGGATCGTCGCGACGCGCGTGCTGACCGACGCGCAGGGCCGCGCGAGCGGCGTGCTCGGCTTCGACTGCCGCACCGCGGATTTTCATGTGATCCGCGCGAAGGCCGTGATCCTGTGCTGCGGCGCGGCCGGCCGTCTCGGGCTGCCGGCGTCCGGCTACCTGATGGGCACATACGAGAACCCGACCAACGCGGGCGACGGCTACGCGATGGCGTACCACGCGGGCGCGGCGCTCGCGAACCTCGAGTGCTTCCAGATCAACCCGCTGATCAAGGACTACAACGGCCCGGCCTGCGCGTACGTGACGGGGCCGCTCGGCGGCTTCACCGCGAACGGCAAGGGCGAGCGCTTCATCGAGTGCGACTACTGGAGCGGCCAGATGATGTGGGAGTTCCACCAGGAACTGCAAAGCGGCAACGGTCCGGTGTTCCTGAAGCTCGACCACCTCGCCGAGGAAACGATCCAGACCATCGAGCAGATCCTGCACACGAACGAGCGGCCGAGCCGCGGCCGCTTTCATGCGGGACGCGGCACCGACTACCGGCGCCAGATGGTCGAGATGCACATCTCCGAGATCGGTTTCTGCAGCGGTCACAGCGCGTCCGGCGTGTACGTGAATGCACGCGCGGAAACGACCGTGCCGGGGCTCTACGCGGCCGGCGACATGGCGGCCGTCCCGCACAACTACATGCTCGGCGCGTTCACCTACGGCTGGTTCGCCGGGCAGAACGCCGCCGACTACGTGGCCGGCCGCGATCACGCGCCGGTGGACGACGAACAGGTCGCCGCCGAACGCACCCGCGTGCTCGCGCCGCTCACGCGCGAGCGCGGCCTCGCGCCGGCGCAGGTCGAATACAAGCTGCGCCGCATGGTGAACGACTATCTTCAACCACCGAAGGTCACGCGCAAGATGGAAATTGGCTTGCAACGTTTTTACGGAATCACTGAGGACATCGAAGAAATAAAGGCGAACCACCCGCACGAACTGATGCGCGCGGCCGAAGTGCGCGCGATCCGCGACTGCGCCGAAATGGCCGCGCGTGCGTCGCTGTTCCGCACCGAGAGCCGCTGGGGACTGTATCACCATCGCGTCGACTTCCCGCATCGCAACGACGCCGAATGGTTCTGCCACACCTGGCTGCGCAAAAGCGTCGACGGCACGATGCGCAGCGAGAAGCGGCCGGTCGAACCGTACGTCGTGCCGCTTGCCGACGACGAACGCAGCGCGTACGCGCACTTGCGCATCCGCGAACCGGCCGCACACGCGGCCGTACTCTGACTCCGAGGAGCCTTACCGTGCCCCATACCCCGCACGACATCTTCCTGCGCAGCAGCGCGCCCGTGACGATCGACGAGGAACGCTGCATCGCCGACAAGGGCTGCACCGTCTGCGTCGACGTGTGCCCGCTCGACCTGCTCGCGATCGACGTGACCAAGGGCAAGGCGTACATGCAGTTCGACGAATGCTGGTACTGCATGCCATGCGAACGCGATTGCCCGACCGGCGCGGTCAAGGTGGACATCCCGTACTTGCTGCGCTGATGCCGCGCGCCACCCGCGCACCGCTCTCCCCGACGCGCACACGCGCAGACGCGCCGGGTGATGCAAGCACAGCTACTCAACATCCGGCCGCGCATCGTCGCCGACATCCGCGTGCCGCTCACGCGGCCACGCACCGACGACAGCACGACCGAGCCCGCGTTCGCCGCCATCAAACGCCGCTCGCTCGCACTGTTGCGCAACGTGACCTGAGCGCGTGTGCCCACCCACTCTTCGCACCGACTTTTCTTCCATGACCGCTTCTTCCTCCGCTTTCCCGCTGCCCGGTGTACCGACCGCCGATCATGCCGCGCTCGTCGCGCGCCTCGCCGCAGCCGATGCACCGGTGCGCCGCATTGCGCTGCTCGGACTCGCGGATCTCGAGGATTCCGAGCTCGTGCCGACCTTCGTTGCGACGCTGCGCGACGATCCGTCCGCCGACGTGCGTGGCGAGGCCGCGCGCGTGCTTGCCGCGTGGGAACAACCCGATGTCGTCGACGCGCTGTGCCGTGCGCTGCTCGACCCCGACGACGGCGTGCGCGCGATCGCCGCGCAAGGCCTGTCCGAACTGAAGGACGTCGCGTCCGGCGCCGTGCTGTGCCGCTGGGCCGAACACGCCGAACCGTTCGTGCTCGTCGCCGTGCTGCGCGGGTTGCGCGAACTGCGCGATCCCGACGCATTCGTGCCGGCGTTGCGCGCGCTCGACGCGCCGGTGTCGGCCGTGCGCGCCGAGGCCGCAGCCGTGCTCGGCTGGCTCAAGGACACGCGCGCGCTGCCGCCGCTCGCGCGCGTCGCAACGACCGACACGCATGCGGACGTGCGGCGCATCGCGATCGGAGCGGTCGGATTCGCGGCGCCCGACGATGCGGCCGTCGTCACCGCGTTGCTGGCGGCGCTGCGCGACGCCGCATGGCAGGTCCGCGAGGAAGCCGCCGCGACGCTCGGCAAGCTGCGTGTCGCGGCCGCACGCGCGCCGCTCGTCGCCGCGCTCGACGACGATTACTGGCAGGTGCGCCTGCGTGCGGTGCGCGCACTCGGACAATTGCGCGATGCGGCCGCGGCGCCGGCTGTCGTCGGACTGCTGTCGCATGCGATCAGCAACCTGCGCAAAGAGGCGGCACTCGCGCTTGGCGAACTGCGCGATCCGGCGACGCTGCCCGCTCTGCGTGGCGCGCTTGAGGATCGCGATCCCGAGGTGCGCAAAGCCGTGCGAATCGCGATCGCGCAGATCGGAGATGACGCACGATGATGCCGCCGACCGAGATCCGCGTCGATCATACGGCCCGTGCATTGGTGCTGCGCTGGCCGGACGGCGCCATGCAACGCATCGGCTATGCACGGTTGCGCAGGATTGCCCGTGCGCCGCATGCCGGAAGATCCGTCTCGACGGCGGCCGGGTCGACGCGCAAGCCGGCCTGACGCTGGACGGCGTGGAAGCGGCCGGCTACGGCATCCGCCTGCTGTTCGGCGACGGTCATGCGCGCGGCATTTATCCGTGGCCGTATCTGGCGGAACTCGGCGGAGACCGGGCGGATGCGACGGCCTGCTTGTCGAAGCAGCGCTGAGATGCCAGCACGGCCCGCACGACCCGCGCGGCACAAAAAACGCCCGGCAGGTTCCCCTGCCGGGCGTTCGCATCATCCGATGCCGTGATTGGCTACCGAGGCACGCCTCGGCGCCGCATCACTCCCACTCGATCGTCGCCGGCGGCTTGCCCGAGATGTCGTACACCACACGATTGATCCCGCGCACCTCGTTGATGATCCGGTTCGACGCACGGCCGAGCAGCGCGTACGGCAGGTGCGCCCAGTGCGCGGTCATGAAATCGGTGGTCTGCACCGCGCGCAGCGACGTCACGTAGTCGTACGTGCGGCCATCGCCCATCACGCCGACCGACTTCACCGGCAGGAACACCGCGAACGCCTGGCTCGTCAGGTCGTACCAGCTCTTGCCGACATCGGCCTCGCCGCACAGCCCGGCAGCCGCATCCTGCGCCGTCGCGGTCGTGCCGCGCAGTTCCTCGATGAAGATCGCATCCGCGCGACGCAGCAAGTCCGCGTATTCGCGCTTCACTTCGCCGAGAATCCGCACGCCGAGGCCCGGGCCCGGGAACGGATGGCGGTACACCATCTCGGGCGGCAGGCCGAGCGCGACGCCCAGCTCGCGCACTTCGTCCTTGAACAGGTCGCGCAGCGGTTCGAGCAGCTTCAGGCCGAGCGTTTCCGGCAGGCCGCCGACGTTGTGGTGGCTCTTGATCGTCGTCGCCTTCTTCGTCTTCGTGCCGCCCGACTCGACCACGTCCGGATAGATCGTGCCCTGTGCGAGCCACTTCGCCTTCGACAGCTTCTTCGCTTCGGCCTGGAACACCTCGACGAATTCGCGGCCGATGATCTTGCGCTTCGCTTCCGGATCGGTCACGCCGGTCAGGTGGCCGAGGAACTGCTCGGACGCGTCGACGTGCACGACCTTCGCATGCAGGCGGCCCTCGAACATGTCGAGCACCATCTTGCCCTCGTTCAGGCGCAGCAGGCCGTGGTCGACGAACACGCAGGTCAGCTGATCGCCGATCGCGCGGTGGATCAGCGCGGCCGCGACGCTCGAATCGACGCCGCCGGACAGGCCGAGAATCACTTCCTCGTCACCGACCTGCTCGCGAATCTTCGCGACGGCTTCCTCGATGTGGTTGCTCATGATCCAGTCGGGCTTCGCGCCGGCGATCTGCAGCACGAAGCGTTCGATGATCTGGCGGCCCTTCACCGTGTGCGTGACTTCCGGGTGGAACTGCACCGCGTAGTAGCCGCGCGCCTCGTCGGCCATGCCGGCGATCGGGCAGCTCGGCGTCGACGCCATCAGCGCGAAGCCCGGCGGCAGCTCGGCAACCTTGTCGCCGTGGCTCATCCAGACCTTCAGCATGCCGTGGCCTTCGGTCGTCTTGAAATCCTCGATGCCGTCGAGCAGGCGCGTATGGCTGTGCGCGCGCATTTCCGCGTAGCCGAATTCGCGGTGGTCGCTCCACTCGACCTTGCCGCCGAGCTGCACGGCCATCGTCTGCATGCCGTAGCAGATGCCGAGCACCGGCACGCCGAGATCCCACACGGCCTGCGGCGCGCGCAGCTGGTGGTCTTCGTACGTGCTCGCGTGGCTGCCCGACAGGATCACCGCCTTCGGCGCGAACTCGCGGACGAAGTCGTCGGACACGTCGTTCGGGTGGATTTCGCAGTAGACGTGCGCTTCGCGCACGCGGCGCGCGATCAGTTGGGTGACTTGCGAACCGAAGTCGAGAATCAGGATTTTGTCGTGCATGGCTGCGGACGGGATGAAGAGAATAAGAAAAGCAGCGCATGAAGCGCTGCGTCAATAACATGGACAACGGCGTCGGGCGGCAGGCGGCTCGCGCGACGCATCGCCGGTCAATCCCGCGACGGCGGGCGCGCGTCGAATGCGACGCTGCCTGACAATCGGTCGGATGCGGCCGGCGTGGCTGCCGCGGCCGGGGCGGAAGGCGCCGCCGGACGGCCGACGACCGGCTCGACCCGCCGCGGCGGTGCGGAGGCCGGCGCCGGTTCGGCCGGACGCTTCGCGTCGCGGGCCTCGAGCACCTGCGCCTTCTCGCGCCGCCGCACGGCTGATGCGAGCCGCACGCCGCCGAGGCCGAGCACGATCAGCGCGACACCGGCCATCGCCGACAGCACCCGGCCGGCGGCCGCGAGCGCGGGACCGTTGCCGGTGCCGAACGACCACACGACCGTCAGCACGCCGATCAGCCAGTTCACATGGCCGACCACGCGCGCGACGGGCGTCGTGAGTTCGCCGTTGACCGCCGCATGGAACGCGAGCCACGCGAGCCCGAGCAGCGCGATGCCGAACGCCTGGCCGAGCATCGCCGGCTGGATGTTCGCGAGTTGGAGCGCGTTGAACAGCGCCTGCCAGGGTGTCAGCACGAACAGCACGCCGAACCCCAGCAGCAGCATGGCATCGACGATCAGCACGGCTCGCAGCAGCGGTTTCATCGGCGCTCAGTCCACGTGGTAGTTCGGTGCTTCCTTCGTGATCTGCACGTCGTGCACGTGCGACTCGCGCATGCCCGCCGCGGTGATCTGGACGAATTCGGCCTTGTCGTGCAGCTCGTCGATCGTGCGGCAGCCGCAGTAGCCCATGCTCGCACGCACGCCGCCGACCAGCTGGAACAGGATCGCGTTGACCGAGCCCTTGTACGCGACGCGGCCTTCGATGCCTTCCGGCACGAGCTTGTCGATGTTCGCGGAGTTGTCCTGGAAGTAGCGGTCCGCCGCGCCGTCCTTCATCGCGCCGACCGAACCCATGCCGCGATACGACTTGTACTGGCGGCCCTGATACAGGAACACGTCACCCGGCGCCTCTTCGGTGCCCGCGAGCATGCTGCCCATCATCACCGCGTTCGCGCCGGCCGCGAGGGCCTTCGACACGTCGCCCGAGAAACGCACGCCGCCGTCGGCGATGCACGGCACGCCGGTGCCCTTCAGCGCTTCCGACACGTTCGCGATCGCGCTGATCTGCGGCACGCCGACGCCCGCGACGATCCGCGTCGTGCAGATCGAGCCCGGGCCGATACCGACCTTGACCGCGTCCGCGCCGTATTCGACGAGCGCCTTCGCGGCAGCGGCCGTCGCGATGTTGCCGCCGATCACCTCGACGTGCGGGAAGTTCTGCTTGACCCAGCGCACGCGCTCCAGCACGCCCTTGCTGTGACCATGCGCGGTATCGACGACGATCACGTCGACGCCGGCCTGCACCAGCAGCTCGACGCGTTCTTCGTTGTCCGGGCCGACGCCGACCGCGGCGCCAGCGCGCAGCTTGCCGTGTTCGTCCTTGCACGCATCCGGGTGTTCGGTCTGCTTCGTGATGTCCTTCACGGTCATCAGGCCGCGCAGTTCGAACGCGTCGTTGACGACCAGCACGCGCTCGAGGCGGTGGCTGTGCATCAGCGCCTTCGCTTCGGCGAGCGGCGTGCCTTCCTTGACCGTGACGAGACGCTCGCGCGGCGTCATGATCGACTTCACCGGTTCGTCGAGGCGCGATTCGAAACGCAGGTCGCGGTTCGTGACGATGCCGACGAGCTGCGGGCCTTCGACGACCGGGAAGCCCGAGATGCCATGCTGACGCGACAGCGCGATCACGTCGCGCACCTTCATCTGCGGCGGGACGGTGATCGGGTCGCGCACGACGCCCGATTCGAAACGCTTGACTTTCGCGACCTCGCGGGCCTGCTCGGCCGGCGTGAGGTTCTTGTGGACGATACCCACACCACCCTGCTGCGCCATCGCGATCGCGAGGCGACCTTCGGTGACCGTGTCCATCGCGGCGGACACGAGCGGCATGTTCAGGGAGATGTTGCGGGTCAGCTTGGTCTTCAGGCTGGTGTCACGCGGGAGAACGTCGGAGAAGGCGGGAACGAGGAGCACGTCATCGAAAGTGAGTGCTTTTTGGATCAGACGCATGGCAAATCCTATGGGCGCAAAAGCGAATTATACGCGAAGCGCTGCGAATTTTCACAACACGAACAACGGGTTAGCCCGCTTCGAGCGTTCGGGGGCCGAATCGTTCGGATCGCCGTTCGGTTCGTTTTCGATCGCTTTTCGTTTCACCCGGGCATCGACCCATTCGCGCAGTCGACCGGAATTCGGGCCGATCGTACGTCGCTGCCGTACCACGCAGCACCCGACGGCGGCGCAGCGCCCGCCCCCGCTCGATGCGCGTCGGCGGCCTCGAGCGCCGCTAGGCGAGCCCCGCCGCCGCGCACGCGATCATCGCTGCGCCGGCGCCGGTCGCGACGCCCCCGACGATCCGCGCGACGCATTCGCCGGCCGGAACCAGCCGCTCGGCGGCGATGGCCACCGTCACGACGGCCATCACGCATAGATCCATCATGCCGGCCGCCAGTGCAACGGCCATCAGGTTCCCGCAGCAGGCGCCGCACCGCGTGGCGGCCCGCACGCCGTGCCGCCACGCGGCGCCGGCACCTGCCCGCCGCGCACCTTCGTCGACCGGCGCGTGCCGGCAGCAGGCCAGCCGGCGCATCTTCCAGCCGGAAAACTGCAGCACGCCGGCGCCAAGCATGACCGCGCCGGCCGCAAACGGCATTGCGGCAGCCAGTGCGGACAGGCGCGTGGCGGCCGCCGCCAACGCGACACCGACGGGAAACACCACCGCACCGACCGCCATCCACACCGAGAAATACCCGGCGCCCACGATCGCGACGAACCATCCCGCACGCGCGTCGCCCGCCGGGCCGACGCTTTGCCGGTATCGCCAGAGCACCGGCGCCAGCACCGGCAGCATCATCGTCATCGTCACCGTCATCGCGCCCCACATGCCGGCGAACCCGGCGAACGCGTGCCCTGCCCGCCATCCGCACGGCCTGAGCCACCCGGCCGACAGCGTCCAGCCACCCGCCATCGGCATGCCGCCGATCGCATCCATCGCTGCGTGCTGCGCGAGCGTCGCCCACACGGCGGCGGCGAACACCACGGCGAGCGCGGCGCCGAACGCGAGTCGGCCGCCGCCCGCCGCGCCGGTCGCAGCCGGTTTCGTCGCGATGCCCATTACTCGCTCCCGTTGCGGTTCGACCCGCGCTCAACCGCGTGCGTATTCGTCATGACGACGCCACCACACGCCCGTCTCGTTGCGCCCGAGCGGCGCGCGATCGAGCCACTGGTACATGCCCCACAGTCCGTCGAGCCCGCGCGCGTAGGTCGAATACGTGTGATAGACGACGCCGTCCTCGCGCACGAACGCGCTCATCCCCGGCCGGTCGAGCGAGTACGTGGCGGCGTCGGTGCCGCACGTCGCCGCGAACTGCGCGACGGCGGCCGGCGGCGGATCCATGTCCATCGCATGGCCGGCCCGTGCGTAGTTGTATTCGACGTCGCCCGCGCGCTGCTGCGCTTCGGTGAACGACACGTTGAAGTCGAAATTGAACTCGCCGCCGTCCGACGACGCCCACGGAAAGCGCCAGCGCATCCGCTGCCGGTATGCGAGCAGCTTCTCGAGCGGCGCGCGCGACACCGCGGCGAGCGTCACGTCGTGGTTCGCGAGGTGGACCGCAAAGCCGTCGAAGCCATCCGCCAGCGCCGAGCACGACGGGCAGCCGGCCTTGTAGTCGGGGCCGAACATGAAGTGATAGACGAGCAGTTGCGAGCGGCCGCCGAACAGATCGTCGAGCGTCGCCGGGCCGTTCTCGGTATCGAACTGGTAGGTCTTGTCGACGCGCACCCACGGCAGCGCCTGGCGCCGCCGCGCGAGCTCGTCGCTCTGCCGTGTCAGCGTCTTTTCCGCGTCGAGCAGCGCGCGGCGCGCAGCCAGCCATTCGGCGCGTGTTCCGGTGAGATGAGTCGTCATTGCGGGTTCCTTCTTTGGACAGGGATCCGGGCACGGCGCATCTGCCGTGTGCGTGGTGCTAGATTAGGGCCGGGCATCGGACGGCAGGGAGTGACAACTGTGTCGGGATTCGGATGGATTCGCTGATCACGGCCGCGGCACGCGCGCTCGCGGCGGGCGACCCGCTCGGCGCGCTGAACCGCGTCGCGCTGCGCGACGACGCGCCGGCACTCGCGTTGCGCGGCATCGCGATGGCGCAACTCGGCGATTTCGAGCGTGCGCGGGCGCTTGTGCGCGGCGCGGCCCGCGCATTCGGCGCGAAGGAGGCCGTGGCGCGAGCGCGCTGCGTCGTCGCGGAAGCCGAGATCGCGCTGGCGTCGCGTGACCTCGGCTGGCCGTCGCGGTCGCTCGACACCGCCTGCGCGACGCTCGACGCGCACGGCGACCACGCGAACGCCGCGCATGCGTGCTATCTCGTCGTGCGCCGGCTGCTGCTGATCGGGCACGTCGACGACGCCGAACGCCGGCTCGCGAGCCTCGATCCCGCATCGCTGCCGGCCGCGTCACGCGCGGCGCACGAACTGATCGCAGCCGGCATCGCGATGCGTCGCATCCGCCCGCACGCGGCGCGCCTGGCCCTCGCCCGTGCGCGCGCGGCCGCACGAGACGCCGGCATCGCCGCGCTGACGGCCGAAGTCGACACGGCCGCGCGCGTGCTCGATACGCCGGCCGCGCGGCTCATCGCGCGCGGTGCGTCGCGGCTCGTGCTGCTCGACGACGTCGAGGCGCTGCTGGAATCGAACGCACTCGTCGTCGATGCATGCCGCCACGCGGTGCGCGACGCGCGCACGACCGTATCGCTCGCGCGCCGCCCGGTGCTGTTCGTGCTCGCCCGCACGCTCGGCGAGGCATGGCCCGGCGACGTGTCGAGAAACGCACTCGTCGCCGCGGCGTTTCGCGCGAAGCACGCGGACGAATCGCATCGCGCCCGCCTGCGTGTCGAGATCGGCCGCCTGCGCGCGATGCTGCGGCCGCTCGCGAACGTCACCGCGACGCCGCACGGCTTCGCGCTCGAACCGCTCGGCCCGCGCGAGACCGTCGTGCTCGCGCGCCCCGTCGACGACCGCCACGCGGCCGTGCTCGCGCTGCTCGCGGACGGCGAGGCGTGGTCGAGTTCCGCACTGGCGCTCGCGCTCGGCGCGAGCCAGCGCACCGTCCAGCGTGCGCTCGACACGCTCGCCGAAGCGGGCAAGGTGCAGGCGCTCGGCCGCGGTCGCGCGCGCCGCTGGATGACGCCGCCGCTGCCCGGATTCGCGACGACCTTGTTACTCCCCGCGCCGCTGCCGGGCGACTAGGATGGGTACACCAACGACGAGGCGACAGACATGAAACGATCCACGGCAGACATCCTCCGCGAATACGGCCCGTTTCCGGGCGGCGACGGCGTGCACGGCGTCACGTTCGACGGACAGCACGTGTGGTTCGCGTCCGGCGACAAGCTGAACGCGCTCGACCCGCAACGCGGCACGACCGTGCGCACACTCGACGTCGCCGCGCACGCGGGCACCGCGTTCGACGGGCGCCACCTGTTCCAGATCGTCGAGGACCGCATCGAGAAGATCGATCCCGACTCGGGCCGCGTGCTCGCGACGATACCCGCGCCCGGCGGCGGCGCCGATTCCGGGCTCGCGTGGGCGGAAGGCACGCTGTGGGTGGGCCAATACCGCGAGCGCAAGATTCATCAGGTGGATCCGCAATCGGGCGCCGTGCTGCGCACGATCGAATCGAACCGCTTCGTCACCGGCGTGACGTGGGTTGACGGCGAGCTGTGGCACGGCACCTGGGAGGCCGACGAGAGCGAGCTGCGGCGGATCGACCCGCGCACCGGGCAGGTGCTCGAGCAGGTCGACATGCCGCCCGGCGTCGGCGTGTCGGGGCTGGAGTCGGACGGCCGCGACACGTTCTACTGCGGGGGCGGCAACAGCGGCAAGCTGCGCGCCGTACGCCGCCCCGCGCGGGCATCCGCGGCGGGCGACAGTGCGGCGGCGGCCGAACCGGCCGAGGGCTGATCCGCCGGTCGTCGAAGGGCGTCCCTGCACGCCGCGATCCGCGGCAAACAGGACCGGGGCACGGCAGCGCTTCGCGGCCGATCCCGAACGCCATCCGCTTCCGAGTGCAGGAATGAACAAGACGCGTTTGCGCCGCCGTCGCTAAGATGCGCGCTCGTCAGTCATTCGTTCGGAGCAGTCGATGCAGCGCGGTGTGGTGTATGGCGTCCTTGCAGGCGCATTGTGGGGTATGGTGTTTCTCGTGCCGCGGCTGATGACCGACTTCTCGCCGCTGCTGCTGAGCGCGGGCCGCTATGCGATGTACGGCCTCGTGTCGCTGGCAGCGGCCTTGCCGGCCGCCCGCTCGCTGCTCGCGCGACTGACCCGCGAGGATCTCGTCGCGCTCGTGAAGCTCGCGCTCGTCGGCAACGTCGCTTACTACATGTTGCTGTCCGGCGCCGTGCACCTGATCGGCATCGCGCCCAGCTCGCTGATCGTCGGCGTGCTGCCCGTGACCGTCACGCTCGCGGGTCTCGGCGACCACGGCGCGGTGCCGCTGCGGCGGCTCGCCGCCCCGCTCGCGCTGGTGATCGCCGGCATCGTCTGCATCAACGTCGACCTCTTCACCTCGGAAGCCGCGCACGCGACGACGCTCGGCCAGAAGCTCGCCGGCATCGCGTGCGCATGCGGCGCGCTGGCAAGCTGGACCTGGTACGCGGTCGCGAACGCGCGCTACCTGCAGCGCCACCATCATTTCGGCGGCAACGAGTGGTCGGTGCTGTGGGGCGTCGTGACGGGCCTGATCGGCGGTCTCTGCTGGCTCGCGATCCTCGCGCTGCCGGCCGGCATGGCGCAGGCGGCCGTCCCGGCATCGCGCTGGCAACTGTTCTGGCTGCTGAACCTGATGCTGGCGATCGGCGCGTCGTGGCTGGGCAACGGACTATGGAACGCCGCGTCGAAGCGGCTGCCGCTCACGCTGTCGGGCCAGCTGATCGTGTTCGAAACCGTGTTCGCGATGCTCTACGCGCTGGTCTACGACCAACGAATGCCGCGCGCGCTCGAGATCGCGGCACTCGCCCTGCTGCTGGCGGGCGTCTATGCGTCGGTGCGCCGGCACGGCGACACGCACGCGGGAGGCGATACGGCCGGCCGCGCGAACGTCACGCCCACTGAGCGCGGCCGCGTGGTCTGACGAATCGGAACGAAAGGGCCGGAGCGACGCGTCAGCGCGCGTCCTTGTGCATCCACTTGCGGCCCTCGATGGAGCCCTCGCGGCGGGTCTTGTCGACCCGCCGTTGGCGCGCGAGCTTCGGATCGACGATCAACGGTCGGTAGATCTCGACGCGGTCGTGGTCGGCGAGCGGCGCGTCGAGGGGCGCGAGCTTGCCGAACACGCCGGTTTTTGCGTGTGCGAGATCGATCTCCGGGTGCAGCGCGAGCACACCGCTCGCGTCGATCGCCGCGCGCACGGTCGCGCCTTCGGGCAGCGACACCGGAATCAGCGTCTGGCGATCCGCCAGCGCGTAGCAGACTTCGATCGACAGCATCGCGTCACCCCTTCCCGTAGCGCTGGTCGGCGCGCTTCACGAACGAATCGACGAACGTGTTCGCGATATGGCTGAACACCGGCCCGATGATCTTCTCGAGCAGGATGCTCGAGAACTCGTAGTGCAGCGCGAATTCGATCTTGCACGCATCGGCGCGCAGCGGAATGAAGCGCCACGAGCCCGTGAACTTCTTGAACGGGCCGTCCGCGAACTCCATGTCGATCCGCGTCGGGCGCTGCTGCGTGTTGCGCGTCGCGAAATGCTGCTTGATACCCTTGAAGTTGATGTCGATGCGCGCTTCCATCCCGCGGTCGTCCTGACGGCGAATCTCGACGCCGCCGCACCAGGGCAGGAAATTGGGGTAGTCGGCCACGTCGGTGACGAGGTCGAACATCTGTTCCGCCGAATGACGGATCAATACTGTTTTCTGGACATCTGCCATAAATCGCGCGGCATCGCTCGAAGTGAGAACGCAAGCCGGGCGATTCTCGCCCCGCTTTGCTAAAATCGTGATTTTAAACGAGTTGGCCCAATCCTTTCATGAGCATCATCGACAACAGGAAAGCGCACTTCGATTATCACATCGAGGAACGCTACGAGGCGGGGCTCGTGCTGGAGGGCTGGGAAGTCAAGGCGCTGCGCGCCGGGCGCGGCCAGATCAAGGAAGGCTACGTCGTCGTCAAGAACGCCGAGATCTTCCTGATCGGCACCCACATCAGCCCGCTGCCCGAAGCCTCGACGCACATCACGCCCGACCCGGTCCGCACGCGCAAGCTGCTGCTGCACCGCGAGGAAATCAAGAAACTGATCGGCAAGGTCGAGCAGCGCGGCTACACGCTCGTGCCGCTGAACTTCCACTACAAGGGCGGTCGCGTGAAATGCGACATCGCGCTCGCGAAGGGCAAGAAGCTGCACGACAAGCGCGAAACCGAGAAGAAGCGCGACTGGGAACGCGAAAAGGCCCGCATCATGCGCGCCGGTACCTGACCACCCGTCCCGCATCGCAAACGACACGGCCCGCTCGAAGCGGGCCGTGTCGCTTTGTATCGCGTGATTCGTGCGGGTGCCGATCGAGCAGCCGTCGCCACCCCGGATGAAGCCCTGCGCCGCCCGTCGCCATGCAAATACGATCGTGATCGCGATTCCGCCGTGCGACGATTCGCCGCACGCGCGGCGCATGCCACGCCCGCCGGCGCCTGGAACCGCGCGTACGCTCAGCCCTTCCCGCCCTCGGCCGGCACCGCGTTCTTGACGATCGTCAGCGCCGACGCGATCGCGGTGCCGAGATCCGACAGGTTCGCCGGCACGATCAGGGTGTTGCCCTGTTTCGCGAGGTTCGAGAACGCGCCGACATATTGTTCGGCGACTTTCAGGTTCACGGCATCCATCCCGCCCTGCGACTGGATCGCGTTCGCGATCTTCTGGATCGCCTGCGCGTTCGCCTCGGCCACCGCGAGAATCGCGGACGCCTCACCCTGCGCCCGGTTGATCGCGGCCTGCCGCTCGCCTTCGGACTTCTGGATCGCCGCCTCGCGCGCGCCCGACGCGAGATTGATCTGCTCCTGCTTGCGGCCTTCGGATGCGGCGATCAGCGCGCGCTTTTCCCGCTCGGCGGTGATTTGCGCCTGCATCGCGTGCAGTATCTCCTTCGGCGGCGTCAGGTCCTTGATCTCGTAGCGCAGCACTTTTACGCCCCAGTTCGCGGCGGCCTGGTCGAGCGCCGACACGATGTTGTGGTTGATGAAATCGCGCTCCTCGAAGGTCTTGTCGAGTTCGAGCTTGCCGACCACCGAGCGCAGCGTCGTCTGCGCGAGCTGCGTGATCGCGAGCACGAAGTTGCTCGACCCGTACGAAGCCTTCATCGGATCGGTGACCTGGAAGTACAGCACGCCGTCGACCTGCAGCTGCGTGTTGTCGCGCGTGATGCAGACCTGGCTCGGCACGTCGAGCGGAATTTCCTTCAGCACGTGCCGGTAGGCGATCCGGTCGACGAACGGCAGCACGATATTGAGACCGGGCGACAGCGTCGCGTGATAGCGCCCGAATCGTTCGAGCACCCACGCATGCTGTTGCGGCACGATCTTCACCGTTTTCGACACGATCACGATGGCGATGACGAGCAGGACGACCCAGATGATCAGCGAATCCATGAAATGTTCTCTCCTTGTTTTATCCGTGGACGATCAGCGCGCGGGTTTCGCGACGACGACGAGGCTGTTGCCGCGCACGGCACTCACCTGATACACGTGCGCATCGTCACGCTCGCCGGTCGCGAGCTCGACGTCCCAATCGGCGCCGCGATACTGCACGCGCGCGCGGCCGTCATGCCACGCATCGACCGTCACGGTCGAGCCAATATCGAGATTAACGTCCGGATTCGCCGACGTGTCGCGCTTCTGCTTGCGCCCGAGCCCCGAGCGACGCAGCACGATCATCGCGATGATCGCGACCGCGGCGGCCGCCCCGACCTGCACGTGCGGCGCGAAACCGGCGAGCTGCAGCAGCGCGCCCGCGAGAAAGCCGAGCGCGATCATCAGCAGATAAAACGTGCCGGTCAGCAATTCGGCGACGACCAGCACGCCGACTCCGACCCACCAGAACAGATGCCCCGACATCATTGTGGTCTCCCGAAAAACAGCTCTCACGCTCGCTATGTTCGCGGCTCGACGAGTACAAACAAAAACACCCCGGTGTCTACCGGGGTGTTTATAGCATGAACCTTGCACTCTGCCTTCACCGAAAGAGCGGCGGGCCGCCCTTTCGTCGAAGCTGCATGACCGACCGTTACTTCCGGTTGGCGAGCGCCTGCCACGTATCGATGATCGTGTCCGGGTTCAGCGAGATCGACACGATGCCTTCGTCGGTCAGCCATTGCGCGAAGTCCGGGTGATCGGACGGGCCCTGGCCGCAGATGCCGACGTACTTGCCCAACCGGAGGCAGGTATCGATGGCACGCTTCAACAGGAACTTGACGGCCGGGTCGCGCTCGTCGAAGTCGACGGCCAGCAGTTCCATGCCCGAGTCGCGATCGAGGCCGAGCGTGAGCTGCGTGAGGTCGTTCGAACCGATCGAGAAACCGTCGAAGTGCTCGAGGAACTCTTCGGCCAGAATCGCGTTGGTCGGGACTTCACACATCATCACGAGGCGCAGGCCGTTCTCGCCGCGCTTCAGGCCGAACTTCTCGAGCAGGCCGACGACGCGCTCCGCCTGCTTCACGGTACGCACGAACGGCACCATGATCTCGACGTTGGTCAGGCCCATCTCGTCGCGCACACGCTTCAGTGCACGGCATTCCATCTCGAACGCCTGCGCGAAGTCGTCCGCGATGTAGCGCGACGCACCGCGGAAGCCCAGCATCGGGTTTTCCTCGTCCGGCTCGTAACGCGAACCGCCGATCAGCTTCTTGTACTCGTTCGACTTGAAGTCGGACAGACGCACGATCACGGGCTTCGGATAGAACGCCGCGGCGATCGTCGCGACGCCTTCCGTCAGCTTGTCGACGTAGAACTGGCGCGGCGACGCGTGACCACGCGCGACGCTCTCGACCGCCTTCTTCAGGTCCTGGTCGATGTTCGGGTACTCGAGGATCGCCTTCGGGTGCACGCCGATGTTGTTGTTGATGATGAACTCGAGACGCGCGAGGCCAACACCGGCGTTCGGCAGTTGCGAGAAGTCGAACGCGAGCTGCGGGTTGCCGACGTTCATCATGATCTTGACCGGGATTTCCGGCAGCTCGCCGCGCTGCACTTCCGTGACTTCCGTCTCGAGCAGCCCGTCGTAGATCTTGCCTTCGTCGCCTTCCGCGCACGACACGGTGACGAGCGCGCCGTCCTTCAGCACGTCGGTCGCGTCGCCGCAGCCGACGACTGCCGGCACGCCGAGCTCGCGCGCGATGATCGCCGCGTGGCAGGTTCGGCCGCCACGGTTCGTGACGATCGCCGCCGCACGCTTCATCACCGGCTCCCAGTTCGGGTCGGTCATGTCCGCCACCAGCACGTCGCCCGGCTGCACGCGTTCCATTTCAGACGGATCCTGGATCACGCGCACGGGGCCCGCGCCGATCTTCTGGCCGATCGCGCGGCCCGTCGCCAGCACCTGCGACTGGCCCTTCAGCTTGAAGCGCTGCTCGGCCTTGCCGCTCGCCTGGCTCTTCACCGTTTCCGGACGTGCCTGCAGGATGAAGATCTTGCCGTCGCGGCCGTCCTTGCCCCACTCGATGTCCATCGGACGCTGGTAGTGCTTCTCGATGATGACCGCGTACTTCGCGAGTTCGATCACGTCTTCGTCGGTGATCGAGTAGCGGTTGCGCTGCTCGTGCGGCACGTCGACCGTCTTCACGCGACCCGGCTCGCCCGGCTGCGTGAATTCCATCTTGATCAGCTTCGAGCCGATCGAGCGGCGGATGATCGGGTACTTGTCCTGCGCGAGCGTCGTCTTGAACACGTAGAACTCGTCCGGGTTCACGGCGCCCTGCACGACGGTTTCGCCCAGACCATAGCTCGACGTGATGAACACGGCGTCCTTGAAGCCCGATTCGGTGTCGATCGTGAACATCACGCCGGCCGCGCCGACGTCCGAGCGGACCATGCGCTGCACGCCGGCCGACAGGGCGACCTCCGCGTGCGTGAAGCCCTTGTGCACGCGATACGAGATCGCGCGGTCGTTGTAGAGCGACGCGAACACGTGCTTCATGCGATCGAGGACGTCCTCGATGCCGACGACGTTCAGATACGACTCCTGCTGACCGGCGAACGACGCGTCGGGCAGGTCTTCCGCGGTCGCGGACGAACGCACGGCGAACGACAGCTCGGCCGGCGAGCCGCTCTTCAGGATTTCGAACTGGGCGCGAATTTCCTCTTCGAGACGCGCCTGCATCGGCGCATCGACGATCCATTTGCGGATTTCGGCACCGGCTTCGGCGAGCGCCTTCACGTCGTCGATGTCGAGCGACTCGAGACGCTTGGCGATGCGATCGGTCAGATCGTTGTGCTTGAGGAAGTCACGGAAGGCGAGCGCGGTCGTGGCGAAACCGGTGGGTACGCGAACGCCTGCTTCGGAAAGCTGGCTGATCATCTCGCCGAGCGACGCATTCTTGCCGCCCACGATCTCCACATCGGTCATCCGCAACTGCTCGAACGGGATTACATACGCCTGGTCCTTTGCGACGTTTGCTGCGTTAGTCATACAAGCCCCTAAGTGTGAAAAAAATGCTCGATTGCGCAAGTGGGCTCGGACGCGGGCGCCTGCAAAAAGGCGCGGCGCGTCTTGCGCAACCTGTTGGAGAAACAATCGCAGCGGCGAAAAATCGCCCGACCCGATTTGCAAAAATCCCGGCAGAAGGGCGATATATTCAGACAAATCGCCGAACTTGCCGGGAGTTTTCGAATCGAGCGGCCAAGCCGGGGGCGCCGTTCGTATCCTGCCCCTGCAATTGCTTATCCAACAGGTTGCCGCTATTCTACCGTGCCGGCTGCCGGATGTGGCGCGACCTTGTCTCCGCGTCTGGAGGCGAATCTCCAGCCGCCGCGCAACCGCCCTTCACGCTCGACGCCCAGATTCATGCTGCCTACCGTTTTCATCGTCTCCGACGGCACCGGGATCACTGCCGAAACCTTCGCGCATTCGATCCTCTCCCAGTTCGACCAGAAATTCCGCCTCGTGCGCGTGCCGTTCGTCGACTCGCTCGAGAAAGCCTATACGACCGTCGAGAAGATCAACGACGCCGCGGTGCACGACGGCCGCCGCGCGATCGTCTTCACGACGCTCGTCGACAGCGAGTCGAACGACATCGTCAAGCGCTCGAACGCGCTCGTGCTGGACATGTTCCAGCGCTTCGTCGAGCCGCTCGAGCAGGAACTGGAGCTGAAGTCGAGCCACGCGATGGGCCGCGGCCACCAGAACGCCGATACCGAGGAATACAAGACGCGGATCGAGGCGATCAACTTCTCGCTCGCGCACGACGACGGCCAGTCGAACCGCAACCTGTCGGAAGCCGACGTGATCCTGGTCGGCGTGTCGCGCAGCGGCAAGACGCCGACGAGCCTGTATCTCGCGATGCAGTACGGCGTGAAGGCGGCCAACTATCCGCTGATTCCGGAAGACTTTGAGCGCGGCAAGCTGCCGTCGGCGCTGTCGCCGCATCGCGACAAGCTGTTCGGGCTGTCGATCGACCCGCAGCGCCTGTCGGAGATCCGCAACGAGCGCCGCCCGGGGAGCAAGTACGCGGCGCCGGAAAACTGCCGCTACGAGATCAACGAGGCCGAGGCGATGATGCGCCGCGAAGGGATCAAGTGGCTGTCGTCGACGCACAAGTCGATCGAGGAAATCGCGACGACGATCCTGCAGGAAATCCGTCTCGACCGGCAGTCGTACTGACGACTGGCGCACCGGCCGCCGTCTGGCCGCCGCCGACAGCAAAAAGGCCGCGTACGCGGCCTTTTTTTCGTGATGCGGGATACGCGCGGGCGACGCCGTGCGTCACGGCGTCATGTCATGCGCGCCGCTGCTGCCGCACCTGCTCGAACAGGCACACCGCCGCCGCGGCCGCGACATTCAGCGACTCCATTCCACCGGGCTGCGGAATCGTCACGCGATGCGTGGCCGCGTCGCGCCAGAACGCCGACACGCCGGCGCCCTCGTTGCCGAACACCCATGCGACAGACCCGGCCAAATCGCAGTCGTAGACCGCTTGCGCGCCATGCGAATCCGTCAGCGCGACCGGCACGTCGAGCCGCCCGGCGAGCGCGTCCGGCTCGACATCCTCGTGGATCGACAGCAGGAAGTGCGCGCCCATCCCCGAACGCAGCACCTTCGACGACCACGCATAAGCGGTGCCCGGCGCGCAGAAGACGTGCCGCACGCCGGCCGCCGCCGCGCTGCGCAGGATCGAGCCGACGTTGCCGGCATCCTGCACGCCGTCGAGCACGACCGACGTGTGCGTGACGCGCTCGGGCAGCGGCTGCGCGGGCCGCTCGACGAGCAGCAGGAAACCGACGCCGCTGACCACGTTCGACAACTGGCCGAACAGCGCGTCGGGCAGCGTGACGACCCGCTGCGCGTCGATGCGCGCGATGATCGCCTGCGCTTCGGCGTGCGCGAGCGCGCCTTCGGTCGCGACGCACAGCTCCGGTGTCGCGCCCGTATCGAGATACGCGCAGGCGAGATGGAAACCTTCGAGCAGCGCCTGGCCGCCGCGCCGCTGCTGCGACGTCGAGCCCGCGAGCGCCTTCAGGCGCTTGTACAGCGGGTTGTCGCGGGATGTAATGCTCTTCATCAGGGGCCTGTTCCCGCTAATCACGGGCTTGCGAACGTGCGTTGCCGGCTGTCCAAAGGGAGTGCCTTCGGGCGCGTGCAAGAAGCACAGCACGCCGTCGGGCCGCGCCGAACCGGCGACGCGCGACGTCGCCAGGCGGCCGGCCACGCACGTTCACGAAACTAAAAAATCCCTTTCCGGCGGGGACCGCCGGAAAGGCCGATCGTGGCGTCGTGCTCGTTGCGAATACGCGAGGCATTCGCCGCGCCCCCTTCCCGCGCGCTCGACCCTTCTGGCGGCCGGCGCAAGCCCGTTCTCAGCGGGAACCGGTCATCAGGTCGAGCGCCTCGCGCACGGGGGCGAACGAGCGCCGATGCACTTCGCACGGGCCGTGCTCGCGCAGCGCGGCAAGGTGTTTCGGGGTGCTGTAACCCACGTGCACGTTGAAGCCGTACACCGGGAAACGTTCATGCAGATCGACGAGCATGCGGTCGCGCGTGACCTTCGCGAGAATCGATGCAGCCGAGATGCTCGGCACGAGCGCGTCGCCGCTGACGATCGCCTCGGCACGCACCATCAGCGTCGGACAGCGGTTGCC
Source organism: Burkholderia sp. SIMBA_062 (assembly GCF_046534765.1). Taxonomy (NCBI): domain Bacteria; kingdom Pseudomonadati; phylum Pseudomonadota; class Betaproteobacteria; order Burkholderiales; family Burkholderiaceae; genus Burkholderia; species Burkholderia sp. SIMBA_062. The sequence continues at coordinate 134,366 of NZ_JAWRYD010000005.1, forward strand.
GTCGATCTGGGCAAGCGTCGGCAGCACCGACAAGCCTTCGACAGCCCGCTTCATCGCCAGCATCGTCGCGTGCAGGATGTTCAGCGTGTCGATTTCGTCGACGCTGGCCGACGCGACGCAATACGCGCTCGAGCGCGCAACGATCAGGTCGTACAGCGCGTCGCGCTTCTTCGCGGACAGCGCCTTCGAATCGTCGAGCCCGTCGATCGGCCGCGCGGGATCGAGGATCACCGCGGCGGCCACGACCGGCCCCGCGAGCGGGCCGCGACCCGCTTCGTCGACGCCGCAAACGATCTCGTCAGGCCGACTGAAGTCGAAACCGCCCTGCAGGTCGGCCGACGCGCGGCGGCGTGGCGCACGGGCGGCCGTCATGCGCGCCCCCTGCGTTGCTCGAGTACGCGCACAACCGCTTCGGCGGCCTTCGCGGCCGTGTTCTGACGCAGCGAAAGATGCATTTCGGTAAAGACTTCGGTCAGCGTGCGGCGGTTCGCGTCGTCGCGCAGCTGCGTGAGCGTCGCATCGGCGAGCGCCTCGGGCGTCGCGAAATGCTGCAGCAACTCGGGCACGACGAAGCGCCCCGCCAGGATGTTCGGCAAGCCGACGTACGGCAGATAACCCTGCCGGCGCATGATCTGCCCGGTCAGCCAGGGCACCTTGTACGAGATCACCATCGGCTTCTTCAGCAGCGCGGCTTCCAGCGTGACGGTGCCGCTCTTCACGAGGATCGCGTCGGCGGCCGTCATCGCGACCTGCGAGCGGCCGTCGGTGATCGTCAGCGCGAGTTGCGGATGGGCATCCACGAGCGGCTGCAGCAGTTCGCGCAGCGCAGGCGTCGCCGCCGGCATCACGAAGCGCACGCCGGGCTCACGCTGCTGCATCAGCGCCATCGCCGCGAAGAACGTCGGGCCGATCAGCCCGATCTCCGAGCGCCGGCTGCCCGGCAGCGCCGCGATCACCGGGCCGTCGGCCGGCAGGCCGAGCGCGATGCGCGCGCCGTGCGTGTCGGGCTCGAGCGGAATCTCGTCGGCGAGCGGATGACCGACATACGTCGATGCGACGCCCGCCTTGTCGAGGATCGCCGGTTCGAACGGGAACAGGCACAGCATGTGGTCGACGGACTTCGCGATCTTCTTGATCCGCCCGCCGCGCCACGCCCAGATCGACGGGCACACGAAGTGGATCGACGGGATGCCCGCATCGCGCGCGGCCTGCTCGACGCTGAAGTTGAAGTCGGGCGCGTCGACGCCGATGAACGCGTCGGGCCGTTCCGCGAGCAGCTGGCGCTTCAACTCGCCGCGAATCCGCAGGATCTCGGGAATCTGGCCCAGCGCCTCGACGTAGCCGCGCACCGTGAGCTTGTCCATCTGCCAGTGCGAGTCGAAGCCGTGCGCGAGCATCCGCTGCCCGCCGATCCCGTAGTACCGGGTCGACGCGGGCAGCCGCTCTTGAAGCCCGCCGAGCAGCGACGCCGCGAGCAGATCGCCCGACGGCTCGCCGGCCACCATCGCGAGCCGGAGCTGATTGGTCGGGAGCGACATCGCTTAGCGGATGATGCCGCGTTGGGACGCGTCGATGAACTCGACGAACGCGGTGACCGCTGCGTCGCCTTCGCCGCCCGCGACCGCCAGCTCGCGCAACTGCACCTTCGCTTCCTCGAGCGACAGGCCGTTCTTGTACAGCAGGCGGTATGCGCTGCGCAGCGCCGAGATCGCGTCGGGAGAGAAACCGCGCCGGCGCAGGCCTTCGACGTTGATGCCGTGCGGCTCGGCCTTGTTGCCGGCCGCGATCACGAACGGCGGCACGTCCTGCACGAGCGCCGACGCGCCGCCCAGCATCGAATGCGCGCCGATGCGCACGAACTGGTGGACGCCCGACATCCCGCCGATGATCGCGTAGTCGCCGATCTCGACGTGACCGGCCATCTGCGCGTTGCTCGACAGGATCACGTTGTTGCCGACGCGGCAGTCATGACCAACGTGCACATAGGCCATGATCCAGTTGTCGTCGCCGAGCGTCGTCACGCCGAGATCCTGCACGGTGCCGGTGTGGATCGTCGTGAATTCGCGAATCGTGTTGCGGTTGCCGATCACGAGCTTCGTCGGCTCGTCCTTGTACTTCATGTCCTGCGGACGGCCGCCGACCGACGCGTAATGGCCGATGCGGTTGTCCTCGCCGAGCGTCGTGTGACCTTCGATCACGCTGTGCGAGCCGATCGTCGTACGCGCGCCGATCGTGACGTGCGGCCCGACGATCGCATACGGCCCGATCTCGACGGACTCGTCGATCTGCGCGCCCGGTTCGACAATCGCGGTGGGATGAATCCTGGTCATGCGCCGTTGCCTCTCGATATGATGTGTCGCGTTGCTCGCGTTACGATACCCATGCGTGCCGCGTCGCTCAGGGCGCCGCGTCGGCCGTCTTGACCGTGCACATCAGCTCGGCTTCCGCCGCCACCTTGCCGTCCACTTCCGCCACCGCCTTGAACTTCCAGATGCCGCGGATGTAACGTTCGAACGTCACGTTCAGAATCAGTTGGTCGCCCGGTTCGACCACGCGCTTGAAGCGCGCGCCGTCGATGCCGACGAAGTAGTACAGCGTGTTTTCCGGATCCTTCGGCTGCTCTTCGGCGAACGTCAGCAGCGCGGCTGCCTGAGCGAGCGCCTCGAGGATCAGCACGCCCGGCATCACCGGCCGCTTCGGGAAGTGTCCCTGGAAGAACGGCTCGTTGATCGACACGTTCTTCAGCGCTTTGATTCCCTTGTGCGGCTCGAGTTCGAGCACGCGATCGACGAGCAGAATCGGGTAGCGGTGCGGCAGCAGCGTGAGGATCTTGTGGATGTCGAGATTGATTTTTTCAGTGCTCATGATGGTTCGTCTCACGCAGAGGCTGCGCGGTGGTGATGCAAAGGCTGAAGCGGGCCGCCGCGCGGCCCAGTGTGACAAACCGGGCCGGTAGCGCTGGCCCTGCCCGGTTCCTGGTCTCGCATGGCGTCGGTCAGGCGTCCGTACCGCCCTGGGCGGCCAGCGCGGTTTCGAGCGCCTTGATGCGCTCGCGCAGCTTGTCGAGGTTGCGCACGAGCGCGGCGCTCCGGTTCCATTCGCCGTGGTCGACGGCCGGGAATGCGCTCGTGTAGATGCCGGCCTTCGGCAGCGACTTCGACACGCCCGACTTCGCGGTGATGATGACATAGTCGCCGAGCGTCACGTGGCCGGCGATGCCCGCCGCGCCGCCGATCATGCAGTGGCGGCCGATCGTCGTGCTGCCCGCGATGCCCGCGCTGCCCGCGATCACCGTATACGCGCCGATCCGGCAGTTGTGGCCGATCTGGACCTGATTATCGATCTTCACGCATTCCTCGATGACGGTATCCGCCATCGCGCCGCGATCGATCGTCGTGTTCGCGCCGATCTCGACATCCGGGCCGACCGTCACGCCGCCGACCTGCGGGATCTTGACCCAGCTGCCGGTGCGCGCATCGCCGTCGCCGACGAAATCCGGCGCGAAGCCGAACCCGTCGGAACCGATCACGGCACCCGAATGGATGATCGCGCGCGGGCCGATCTTGCAGCCGTGGTACACCGATGCGTTCGGATACAGGTGCGAACCCGCGCCGATCGTCGTGCCGCGGCCGACGAACACGTTCGCGTCGAGCTGCACGCCGTCCTCGATCACCGCGCCGGCCTCGACCGTCACGTGCGGACCGATCACCGCGCTCGCGGCAACTTGTGCGGCCGGATCGATCGTCGCGCTCGGATGCACGCCCGGCGCGCGCGGCGGCGTGGCGAGATCGATGAACATCTGCGCGACGCGCGCGAAGTACGCGTACGGATTCGGCGTCACGATGAAATTGAGGGGGCCGGCCATCCGGGGGCCGGCCGTCCGGGGGCTGGCCGTCCGGCCGTCAGTGGCCGCGCGCAGCTTTTCGAGATCCTTCGGCGCGATCAGCACCGCGCCGGCGCGGGTCGTCTCGACCTGCGACAGGTACTTCGGATTCGCGAGAAACGCGAGTTGCTGAGGGCCTGCCTGATCGAGCGGCGCGAGGCCGCCCACTTTGCACTGGGCGTCGCCGGCGATCTCGCCGCCGAACCGCTTTACGAGTTCCTCGAGCGTCAATGCCATTCGTCGTCTGCTCCGTTCAGTTCGTCGAGCCGGACGCGAGCGCCTTGAGCACCTTGTCGGTGATGTCGATGCGCGGACTGACGTACACGGCTTCCTGCACGATCAGGTCGTAATTCTGCTGCTCGGCTATCTGCTTGATGACCTTGTTCGCGCGCTCCAGCACCGCCGCGAGTTCCTCGTTGCGGCGTTGGTTCAGGTCCTCGCGAAACTCGCGCTGCTTACGCTGGAAGTCGGTGTCGAGCTGCGCGAGATCGCGCTGCTTTTGCGCACGATCGGCCGCCGACAGCGACGGACCGTTCTTGTCCAGCGAGTCGGACATCGACTTCAGGCGCGCCGCGAGGTCCTGCAGATCCTTGTCGCGCTTCGCGAACTCGGCTTCGAGCTTCGTCTGCGCCACCTTGGCGGGCGCCGACTCGCGCAGGATCCGATCCGAATTGACCGCCGCGATGCGGGCGACGTCCTGAGCATGCGCCGTCGCCGCGCCCAAGGCCAGCGCAACGGTCAGCGCACACATCACTCGTTTCGAAAACTTACCGGTTAGCAAAATTACCCTCTCGTTGCTGTTGTCATGCGTTCGGTCAGAACGCCGTCCCGATCTGGAACTGGAATTTCTGGTACTGATCGCCTTCATGCTTCTGCAGCGGGAAGCCGAGGCTCAGCTTCAGCGGGCCGATCGGCGAGATCCACGCGAGACCCACACCGTAGCCGTAACGCAGGCCGTTCGCGCCGGTACTCGTGCCGCCCGGCGCGCTGCCCCACACGTTACCGCCGTCGAGGAACGTGAACACGCGCAGCGTGCGGTCGTAGCCGGTGCCCGGCAGCGGGAACGTCAGCTCGATGTTGCCGACCACCATCTTCGAACCGCCGATCGGGTCGTTCGTCTTCGTGTCGCGCGGGCCCAGCGAGCTCGGCTCGTAGCCACGCACGGAGCCGATACCGCCCGCGTAGTAGTTCTTGAAGATCGGGTACGGGTTGCCGATACCGTTACCGTAGCCGCCTTGCAGGTTCATGCCCAGGATGAAGCCGCGCGAGAACGAATAGTAGTACTGCGCCTGCAGGTCGGCCTTGTAGTACTGGATCTTGCCGACCGGCACGCCGTATTCGACGTTCGCCTGCGTGAAGTAGCCGCGGCTCGGGATCAGCGCGCTGTCACGCGCGTCGCGCGACCACGCGACGGTCAGCGGCACCGTGTTCGACACGCGGCCGAACTGGTTCACGTAATCCTGGTAGCTCTGCGGCGTGTTCGAGTCGACATCGAGACGGTTCTGCTCGAAGCCCGCGCCGAAGTAGACGGTGTCGACTTCCGAGAACGGAATGCCGAACTTCAGGTTGCCGCCCGCGCTGATGATCCGGAAGCTCGAATTCGTCGAGTAGTAGAGCGGCTGGTACGTGCGGTAGTAGACGTCCGTGATCCGCTTGATGCCGTCGACCGTGAAGTACGGGTCGACCTGCGTGACGGTCAGCGTGCGGTAGCTCTTCGCGGTGTTGACGTTCACCGACAGGCTCGTGCCGGAGCCGAACACGTTGTCCTGCGACACGCCGGCCGACAGCACCACCTTGTCCGTCGACGAGAAGCCCGCGCCCAGCGTGATCGCGCCGGTCGGCTTTTCATCGACCTTCACGGTCACGTCGACCTGGTCGTTCGTGCCTTCGACCGGCACCGTCGTCACGTCGACGTTGGTGAAATAGCCGAGACGGTTCACGCGGTCCTTCGACAGCGCGAGGCGGTTCGAATCGAACCACGAGCTTTCGAGCTGGCGCATTTCGCGGCGCACGACTTCGTCGCGCGTACGCGTATTGCCGACCACGTTGATGCGGCGCACGTACACGCGGCGGCTCGGATCGACGACGAGGTTCAGGTTCACCTTGTGGTTCGCCTGGTCGATGTCCGGCTGCGCGTTGACGGTCGCGAACGCGTAGCCGTATTCGCCGAGCTTGTCGACGATCGACTTCGTCGTTTGCTGCAGCTTTTCGGCCGAGAAGCGATCGCCCGGCTTGATCTTGATCAGCTTGTTCAGTTCGGCTTCGCGATCGAGCAGGTTGCCCGACAGCTTGATGCCCGACACCGTGTACGGCTCGCCTTCGTGCAGCGTGACCGTCAGGTACATGTCCTTCTTGTCGGGCGAGATCGACACCTGGGTCGACTCGATGTTGAACTCGAGGTAGCCGCGGTTCAGGTAGTATGAGCGTACTGCCTCGAGGTCGCCCGTCAGCTTTTCCTTCGAGTACAGGTCGTTCTTCGTGTACCAGGAGAACCAGTTCGGCGTGGACAACTGCATCTCGTCGCGCAGCTTGCTGGTGCTGAACGCCTTGTTGCCGATGAAGTTGATCTGGCGGATCTTCGCGCTCGGGCCTTCGGCGACCGCGAACAGGATCGACACGCGGTTCGCGTCGACCGGCGTGATCGTCGTCTTGACCTCGGCCGCGTAGAAGCCGCGCGTCAGGTACTGACGCTTGAGCTCCTGCTCCGCCTTGTCGACGAGCGCCTTGTCGTAGTAGCGGCCGTCGGCCAGACCCACCGCGCGCAGCGCCTTCGTCAGGTTGTCCTTGTCGAATTCCTTCGTGCCGGTGAAGTCGATCGACGCGATGGCCGGACGCTCCTGCACCTGCACGATCACGACGTTGCCCTGCGTGGCGATGCGCACGTCGTTGAAGAAGCCCGTCGCGTACAGCGCGCGGATTGCTTCGGATGCCTTGTCGTCGGTGAAGGTATCGCCCTGCTTGATCGGCAGGTAGGCAAACACCGAACCCGCTTCGACGCGCTGCAACCCCTCGATCTTGATGTCTTGCACCACGAACGGTGCCGCTGCATGCGCCGCGAGGCCGTGCGCGGCGAGCGCGGCCGCCGCAACTGTCTTAGGTACAAAGCGATGAGGTTTGAACAACGTGCATCCCCAATATTTAGCTGCATCAAATCAGGCGGCGGCCGACTGGCCGCCGCCTGACGCTTCAGAAATGGATTAACCGAGCCAGGTCGTTGAACAACGCGATCGCCGACAACGCGACGATGCAGATCAACCCGGCTCTTTGCAGAATCAGCTGCCAGCGCTCCGAGACGGCTTTCCCGGTCGCGGCTTCAACCAGATAATATAACAGATGCCCCCCGTCCAAAACGGGAATCGGCAGCAAGTTCAACACGCCGAGGCTAATGCTGACAAGGGCGAGGAACGACAGGAAGGCCGACGGACCGAGCCGCGCGCTCTTGCCCGCGTAGTCCGCAATCGTCACCGGACCGGACAGGTTCTTCAGCGACGCGTGGCCCGTGATCATGCGCCCGAACATCTTCAGCGAATAAACGGCGATGTCCCACGTGCGGTGCGCGCCGAGCTGCAGGCTCTCGATCGGCCCATAGCGCACGTCGACCGACGGCGTATGCATCGACAGCGCCGCGCCGATGCGGCCGACCTGCTGCCCCGTCTCGTCGTCGCGCTGCGCCTGCGGCACGATCGACACCGTCTGCGTGGCGCCGCCGCGCTCGACGCGCAGGTCGACCGCCTGGCCCGCGTGGTGCTTCACCGCGTCGATGAAGCGCGACGCGCCGCCGATGGGCTTGCCGTCGAGCGCGAGCAGCTTGTCGCCGGTCTTCAGGCCCGCACGCTCGGCCGCGCTGCCGGGCTGCACCGACGCCACCGACAACGTGCCGCCGCCGGTCTCGAAGCCCAGGTGCGTCATGAAATCGTCGTCGAGCTCGCTTTCAGGAACGTTGCGCAGGTCGACGCGGAAGTCGAACGTCGACGCGCCGCCATCGCGCGCGCCGAGCACGACCTCGCGATGATCGAACGAGGCGGCGAGAAGCTTCCAGCGCAAATCCGACCACGAACGCACCGGCACGGCCTCGCCGCCCTGCGCGTCGCCTGCGTGCACGTCACGGATCGATACGACCGTCTCGTTGCCGTCGAAGCCCGCGCGCGCCGCCACCGTGCCGGCGGCCGGCGGCGCGAGCACCGCGGCCGGCTCCGTCACGCCGGTTGCGAATACGACGGAAAACAGGACGATTGCCAACAGGAAGTTCGCGATCGGGCCGGCGGCGACGATCGCGATGCGCTTGAACACCGATTGCCGGTTGAACGCCTGGCCGAGCTCCTCGGGCTTGATGTCCGCCCCCGGCTCGCGCTCGTCGAGCATCTTCACGTAACCGCCGAGCGGCAGTGCGGACAGCGTCCACTCGGTGCCCGTCCTCGGGCTGACCCAGCGCGCGACGGGCTGGCCGAAACCGATCGAGAAACGCAGCACCTTCACGCCGCACCAGCGCGCGACGCGATAGTGTCCGTACTCATGCACGACGACCAGCACCCCGATCGCCACCGCAAACGCGATCAGTTCGACCAGCACGTTCATGAGCACCTCATTCAGACAGTACGCTCCACGCGTGGCGCAGGCGCTTTCGCAATGATCTCGGCGGCGAGGCGGCGTGCCTCGGCATCCGCCGCAAGGACGTCGTCGAGCCCGTTCGGACTGCGGTTCGGCAGCGCGTTGAGCACTGCGTCGACCGTGGCCGCAATCGCCATGAAGCCGATCCGGCGCTCGAGAAACGCTTCGACCGCGATTTCGTTCGCCGCGTTCAACGCGGCGCTCGCGATACCGCCCTCTTCAAGCGCCTTCAGCGCGAGCGCGAGGCACGGGAACCGCGTGTAATCGGGTTTCTCGAATGACAGCTGCGCGATCTGCGCGAGGTCGAGCTGATCGACGCCCGCGTCGACGCGCTCCGGGAACGCCAGCGCGTGCGCGATCGGCGTGCGCATGTCGGGGTTGCCGAGCTGGGCGAGCACCGAGCCGTCGCGGTACGACACGAGCGAATGGATCACGCTCTGCGGGTGGATCAGCACGTCGATCCGGTCGCCCGGCAGACCGAAGATCCAATGCGCCTCGATTACCTCGAGGCCCTTGTTCATCATCGTCGCGGAATCGACCGAAATCTTGCGGCCCATCACCCAGTTCGGGTGCTTGCATGCCTCGTCCGGCGTCACGTCGGCGAGCGTGGCCGGCTCGCGCGTGCGGAACGGGCCGCCCGACGCGGTCAGGATGATCTTCGAGATCCCGCCGTGCTCGTTCCCGTCGCGCGGCATGCACTGGAAGATCGCGTTGTGTTCGCTGTCGACCGGCAACAGGATCGCGCCATGGTCGCGCACGGCGTCCATGAAGATCGCGCCCGACATCACGAGCGATTCCTTGTTCGCCAGCAGGATGCGCTTGCCGGCGCGCGCGGCCGCGAGGCTCGGCGCCAGGCCGGCCGCGCCGACGATCGCCGCGACGACGGTGTCGCAGCCGTCGCTCTTCGACACGTCGACAAGCGCCTGCGGCCCATACAGCACGATGGTCGTGCTGCCCGCCGCGCGCAGCTTTGCCTCGACGTGCGCCGCCGTGTTCGCATCGCCGACCACCGCGACTTCGGGTGCGAAGCGCAGGCACTGCTCGACGAGCTTGTCGCCGTTGCGGTGCGCGGTCAACGCATAGACCGAGAAACGCTCGGGATGGCGGGCGACCACGTCGAGCGTGCTGTCTCCGATCGAGCCCGTGGAACCGAGCAGTGTCAGACGTTTTTGCATAACAGAAATAGTGGTTTAACCAAGCAGCAGCATTGCGAGCGGCAGCACGGGCAGCAGCGCGTCGACGCGGTCGAGCACGCCCCCGTGCCCGGGCAGCAGACCGCTGGAATCCTTCACGCCCGCCTGACGCTTGAGCAGCGACTCGAACAAGTCGCCGATCACGCTGTACGCGACCAGCAGCGTCAACGCGGCCCACGCACCGGGCATCCCGTAGCGCGCCGCGAATGCGGAAAACAGGGTCGGCTCAAACCAGTGCGAAGCCATCGCGACACCCGCGACGACCATCACGGCGAACCAGCCGCCGATCGCACCTTCCCAGCTCTTCCCGGGACTGATCGTGATGGCCAGTTTACGCTTTCCGAAGGCCTTGCCCGCGAAGTATGCGCCGATATCGGCCAGCCAGACGACCAGAAGCAGCGACAACACGAACGGAACGCCGTCGGCACGCGCCGCGACGAGCGCGTGCCAGCAGGCCGCGAACACGACGAGCCCGGCCGCGAACAGGAACGCCCGCCACACGCCGCCCGCGAGTTCCGGCTTGCGCCGTAGCGAGAACGGGCCGACCAGCAGCCAGAACACGCCGGCTGCCATGAAAAGGGGACGGGACGACGACGCACCGACGCCGAGCGGCGCGGTCGCCGCGAGCGCGGCCGCCGCGACGATCGCATAGACGACGGAGCCGGTCGCGCCGAGCTTCAGCAGGCGCGCCCATTCCCACGCGGCGAACACGAGCACGACGCCGATAAGCGCGCCGAACGCGGTGAGCGGCGCGAACAGCGTCACCGGCAGCAGCACGGCCAGCATCACGACCGCCGTGATCACACGGGTCTTCAGCATGAAAGGGAATCGGCGTTCTGCGATTGCGGTTCGAGCTGCGCGCTGGTGCGCCCGAAACGGCGCTCGCGCTCGGTATACGACGCGATCGCGTCGGCCAGCGCCGCGCCGTCGAAGTCGGGCCAGTACTTGTCGGTGAAATAGAATTCCGCGTACGCGAGCTGCCACAGCAGGAAATTGCTGACGCGCTGCTCGCCGCCGGTGCGGATAAAGAGATCGGGCTCCGGCGCATAGGCCATTGCCAGGTGCGGCGCGAACGCGTCTTCGGTCACGTCGACCTCGCGTCCGTCGCGCACGGCCTGCTCGACGAGCTTCTTCGTCGCCTGCAGGATGTCCCAGCGGCCGCCGTAGTTCGCGGCGATCGTCAGGGTCAGGCGGGTGTTGCGCGCCGTCTTGGTCTCGGCGCGGCGGATCAGTTCGCGGATGCGCGGCTCGAAGCGCTCGAGATCGCCGACCACCCGCAGGCGGATCCCGTTCGCATGCAGCTTGCCGATCTCGCGCTCGAGCGCGGTGATGAACAGCCGCATCAGGAACGACACTTCGTCGTTCGGCCGGCGCCAGTTTTCCGAACTGAACGCGAATAGCGTCAGGTATTCGACGCCGGCGCGCGCGCAGCCTTCGACCACCGCCCGCACGGCATCCACGCCGCGGGTGTGCCCCGCGACGCGCGGCAGGCGGCGTTCGGTCGCCCAACGGCCGTTGCCGTCCATGATGATCGCGATATGACGCGGCACGGCGCCGACGTCAGGCACGCGAACAGTAGAGCTTGTATAGGTCATGGCCGTTGAGACAGTAATGCGGGAAGAAGGCGGCGCGCGAGGACGGTCGTCAGACCGTCATGATCTCGGCTTCCTTGCTCTGCACGAGCTTGTCGACTTCGGCAACGTGCTTGTCCGTCAGCTTCTGCACGTCGTCGCTCGCACGGCGCTCGTCGTCTTCCGAGATTTCCTTGTCCTTCACGAGCTTCTTCAGCGCTTCGTTCGCGTCGCGGCGCAGGTTGCGGATCGCGACCTTCGCCGTTTCGCCTTCGCTCTTGACCACCTTGGTCAGCTCGCGGCGGCGCTCTTCCGTCAGCGCCGGCATCGGCACGCGGATCAGGTCGCCGGCCGTCGCCGGGTTCAGGCCGAGATCGGCTTCGCGGATGGCCTTCTCGACCTTCGCGACCATGTTCTTTTCCCACGGCTGCACGCCGATCGTGCGTGCGTCGACGAGCGTCAGGTTCGCAACCTGCGAGATCGGCACCATCGAACCGTAGTAGTCGACCTGCACGTGATCGAGCAGACCGGTATGCGCACGGCCCGTACGGATCTTCGCCAGATCGTTCTTGAACGCTTCGATCGAGCGCTGCATCTTCTGCTCTACGCCCTTCTTGACATCAGCGACACTCATTTCAACCTCCAAACCTTCCAACCTTCAAAGAACGCGGACCCCGCCCGGCGCGCGACGCACCACGGCCGGCGACCCACGCCGCTTGCCCGCATCCGCGGGAGTTTACACGTGGACGAGCGTACCTTCGTCCTCGCCCAGCACGATACGCTTGAGCGCGCCCGGCTTGTTGATCGAAAACACGCGAATCGGCAGCTTCTGGTCGCGGCACAGCGCGAAGGCCGTCGCGTCCATCACCTGCAGATTCCGGCTGATCGCCTCGTCGAAGCTGATCGTCGCGTAGCGCGTGGCCGACGGATCCTTCTTCGGATCGGCAGAATATACGCCATCGACCTTGGTCGCCTTCAGCACGACCTCGGCGCCCACTTCCGAACCGCGCAGCGCGGCGGCCGTGTCCGTCGTGAAGAACGGGTTGCCCGTGCCGGCCGCGAAGATCACGACCTTGCCTTCCTCGAGCTGGCGGATCGCGCGGGGCCGGATGTACGGCTCGACGACCTGGTCCATGCGCAGCGCGGACTGCACGCGTGCGACGATGCCGGCGTGGCGCATCGCGTCCTGCAGCGCCAGCGCGTTCATCATCGTCGCCAGCATCCCCATGTAGTCGGCCGTCGCGCGGTCCATGCCGGCCGCACCGCCCGCGACACCGCGGAAAATGTTACCGCCGCCGATCACGACCGCAAGCTGCGTACCGAGACCCACGACTTCGGCAATGTCCGCCACCATCCGTTCGATCGTCGCGCGATTGATGCCGAAGGCATCGTCGCCCATCAGCGCTTCGCCGGAGAGTTTGAGGAGGACGCGTTTATAGGCATTGGACATAGGGGCTTCCGAGCGACGAGAGGATGACAACCACGAACTGTAGGGGCGAAATACTGATTCGGGCAAGCGCCGCCGGTCGGACCGGGGTTCCCGGCCGGCCGGCGCCGCCGCCGGCCGCGGCGGAGCGGACGCCCGCCGCGGATACTGCCTGACTGCTTACTGCTGCTTTGCTGCTGCGACTTGCGCGGCCACTTCGGCGGCGAAGTCGTCCTGGCGCTTCTCGATGCCTTCGCCGACGACGAACAGCGCGAACTTCTGCACCGTGGAATTCGCGGCCTTCAGCATCTGCTCGATCGTCTGCTTGTCGTTCTTCACGAACGTCTGGTTCAGCAGCGACACTTCCTTCAGGTACTTCTGGACGCTGCCGTCGACCATCTTCGCGACGATTTCAGCCGGCTTGCCCGATTCCGCAGCCTTCTGCTCGGCCACGCGGCGTTCCGTGTCGATCAGTTCCGCCGGCACGTCGGCCGACGACAGCGCGACCGGCTTCATCGCGGCGATGTGCATCGCGACGTCCTTGCCGACCTGCTCGTCCGCACCCGTGTACTCGACGATCACGCCGATGCGCGCGCCGTGCAGGTACGTCGCGATCTTGTTCGCGGTTTCGAAGCGCACGAAACGGCGGATCGAGACGTTCTCGCCGATCTTGCCGATCAGCGCGAGGCGCACGGCGTCGACCGTCGAGCCTTCGAGCGGCAGCGCCGACAGCGCGGCCACGTCGGCCGGGTTCTGCGTCGCGACGAGTTCCGCGACCGTCTTCGAGAATGCGAGGAAGTCGTCGTTCTTCGCGACGAAGTCGGTTTCGCAGTTCAGTTCGACCAGCGCGCCTGCATTGCCGCCGACGAACGATGCGACGACGCCTTCGGCCGTCACGCGCGATGCCGCCTTGCTCGCCTTGTTGCCGAGCTTGACGCGCAGCAGCTCTTCAGCCTTGGCCAGGTCGCCGTCGGCTTCCGTCAGCGCCTTCTTGCACTCCATCATCGGTGCGTCGGTCTTTGCGCGCAGTTCTGCCACCATGCTTGCGGTAATTGCCGCCATCATTCGCTCCTTGAGTCTGTATTCACAACGCCGCCCGCTTGGACGCGAACGGCCGAAAATCGTTTCCGGACCCGCGCCGATTCGACGCGATCAGGTCCGGCGCACAAGCTTAAAAAAAGGGGGCCTGTTGAGAGCCCCCTTTTTGCGCCGGCTCGGGGCCAGTTACGCGTTTTCCTCGACGTACTCGTCGTCGCCGCGTGCGGCCTGGACCACTTCGTTGACCGCGTTGGCACGGCCTTCGAGGATCGCGTCGGCCACGCCTTCAGCGTACAGCGCGACTGCCTTGCTCGAGTCGTCGTTGCCCGGGATCACGTAATCCACACCTTCCGGCGAGTGGTTCGTGTCGACCACGGCGATGACCGGCACGCCCAGCTTGTTCGCTTCCGTGACGGCAATCTTGTGGTAGCCGACGTCGATGACGAAGATCGCGTCCGGAATGCCGCCCATGTCCTTCACGCCGCCGATCGACTTCTGCAGCTTGGCGATTTCGCGCTCGAACAGCAGCGCTTCCTTCTTGCTCATCTTCTCGGTTTCGCCCGATTCGACGGCCGCTTCCATGTCCTTCAGGCGCTTGATCGATACCTTCAGCGTCTTGAAGTTGGTCATCATGCCGCCGAGCCAGCGCGCGTTGACGTACGGCATGCCCGCACGTTGCGCTTCCTGGGCGATCGTGTCACGCGACTGGCGCTTCGTGCCGACGAACAGGATCGTGCCGCGATTCGCTGCCAGCTGGCGCACGTACTTCTGTGCGTCCGTGAACATCGGCAGCGTCTTTTCGAGGTTGATGATGTGAATCTTATTGCGGTGACCGAAAATGAACGGAGCCATCTTCGGGTTCCAGAAGCGCGTCTGGTGACCGAAGTGGACACCCGCTTCCAGCATTTGGCGCATCGTAACTGCCATGTGAATTCTCCACGAGGGTTGGGTCTTAAGCCGGCTGCCGTACCGCCGCGCGAACGCACCCCGAAGGACCTTCGTTCCGCGCGGCCGGCACCCTTGGTTGCGCCGGCTTGCGAGTTCGGCACGTGCGAAAATGCGCGTGCCACAAGCCTTTCATCGCCATGCTGCCCCAAAACGAGGCAGGTTCGGCATTTGGATGTCGACTTAGCCAAAGAGTATAGCACGCCGATTTGTCGGCTCTCAAGTCGCCCGCCACTTTCGCTTGCCGCGCGGCAGCCGGCCGGACAATCCCCGAAAACCCGCATCGGCACCGCCGGCAGGGGCTGCGAGGCCAGCCATAAGGTGCGATAATCCGTCAATTCACCGCATTCCAGGCATACCTCGATGGCTATTACGCTCAAAAACGAACACGACATCGCCGAGATGCGCGTCGCCTGCCGTCTCGCGAGCGAAGTGCTCGACTTCATCACGCCGCACGTCGTCGCCGGCGTCACGACCGCCGAACTCGACCGGCTCTGTCACGAATTCATGCTCAACGAGCAGGGTACGATCCCCGCGCCGCTGAATTATCAGCCGCCCGGCTACCCGCCGTACCCGAAGGCCACCTGCATCTCGGTCAACGACGTGATCTGCCACGGCATTCCGGGCGAGAAGGTGATCAAGAACGGCGACGCGCTGAACATCGACGTCACCGTGATCAAGAACGGCTACTTCGGCGACACCAGCCGGATGTTCATCGTCGGCGAGGGCTCGATCCTCGCGAAGCGCCTCGTGCAGACCACCTACGAGTGCATGTGGCTCGGCATCGACCAGGTCAAGCCCGGCGCGCACCTCGGCGACATCGGCTATGCGATCCAGAAGCACGCGGAAGCGCAGGGCTACAGCGTCGTGCGCGAATACTGCGGCCACGGCATCGGCACGGTGTTCCACGAAGATCCGCAGGTCGTCCACTACGGCCGTCCGGGCACCGGCATCGAGCTGAAGGCCGGGATGATCTTCACGATCGAGCCGATGATCAACGCCGGCAAGCGCGACATCCGCACGATGCCCGACCAGTGGACGGTCAAGACGCGCGACCGCAGCCTGTCCGCCCAATGGGAGCACACCGTGCTCGTCACCGAGACGGGCTACGAGGTGCTGACCGTGTCGGCCGGCACGCCGGCACGCCCGGTGTTCGCGCAACCGGCCGCCGCGGTCTGAGCGCCGCCGCGCCCGCCTGCCCGCCCTGCCCCGCCCCCGACCTGAACGGCCACCCATGAGCGCTCACGCCGCCCCCTCGTCCGAAGCGCTGTCGCGGCGCGCCGAATTCAAGGCCGCCAAGGTCGACATGCTCGAGCGCTTTCGCAGCGCGACGAACGTCGCGTCGCTGATGCACGCGCTGTCGAAACTCACCGACGATGCGCTCAAGCGCGTGTGGGACGACTGCGCAATGCCCGCGACGCTCGCGCTCGTCGCCGTGGGCGGCTACGGACGCGGCGAGCTCGCGCCCTACTCCGACGTCGACATCCTCGTGCTGCTGCCCGACGCGCACGACCCGGCGCTCGACGCGCGCATCGAGCGCTTCATCGGGATGGCGTGGGATCTCGGCCTCGAGATCGGCAGCAGCGTGCGCACGGTCGCGCAATGCATCGAGGAAGCGTCGCAGGACGTCACCGTGCAGACCTCGCTGCTCGAGGCGCGCCGCATCGTCGGCAGCACCGCGCTGTTCGAACGCTTCACCGTGCGGTACCACGAGGCGCTCGACGCCCGCGCGTTCTTCACCGCGAAGGTGCTCGAGATGCGCCAGCGCCACGCGAAGTGCCAGGACACGCCGTACAGCCTCGAGCCGAATGTGAAGGAAAGCCCGGGCGGGCTGCGCGACCTGCAAACGATCCTCTGGATCGCGCGCGCGGCCGGCTTCGGCAGCAGCTGGCGCGAGCTCGACACGCGCGGGCTCATCACCGAGCGCGAGGCGCGTGAGCTGCGCCGCAACGAAGGATTCCTGAAGACGCTGCGCGCGCGGCTGCACGTGATCGCCGGCCGCCGCCAGGACATGCTCGTGTTCGACCTGCAGACGCAGGCCGCCGAGAGCTTCGGCTACCGGCCGACGCAGGCCAAGCGCGCGAGCGAGCAGCTGATGCGCCGCTATTACTGGGCCGCGAAGGCGGTCACGCAGCTCGCGACGATCCTGATCCAGAACATCGAGGCGCAGCTGTTCCCCGCGACGAGCGGCATCACGCGCGTGCTGTCGCCCGATCGTTTCGTCGAGAAGCAGGGCATGCTCGAGATCGTCGACGACGGCGTGTTCGAACGCCATCCCGACGCGATTCTCGAAGCATTCCTGCTGTACGAGGTGACGCGCGGCGTGAAGGGCCTGTCCGCCCGCACGCTGCGTGCGCTGTACAACTCGCGCGAGATCATGAACAACACGTGGCGGCGCGATCCGCAGAACCGCCGCACGTTCATGCAGATCCTGCAGCAGCCGGAGGGCATCACGCATGCATTCCGGCTGATGAACCAGACGAGCGTGCTCGGCCGCTACCTGCTGAATTTCCGCCGCATCGTCGGCCAGATGCAGCACGATCTATACCACGTGTATACGGTCGACCAGCACATCCTGATGGTGTTGCGCAACCTCCGCCGCTTCGCGGTGGCCGAGCATGCGCATGAATACCCGTTCTGCAGCCAGCTGATCGGCAATTTCGAGCGCCCGTGGGTGCTGTATGTCGCCGCGCTGTTCCACGACATCGCGAAAGGCCGCGGCGGCGACCATTCGACGCTCGGGATGGTCGACGCGCGACGCTTCTGCCGCGAGCACGGCATCACCGGCGACGACGCGGCGCTGATCGTATGGCTCGTCCAGCATCACCTGACGATGAGCCAGGTCGCGCAGAAGCAGGACACGAGCGACCCGGAAGTCATCAAGCGCTTCGCCGAAGTGGTCGCCAATGAACGGCACCTCACCGCGCTGTACCTGCTGACCGTCGCCGATATCCGCGGCACGAGCCCGAAGGTGTGGAACACGTGGAAGGGCAAGCTGCTCGAGGATCTCTACCGCATCACGCTCGCGGTGCTCGGCGGCGCCAACCCCGATGCGCATTCGGAACTGAAGTCGCGCCAGGAGCAGGCGCTCGCGCTGCTGCGCCTCGAGACCGTGCCCGAGGACGCGCACCGCGCGCTGTGGGATCAGCTCGACGTCGGCTTCTTCCTGCGTCACGACGCGGCCGACATCGCATGGCAAACGCGCGTGCTGTACCGGCACGTGAATGCCGAGACCGCGATCGTCCGCGCACGGCCGTCGCCGATCGGCGACGCGCTGCAGGTGCTCGTGTACGTGAAGGACCGCCCCGACCTGTTCGCGGGCATCTGCGCGTACTTCGACCGCAACGGACTGTCGGTGCTCGATGCGCGCGTCAGCACCACGCGGCATGGCTATGGGCTAGACAATTTCATCGTCACGCAGACCGAACGCGACGTGCGCTATCGCGACATCGCGAATCTCGTCGAACAGCAGCTCGCGACGCGCCTTGCCGAGACCGCCCCGCTGCCAGAGCCGTCCAAGGGCCGCCTGTCGCGGCTGTCCCGGACGTTTCCGATCACGCCGCGCGTCGACCTCCGGGCCGACGAGCGTGGCCAGTACTACATCCTGTCCGTGTCCGCCAACGACCGGCCGGGCCTTCTCTATTCGATCGCGCGCGTACTGGCCGAGCATCAGGTCGGCGTCCACGCGGCGCGGATCAATACGCTCGGCGAACGCGTCGAGGACATCTTCCTGCTCGACGGTGCCGGCCTGTCCGACAACCGCCTGCAGATCCAGCTCGAAACCGAATTGCTGCGCGCGATCGCAGTCTGAATGAATCCCAGCGTTTATGCGCACCAAATTAACCGTCAAGAATCCGCGTCCGGCGTCGCCGACCCGCGCCCCCGTCCGCTCCGGCAGCCTCGTCGCTCGCAAGGCGGTGCGCCCCGCCCCGCCGCCCGCGGCCGACAAGCCGCCGCGCCCGAAGAAGGCCGCCGCTCCGGCAGCCGCCGGCGAACGCGCGTTCAAGCCGCGCGGCGCGGAACGCCCGGGCGCGGATCGTGCGCCGGCGAAGCGCGCACCGCGTGACGGCGGTGCCGAGCGCCCGTATCGCAGCGCCGAAGGCAAGCCCGATGCGCGGCCGCGCCGCGCGGGCACCGAAGGCGGCGCACGCGCACCCTATCGCGACAAGGCAGACGGCTACGGCGAGAAGCGCAGCTTCGGCGAACGCCGTACGTCGTCCGACCGCCCGGCTCGCCGCAGCGACGACGATACTCGGCCGCGCCGCCCAGGCGCCGAAGGCGGCGCACGCGCACCGTATCGCGACAAGGCAACCGGCGATGCGCCGAAGCGCAGTTTCGACGAGCGCCGTACGCCGTCCGACCGCCCGGCTCGCCGCAGCGACGACGATACGCGGCCGCGCCGCGCGGGCACCGAAGGCGGCGCACGCGCACCGTATCGCGACAAGGCAACCGGCGATGCGCCGAAGCGCAGTTTCGGCGAACGCCGTACGCCGTCCGACCGCCCGGCTCGCCGCAACGACGACGATGCACGGCCGCGCCGCGCAGGCGCCGAAGGCGGCGCACGCGCACCGTATCGCGACAAGGCAGACGGCTACGGCGAGAAGCGCAGCTTCGGCGAACGCCGTACGTCCTCCGACCGCCCCGCGCGCCGCAGCGATGACGACGCACGCCCGCGCCGAGCAGGTGCCGAAGGCGCTGCACGCGCCCCCTATCGCGACAAGGCAACCGGCGATGCGCCGAAGCGAAGTTTCGACGAGCGCCGTACGTCCTCCGACCGCCCCGCGCGCCGCAACGACGACGATGCACGGCCGCGCCGCGCAGGCACCGAAGGCGCTGCACGCGCACCCTATCGCGACAAGGCCACCGGCTACGGCGAGAAGCGCAGCTTCGGCGAGCGCCGCACGTCGTCCGACCGCCCGGCGCGCCCCGCACGCGACGGCGAGCGCGGCAACACCGAGCGCCGCTCGACCGGCGCCGCGCCGAATACCGCACAACCGGTCAAGCGCCGCGCCGCCGACATCGATCACGGCGACGAAACCGGCCTGATGCGCCTGTCGAAGCGCATGTCCGAGCTCGGCCTGTGCTCGCGCCGCGAAGCCGACGAATGGATCGAAAAAGGCTGGGTGCTCGTCGACGGCGAACGCATCGACACGCTCGGCACCAAGGTCCGTCCCGACCAGAAGATCGAGATCGACGAGCGCGCGAGCGCCGCGCAGGCCGCGCAGGTGACGATCCTGCTGCACAAGCCGGTCGGCTATGTGTCCGGTCAGGCGGAAGACGGCTACGAGCCCGCGTCGGTGCTGATCACGCGCGCCAACCAGTGGAGCGGCGACCGCTCGCCGCTGCGCTTCTCGCCGCAGCATCTGCATGCGCTCGCACCGGCCGGCCGGCTCGACATCGATTCGACCGGCATGCTCGTGCTGACGCAGAACGGCCGGATCGCGAAGCAGCTGATCGGCGAGCAGTCGGACATCGACAAGGAATACCTGGTGCGCGTGCGCTTCGGCGAACGGCTGCTCGACATCGATCAGCACTTCCCCGCCGAATCGCTCGCGAAGCTGCGCCACGGCCTCGAACTCGACGGTGTCGCACTGAAGCCCGCGATGGTGAGCTGGCAGAACGGCGAACAGTTGCGTTTCGTGCTGCGTGAAGGCAAGAAGCGCCAGATCCGCCGGATGTGCGAACTGGTCGGTCTCGAAGTGATCGGCCTGAAGCGCGTGCGGATGGGCCGCGTGATGCTTGGCGCGCTGCCGCAAGGGCAATGGCGCTACCTGTCGCCCGACGAGTCGTTCTGACAGCAGGCACGCACCGCGCCACGCAATGACAAAGCCCGCGCAAGCGGGCTTTGTCGTTTCCGTCACGACGGCGCGCAACATCGCGCACCGCCGCGTGCCGGGGTCAGTCGTCGTCGATCGGATCGAGCCCCGGGAACAGCACCTCGGTGAAGCCGAAGCGCGTGAAGTCGGTGATCCGCATCGGGTACAGCTTGCCGATCAGGTGGTCGTATTCGTGCTGGACGACCCGCGCGTGGAAGCCTTCGGCGACGCGGTCGATCTTCGCGCCGAACTGGTCGTAGCCGCTGTAGCGCACCTTCGCATAGCGGCTGACGACGCCGCGCATGCCCGGCACCGACAGGCAGCCTTCCCATCCCTCTTCCATGTCCGGCGGCAGGTACTCGAGCTTCGGGTTGATCAGCACGGTCTCGGGCACGGGCGGCGCGTCCGGATAGCGGTTGTTGCTGCCGAAGCCGAAGATGATGATCTGCAGCCCGATGCCGATCTGCGGCGCGGCGAGCCCCGCGCCGTTCGCGTGATGCATCGTCTCGAACATGTCCGCGACGATCTCGTGCAGCTCCGGCGTGTCGAACTGCGCGACCGGTTTGGCGACTTCGAGCAGGCGCGGATCGCCCATCTTCAGGATCTCGCGAATCATGGGGTGTTGCCCTCCAGGAGTTGGTGCAGTCCGTCTTCGTCCAGTACGGGGATGCCGAGTTCCTCGGCCTTCGCGAGCTTGCTGCCGGCGTCGGCACCCGCGACCACGTAATCCGTCTTCTTCGATACCGAGCCCGCGACTTTCGCGCCGGCCGCTTCGAGCATCTCCTTCGCCGCGTCGCGGGTGAGATTCGGCAGCGTGCCCGTCAGCACGACCGTCTTGCCGGCCAGCACGCCCTGCGGCGCCTTCGGCGCGGGCGGGCCTTCGGCCCACGTGACCTTGCCGGGCGCGCGCAGCTGCTCGATCACGGTGCGGTTGTGTTCTTCCGCGAAGAACTGGTGGATCGACTCGGCGACGATCGGCCCGACGTCGTTGACTTCGAGCAGTTCCTCGATCGACGCGTCCATGATCGGGGTCAGCGAGCCGAAGTGCTTCGCGAGATCCTTCGCGGTCGATTCGCCGACATGGCGAATCCCGAGCCCGTAGATGAAGCGCGCGAGCGTCGTGTGCTTCGCCTTCTCGAGCGAGTCGAGCAAATTCTGTGCGGACTTCTCGGCGAACCGATCGAGTTCCGCGAGCGTCGCGAAACCGAGATTGAACAGGTCGGCCGGCGTGCGCACGAGATTCAGTTCCACGAGCTGATCGATGATCTTCTCGCCGAGCCCGTCGATGTCGAGCGCGCGACGCTGCGCGAAGTGCCACAGCGCCTGCTTGCGCTGTGCCGGGCAGAACAGGCCGCCCGTGCAGCGCGCGATCGCCTCGTCCGGCAACCGCTCGATCTTCGAGCCGCACACCGGGCATTCGGTCGGCATCACGAATTCGGCCGCATCGTCCGGCCGGCGATCGAGCAGCGCGCCGACGACTTCGGGGATCACGTCGCCCGCGCGCCGCACGATCACGGTATCGCCGATCCGGATGTCCTTGCGGCGCACTTCGTCCTCGTTGTGCAGCGTCGCGTTGGTCACCGTCGCGCCGCCGACGAACACGGGTTCGAGCCGCGCGACCGGCGTGATCGCACCCGTGCGGCCGACCTGCACGTCGATCGCGACGAGCTTGGTCAGCGCTTCCTGCGCGGGAAACTTGTGCGCGAGCGCGAAGCGCGGTGCGCGCGACACGAAGCCGAGGCGATCCTGTTCGTCGCGCCGGTTCACCTTGTAGACGACGCCGTCGATGTCGTACGGCAGCGACTCGCGTTTCTCGCCGACCTTGCGGAAGAAGCCGAGCAGGCCGTCGGCGCCGTACACGACCGCGCGCTCGCGGTTCACCGGCAGGCCGAACGACTCATACCAGTCGAGCAGCGCGCTATGCGTGTCCGGCATCGGCACCCCGTCGAGCACGCCGATCCCGTACGCGAAGAACGACAGCGGACGCTGCGCGGTGATCTTCGGATCGAGCTGGCGCAGGCTGCCGGCCGCCGCGTTGCGCGGGTTCGCGAATTCGCGCTGCTCGGCCGCGCGCTGGCGTTCGTTCAGGCGTGCGAAATCGCGCTTGAACATCAGCACCTCGCCGCGCACGTCGAGCAGGGCCGGCACGTGGGCGCCCTTCAGCTTCAGCGGGATCGAGCGGATCGTGCGGACGTTCTCCGTCACGTCCTCGCCGGTCGTGCCGTCGCCACGCGTCGACGCCTGCACGAACACGCCGTGCTCGTAGCGCAGCGAGATCGCGAGCCCGTCGAACTTCAGCTCGCACGCATATTCGACGGGTTCCGTCACCGAGCCGGCGAGATCGGTCGTCTTGTCGAGCGCATCGGCGACGCGCTTGTCGAACGCGGCGATGTCCTCGTCGGCGAAGCCGTTGTTCAGCGACAGCATCGGCGCATCGTGGACGACCGGCGTGAAACCGCCCGCCACTTCGCCGCCGACGCGCTGCGTCGGCGAGTCGGGCGTCACGAGTTCGGGATGATCGGTTTCGAGTTGCTGCAGCTCGCCGAACAGTCGATCGTATTCGGCGTCGGGCAGATCCGGCTGGTCGAGCACGTAATAGGCGTAATTCGCCCGCTCGAGTTGGTCGCGCAGCCACGCGGCACGCGTGTCGGGCTGGCTGGCTGGCGGTTCGGCTTGGGTTCGGGCCATGCTGGCGGCAGTTTCGTTCTGAAAAATCGGATGTTCGATTATCTCAGTTTGACGCCGCGACGGGGGCACGCGATGCGTGCCGCGCAAGCCGGCTGCAGCGCACACAGGCGGCGTGTGTGCGGCAGTGCAGCGACGGACGGCGGCGGCACCGATGGCCACCGCCCGTGAAACGCGTTACTGGCTGAACAGGCGTCGCGTGACCGGGGAACCGGCCGGGATGCCTGCTTCCTCGAGCTTCGCGTACAGCTTCATCAGTTGCTGGTCGATCGCAACGAGCGTCGATTCCGGCAGCGGCCGGCGCGAATCGTCGACGACCCGCGCACCGATCCGCTCGGACAGCGACTTCGCGTAGTCGCACATCAGCCGGAACGGCAGGATGTCCTCTTCGGCGACCGGCACGTCGAGCACCAGCGTGATCATGTTGCCGCCCTTGTACGTCAGGTCGTCGCGCAGGAAGTTCGTGTCGCCGAACTGCAGCATGAACACGGGGTTCTGCTTCGCGTCGAGCTTGACGAAACGCGTGCCGTCGCGCGACAGCAGCAGCCCGTCCTGCGATGCGACGGCCTGCACGTAGTTCGCCGACCACGGCGCGCCGTCCGACATCACGTTGATCGACAACTGCGCGTCGCACTGCGCGGCGAAGCCGTCGAGCTCGCGCGCCATCGCGACCGTCTCCATCATGTCCGGGAATTCCGGTGCGCCGTCGATCGTATCGGCGAACTGCTGGACGCCCGTCACGAATTCGGAGAATTCGAGCTCGTTCAGCGCGCCGCTGCGGTTCGCGAGCTGTGCGGCCGCGCGCAGTTCTTCATAGCGCATGCCATTCTGCAGCAGTTCCCACTGGCCGCCTTCCGGCTTGCCTTCGATATGCACGGGCTTGCTGCCCGCGCGGCGCAGCCGCTGCGCGGCCGGCAGGATCTTGTCGCCGGGCAGCGGCCCGCCGAGGCGAATCGGCACGATGCAGTCGATCCGGCGATCGACGATCGCGGGCGGTGCCGACGAGATCGTCGTCGCGGCCGGCAGCACGGGTTCGGCAGGCTCGGTCGATGCGTGGCCGGCCGGCGCGTCACTTGCAGCGGCGACCGCCCCTTCGTCGACGGGCCGCCTGGCTGGCTCGGTCGATTCCGGCTGCGTGTCGCCCCCGGTGGCCTCGGCCTGCAGATCGGCCGGCATGTCGGCAGGCGCCGCGCTGCCGAAGGTCGGCTCGACGCGCGCTGCTTCAGCCGGCGTGCTCGCGGCGCCCGCCGCCGGTGCCGCCGGTGCCGCGGATTCGCGGCGCGCGGGCTGGCGCACCGGCTCGATGAACGGCAGCTCCTCGTCGCGCTCGGGGCGATTCATCGCCTCGGCCGCCTCTTCCGGCATCGGGCGCGGCATCCTGCGCCGCACCTTCGCGCCCTGCCACGCGTTGTAGACCACGACGCCGCCCACCACGACGGCGCCGGCGCCGATCAAACCGAGTGTCAACTCGTCCATGCACGCTCCATCAGCAATTCTTTTTCGTCGGACCCGCGAACGGGCGCCCATGCGCCGCGCGAACGCGGTCCGGTTTCGTCACACGTCAATTCTGGGCAAAACCCGCGGCGGTTTCCATGTCCACCGCGACGATCCGCGATACGCCCTGCTCCTGCATCGTCACGCCGATCAGTTGCTGCGCCATCTCCATCGCGATCTTGTTGTGCGAGATGAACAGGAACTGCGTCTTGTCGGACATCGCGCGCACGAGATTCGCGAAACGCTCGGTGTTCGCGTCGTCGAGCGGCGCGTCGACCTCGTCGAGCAGACAGAACGGCGCCGGGTTCAGCTGGAACATCGCGAACACCAGTGCGGTGGCGGTCAGCGCCTTCTCGCCGCCCGACAGCAGGTGGATGGTCGCGTTCTTCTTGCCCGGCGGCTGCGCCATCACCTGCACGCCCGCGTCGAGGATTTCGTCGCCCGTCATGATCAGCTTCGCCTGGCCGCCGCCGAACAGGCGCGGGAACAGGTCGCTGAAGTGACGGTTGACCTCGTCAAAGGTGCCCTGCAGCAGCGTGCGGGTTTCCTGGTCGATCTTGTGGATCGCGTCCTCGAGCGTCGTGATCGCATCGGTCAGGTCGGCCGACTGCGCATCGAGGAACACCTTGCGCTCACTCGCGGCCTTCAGCTCGTCGAGCGCGGCCATGTTCACCGGGCCCAGCGCGTTGATCGCGTTGTTCAGGCGCGTGACCTCGCCCTGCAGGTACGACGGTTTCAGGTCCGGCGTCAGCTTCTCGCGCAGCGCTTCCTCGTCGACCTCGGCGGTCGTGAGCTGCTCGGCAAACTGCTCGACGGCCAGGCGCGCGGCCTGCTCCTTCAACTGCAGCTCGGTGATGCGGTCGCGCAGCGGCTGCAGCGAACGCTCGGCGACGAGACGCTGCTCGTCCGACGCGCGCAGCTTCGCGGTCAGGTCGTCGAGTTCGATCCGCGCGGCCTGCAGCGCTTCTTCCTTCACCGCGCGAATTTCGAGCGCGTCCTGCAGGCCCGTGTGCGCGGTCTGCTCGTTGATCGTTTCGAGTTCGGCGCGCGCGTCTTCCAGCGACGCGGCGACGCGTTCGCTCTGCTCGTGCGCGACCTGGATGCTGCGCTTGAGCTCGTCGATCCGCGTGACCGCGTTGCGCGCGGCGAAGCGCGCGTCGTTCGCGCCGCGCTCGAGATCGCGCGCTTCCTGGCGCGCCTGCGTCAACGATTCGTCGAGCGCTTCGAACGCGAGCTGGTTGTCCTCGAAGCGCGCCTGCAGTTCCGCGAGTTCGCCGTCGAAACGCTCGAAGTTCGCTTCCGATTCGGCACGCAATGCGCGCTGCTCGTCGATCTGCGCGCCGATTTCCTCGAGTTCCTCGCGGATCTGCGTGCTGCGCTGCGTGTAGCGTTCATGCGCCTGCGCGAGCTTCAGCACGTCCATCTGCAGCGCGTGCACGCGCTGCGTCGCGCGTTCGGCCTGCGCGCGCACGTCGCCGAGCGCCTGCGTGGCCTGCGTGTGCGCGGCTTCCGCGCGCACCGCGGCCGTGCGGGCGTCGTCGGCGAGCAGCGCCTGCGCACGTACCTGGCGGGCCAGGTTCTCGATTTCCTGCTGGCGGGCCAGCATCCCGGCCTGCTCCGAATCGGCCGCGTACAGCTGCACGCCGACGCGCGTGACGATGTGGCCTGCCTTGACGACGAATGCGCCGCCTGCCGGCAGTTGCGCACGCGTCGCGAGCGCCTGCGCGACGTCGTCGGCAACGTACACGTTGCCGAGCCAGTCGTTCAGCACCGCACGAATGCCCGCATCGTCGATGCGCACGAGCGACAGCACCGGGCGCAGCCCGGCCGCGGCGGCCGGCGGTTCACCGGCGGCCGGCGGCGCGTAGAACGCGAGCTTGGCGGGCGGCGCATCGGTCGCGAACGCCTTCACCCAGTCGAGATTCGACACTTCGAGCGCGGCGAGGCGCTCGCGCAGCACGGCCTCGAGCGCCGCTTCCCAGCCCGCTTCGACGTGCAGCTTCTTCCACAGGCGCGGCAGCGCGCCGAGTTCGTGCTTGTCGAGCCACGGCTGGATCTTGCCTTCGGTCTGCACGTTCTCCTGCAGCTGCTTGAGTGCGGCGAGCCGCGCCTCGAGCTGGTGGATCTGCGCGCTTTCGGCCTGCACGCGCTCCTGCGCGGCGCGGCGTTCGGCGTCGAGACGCGGCAGCGCTTCCTGCGCATCGGCCAAGCGCGCCTGCGCCTCGGCGAGGATCTCTTCCTGCTCGGCGAGCTGCATGCGCAATTCTTCGAGCTGCGTTTCGTCCGGTGCATCAAGCCCGCCCGCCTCGGACTTCAGGCGCTCATGGCGCTGCTGAAGCTGCTGGAGCTGCTGGTCGGCATTGCGCTGGTGCGCGGCCTCGAGCTTCAGCGACTGCTCGGTCTGCGCGATGCGCGCGCGCTCGTCGTTGAGCTGCGCCTGCGCATCGCGCCACTTCGCTTCGAGCGCCGGCAGCGCGTCGTGTTTCGCGGCCGCGTTGTCTTCAGCGAGCGCGGCCTTCTCGTCGGCCATCGCGCGCGCTTCCTCGGCTTCCTCGAGCTCGTCCTGCGCCTTCTCGGCCTGCGCGCGCCATTGCTCGCGCTGCGCGTTCAACGCGGCGATCTGCGCCTGCACGCGGTTGCGCGATTCGACGATGAACTTGATCTCGGCCTCGAGGCGGCTCACTTCGGCGTTCGCCTCGTAGAGCGCGCCCTGCGCGCCCTGCATCGCGTCGCTCGCCGAGTAATGCGCGACGCGCAGCGTCTCGAGCTGCGACTCGACCTCGCGCAGCCGGGCCGTCTGCGCGTCGAGGTCGATCTGCGCCTGCTCGATCGCGCGCTGCTGCTTCTGCTGCTCCCCGGCGGCCTCGTTCTTGCGCAGCAGCCACAACAGGCGCTGCTTCTCCTCGCCATCGGCGACGAGTTCCTTGTACCGGGTCGCGACGACGGCCTGCGCCTCGAGCTTCTCGAGGTTCGCGCCGAGCTCGCGGACGATGTCCTCGACGCGCGTCAGGTTCTCGCGGGTGTCGTGCAGGCGGTTCTCGGTCTCGCGGCGGCGTTCCTTGTACTTCGACACGCCCGCGGCTTCCTCGAGGAACACGCGCAGCTCTTCCGGCTTCGCCTCGATGATCCGCGCGATCATGCCCTGGCCGATGATCGCGTACGCACGCGGGCCGAGGCCCGTGCCGAGGAAGATGTCCTGGATGTCGCGGCGGCGCGCCGGCAGGTTGTTGATGTAGTAGCTCGACGTGCCGTCGCGCGTCAGCACGCGCTTCACGGCGATCTCGCCGTACTGGCCCCACTGCCCGGCCGCGCGGCCGTCGGAGTTGTCGAAGATCAGTTCCACGCTTGCCCGGCTGCCGGGCTTGCGGGCGGTCGAGCCGTTGAAGATCACGTCCTGCATCGACTCGCCGCGCAGCTCGGACGCGCGCGACTCGCCGAGCACCCAGCGCACGGCATCGATGATGTTGGACTTGCCGCACCCGTTCGGGCCCACCACGCCGACTAGCTGGCCCGGAACCTGGAAATGCGTGGGATCGACAAAGGATTTGAAGCCAGCGAGTTTGATCGAGCTCAGACGCACGGCGGTATCGGATGTGAAGAAGGTGTGAAACGGAACGGGCCGCGACGCGCGGGGCCGGACGGCCCATGTGCGCGATGCGCCCCGGAATTCAAAAGCGGGGCCGCGCGCATCCAGCGTTGGGCCCCGCAAACGGCTTCCATCATACCATCGCGCGTGCGCCGTCCCGCCCGTCGCCGGGTTTGCCCCGTGCCGGCGCGGCACGATGGACCCGGCTCGACAGCAGCGTCGCCAGCACGATGCACGCGCCGCCCGCCCACTCGCGCGCGCTCGGCAGTTCGCTCGCGAACACCCATGCGGACAGCGCGGTGATCACGATCTCGAACAGCATGATGATCGACGCGCGGTTTGCCAGCACGCGCGCAAGCCCGTATTGCACGAGCAGGTTGTTCACCGCGATCGTCACGCCGATCGCGACGACGATCAGCGCGGCTGTGCCGAGCTGGCCGCCGGCCGGCGCGGCCGGCAGCCCCTCGAACAGCGACGCGATCGCGCCGAACACCGCCGCGCCGCCGAACAGCGTCGCGGTGCGCATCTCGGCGCGCATCTCCGGCAGCTCGCGGCTCGCCTTGATCACGAGCACGTTGTTCATCGCGAAACTCAGGCCGGCCGCGAGCCCCGCCCATTCGGCCGGGTTGGCCGGCAGCGGCACGCCGAGCGTCGGCGACCACAGCATCAGCATCGCGCCGGCGATCGACAGCGCCGCGAGCCCCGCGCCGGCCCAGGTCAGCCGCTCGCGCAGCAGGAAATGCGCGTAGATCGCGGTCCACGCCGGCGTCAGGTAGAACAGCAGCATCACGCGCAGCACTTCGCCGTGGATCGTGCCCCACACGAAGCCGAGGTTGGTCACGCCGGCCGTGATCGCGATGCCCGGCAGCACCCAGTGCCAGCGCAGCGTCGCGATCGTGCGGTGGCGCACGACGATCACGAACAGGAAAGCGACGAGGCTCGTCAGCGCGCTCGCCAGCGTGCCGGTGAGGCCGAGCGACGCAAGGATGCGCAGCGGATACCAGATCAGGCCCCATACCGAAGCGCCGATCAGGATGGCCAGCGTCGGCAGGCTGCCGCGTACCGCGTTATTCATGTGGTTCGATACCCTTTATTCGACCGGCCCGGCCGCCGCTGCGGCGGCCGTGACCGCATTGCGTCACGCTATAATCGTCCGTTGCGAGCCGCGCGCCGTCGGCGCCCGTTCGCAGCCGTGCGGCACCTGCGCCGCCCCTTTCGCTCCAACCGGCCGCGACGGCCGCTTCGCCCGTGAACCCTCGACTCGACTCGCTCCAGCCCTATCCCTTCGAAAAGCTGCGCGCCCTGTTCAAGGACGTGACGCCCGGTGCCGGTATGCCCGCTGCCGGTACGCCCGCTGCCGGCCTGAAACCGATCAGCTTCGGCATCGGCGAGCCCAAGCACCCGACGCCGGCGCTGATCCGCGACGCCGTGGTAGCCGCGCTCGACGGCCTCGCGTCGTACCCGGCCACGGCCGGCTCGGACGCGCTGCGCACGTCGATCGCGCACTGGCTCGAACGCCGCTATGGGCTGCCGGCGATCGATCCGGCCACGCAAGTGCTGCCCGTGTCGGGGTCGCGCGAGGCGCTGTTCTCGCTCGCGCAGACGGTGATCGACTCACGCGCGAGCGCGGACGGCAAGAAGGCGATCGTACTCTGTCCGAATCCGTTCTATCAAATTTACGAAGGGGCAGCGCTCCTGGCCGGTGCCGAACCCTATTTCGCGAACAGCGACCCGGCGCGCAACTTCGCGTGTGACTACGCGGCGGTGCCCGACGAGGTCTGGGCGCGCACCCAGCTGCTGTACGTGTGCTCGCCGGGCAACCCGACGGGCGCCGTGCTGACGCTCGACGACTGGCGCGAGCTGTTCGCGCTGTCCGACCGCCACGGTTTCGTGATCGCGTCCGACGAGTGCTATTCGGAAATCTATTTCGACGAAGCGGCGGCGCCGCTCGGCGGCCTCGAGGCCGCGCACCGCCTGGGGCGCGGCTTCGAGCGCCTCGTGATGCTGTCGAGCCTCTCGAAGCGCTCGAACGTGCCGGGCATGCGCTCGGGTTTCGTCGCCGGCGACGCCGCGCTGCTCAAGAAATTCCTGCTGTACCGCACCTACCACGGTGCCGCGCTGTCGCCGGTCTGGCAGCACGCGAGCATCGCCGCGTGGAACGACGAGGCGCACGTGCGCGAGAACCGCGCGCTGTACCTGCAGAAGTTCAACACGGTCACGCCGATGCTGGCCGACGTGATCGACGTGAAGCTGCCCGACGCCGCGTTCTACCTGTGGGCCAACGTCGCGCGCACCGGCCTGTCGGACACCGAGTTCGCCCGCCGCCTGTACGCCGACTATAATGTGACGGTTCTGCCCGGCTCGTACCTGGCGCGCGACGCGCACGGCACGAATCCGGGCCGCGATTTCATCCGGATCGCGCTCGTCGCGGACACCCCCGAATGCGTCGAGGGCGCGCAACGCATCGTCGATTTCTGCCGGGCTCTCGCACGGTAAGACGTCCATCCCGATCAATTCCATTCATCTCCTGCGAAAACGAACATGTCGCAACAACTTCAGCAAATCATCGATACCGCCTGGGAAAACCGCGCCGAGCTGTCGCCGAAGGCCGCGCCCGCCGACGTCCGCGAGGCCGTCGCTCACGCGATCGAGCAACTCGACAAGGGTGCACTGCGCGTCGCCGAGAAAATCGACGGCAACTGGACGGTCCACCAGTGGCTGAAGAAGGCCGTGCTGCTGTCGTTCCGCCTGGAGGACAACGCGCCGATGCCGGCCGGCGGCTACTCGCAGTTCTACGACAAGGTGCCGTCGAAGTTCGCGAACTACACCGCGGAAGACTTCGCCGCGGGCGGCTTCCGCGTCGTGCCGCCGGCCATCGCGCGCCGCGGCTCGTTCATCGCGAAGAACGTCGTGCTGATGCCGTCGTACACCAACATCGGCGCGTACGTCGACGAAGGCACGATGGTCGACACGTGGGCCACGGTCGGTTCGTGCGCGCAGATCGGCAAGAACGTGCACCTGTCGGGCGGCGTCGGCATCGGCGGCGTGCTCGAACCGCTGCAGGCGAATCCCGTCATCATCGAGGACAACTGCTTCATCGGCGCGCGCTCGGAAGTCGTCGAAGGCGTGATCGTCGAGGAGAACTCGGTGATCTCGATGGGCGTGTACCTCGGCCAGAGCACCAAGATCTACGATCGCGAAACGGGCGAAGTCAGCTACGGCCGCATCCCGGCCGGCTCGGTCGTCGTGGCCGGCAACCTCCCGTCGAAGGACGGCTCGCACAGCCTGTACTGCGCGGTAATCGTGAAGAAAGTCGACGCGAAGACCCGCGCGAAGGTCGGCCTGAACGAGCTGCTGCGAGGCGACTGATGGCCAAGCCACGCACCGTGGTCGTCTACGGCATTCCGAACTGCGACACCGTGAAGAAGGCCCGCGTGTGGCTCGACGATCACGGCGTCGAGTTCGAGTTCCACGACTTCAAGAAGCTCGGCGTCAGCGCGCCGCTCGTCGAGGACTGGCTGAAGGACGTGTCGCTCGACGCGCTCGTGAACAAGCGCGGCACGACGTGGCGCGGCCTGGACGATGCGATGAAGGCGGCCGCGGAAACGCGGTCCGGCGCGGTCGCGCTGATGATCCACAAGCCGTCGGTCATCAAGCGTCCCGTGCTCGTCGTCAACGGCCGCGTGAAATCGCTCGGCTTCGTGGCCGATCAGTACGCGGCGCTGTTTGCCGCCTAGGGCCGCCCGCGCTGCGCCCGCGGGTGCAGCCCGACGTCTCGTCACTGCCGGCCACCGCGCCGGCATTTTTTATCGAAAGTGGTCCGAACCATGTCCGCCACCCTAGCCCTTACCGAACAGCTGATCGCCCGCGCGTCCGTCACGCCCGACGACCAGCATTGCCAGCAGATCATGACCGAGCGCCTCGCCAGGCTCGGCTTCGAATGCGAGACCATCCCGTCGCACGGCGTGACCAACCTGTGGGCCGTCAAGCGCGGCGCCGACGGCCGCGACGGCAAGCTGCTCGCGTTCGCGGGCCACACCGACGTCGTGCCGACCGGCCCGCTCGAGCAGTGGACCTCGCCGCCGTTCATCCCCGCGCATCGCGACGGCAAGCTGTACGGCCGCGGCGCGGCCGACATGAAGACGTCGCTCGCGGCGTTCGTCGTCGCCTCCGAGGAGTTCGTCGCGGCCCATCCCGGCCACCGCGGCGCGATCGCGTTCCTGATCACGAGCGACGAGGAAGGCCCGGCCACCGACGGCACCGTGAAGGTCGTCGAATTGCTCGAAGCGCGCGGCGAACGCCTCGACTACTGCATCGTCGGCGAGCCGACCTCGACCACGGAGCTGGGCGACGTCGTGAAGAACGGCCGTCGCGGCTCGATGTCGGGCGAACTGGTCGTCAAGGGCGTGCAGGGCCACATCGCGTACCCGCACCTCGCGAAGAACCCGATCCACCTGCTCGCGCCGGCGCTCGCCGAGCTCGCCGCCGAACAGTGGGACGAAGGCAACGAATACTTCCCGCCGACCACCTGGCAGGTGTCGAACCTGCATGCCGGCACCGGCGCGACCAACGTGATCCCCGGCCATGCGGACCTGATGTTCAACTTCCGTTTTTCGACGGCGAGCACCGTCGAGGGCCTGCAGGCACGCGTGCATGCGATCCTCGACAAGCACGGCCTCGACTACACGCTGAAGTGGTCGGTGAGCGGCCTGCCGTTCCTCACGCCGCGCGGCGACCTGTCGAACGCGCTGGAGAACGCGATCCGCGCCGAGACCGGCCTCACGACCGAGCTGTCGACGACGGGCGGCACGTCCGATGGACGCTTCATCGCGCGCATCTGCCCGCAGGTGATCGAGTTCGGGCCGCCGAACGGCAGCATCCACAAGATCGACGAGCACATCGACGTGCGCTTCGTCGACCCACTGAAGAACGTGTACCGACGCGTGCTCGAACAACTGATCGCCTGACGGAGCCTCGCATGACGACACCATTTGCAACTATTCGCGACCTGCTGCGCTACGCGGTCACGCGCTTCTCGAAGGCCCAGCTCGCATTCGGCCACGGCTCGGACAACGCGTACGACGAAGCCGCCTACCTCGTGCTGCACACGCTCGACCTGCCGCTCGACACGCTCGAGCCGTTCCTCGATGCGCGGCTGCTGCCCGATGAAATCGCGGCCGTGCTCGCGGTGATCGAACGGCGCGCGACCGAACGCGTGCCGGCCGCGTACCTCACGCATGAAGCGTGGATGCACGGCCACCGCTTCTACGTCGACGAGC
Source organism: Burkholderia sp. SIMBA_062 (assembly GCF_046534765.1). NCBI lineage: Bacteria > Pseudomonadati > Pseudomonadota > Betaproteobacteria > Burkholderiales > Burkholderiaceae > Burkholderia > Burkholderia sp. SIMBA_062. The sequence continues at coordinate 167,890 of NZ_JAWRYD010000005.1, forward strand.
GCGTGATCGTGCCGCGCTCGTTCATCGGCGAGCTGCTCGACGACGGGCTGCAGCCGTATGTCGCCGACCCCGAGCAGGTCGGCGCGGTGCTCGAGCTGTGCACCGGCTCCGGCTGCCTCGCGATCCTCGCCGCGAGCGCGTTCCCGAATGCCGAGATCGACGCGGTCGACCTGTCCGACAACGCACTCGAAGTCGCCCGGATCAACGTGCGCGACTATGGCCTCGACGAGCGCATCACGCTGCATCGTGGCGACCTCTATGCGCCGCTGCCCGCGTTCCGCGCGGAACCCGACGCGCGCTACGACGTGATCCTGACGAACCCGCCGTACGTGAACGCGACGTCGATGGCAGCCCTGCCGCCCGAGTATCGGCACGAGCCGGAGATGGCGCTCGCGGGCGGCGAGGACGGAATGGACATCGTGCGGCGCATCATCTCGGAAGCGCACAAGTGGCTGCACGACGACGGCGTGCTCGTCGTCGAGATCGGCAACGAGCGCGAGCACGTCGAAGCCGCGTTCGGCGGCCTCGAACTGACATGGCTGCCCACCAGCGCGGGTGACGACACGGTGTTCCTGATCCAGGCGTCGGACCTGCCGCGCAAGGCCTGACGGCGCGCCGCGGCCGCGGCCGTGCGGTACGGCAAACCGCTGTCCCGCACGGTTGGGTAAGATGCGCGTAAGCGGCCGTCGCGCCGCACGACCTCAGGAGTCCGTCACGCGCCCATGACCCTCGACTGGCTACATCTCGGCACCCTGATCCTGGCCGTCCATGTGCTCGGGATCATCGCGGCGTGTCACGCGCTCCTGAACACGCGCACGTCGCAAGGCGCGATCGCGTGGGCCGTGTCGCTCGCCGCGATGCCGTACCTGACGCTCATCCCCTACCTGTTCCTCGGTCGCAGCAAGTTCTCCGGCTACGTCGACGCGCGGCGCCACGAAATGGAAGCGTTGCGCACGCACACGCCGCGCGCGCCGTGGCTCGATGCGGACGCAACCAACGGGCCGGCGGCCGACGCGATCGGCCGGGCTGCCGTGCTCGCGCTCACGCGGCTCGGCGGGATGCCATTCGTCGGCGGCAATTCGGTGCGCACGCTCGTCAACGGCGATGCGACCTTCTCGGCGATCCTGTCGGCGATCGACTCGGCGCGCGATTACGTGTTCGTCCAGTTCTTCATCGTGCGCGTCGACGCGCTCGGCCTGATGCTGCGCGACGCGCTGCTCGCACGCGCGGCCGCCGGCGTGCGCTGCTACCTGCTGTACGACAGCATCGGCTGCTTCGACCTGCCGCACAGCTACGTCGACACGCTGCGCCGCGGCGGCGTCGAGGTCCACCCGTTCGCGACCCACCGCAAGTTCGTCAACCGCTTCCAGCTCAACTTCCGCAACCATCGCAAGATCGTCGTCGTCGACGGCAATCGCGCGTTCGTCGGCGGACATAACGTCGGCGTCGAATATCTCGGCGCGAACCGGCGCCTGTCGCCGTGGCGCGACACCCATATCGAAATCCGCGGCCCGGTGGTCGCCAGCATTCAGTACGTGTTCGCCGAAGACTGGCACTGGGCCACGCAGACGCTTCCGCCGCTCGCCGCGCCGCCGGAGGCGCTGCCCGGCGACGCGATGCATTGCCTCGCCGTGCCGATGGGGCCGGCCGACAAGCAGGAAACCGGCTCGCTGTTCTTCGTCGGGGCGATCAACGCCGCGCAGGAACGGGTGTGGATCACGACACCGTATCTCATACCCGACGAAGCGGTGATCGCCGCGCTGAAGCTCGCGGTGATGCGCGGCGTCGACGTGCGCATCCTTATCCCGTGCCGGCGCGACCACTACGTCGTGTTCGAGGCGTCGAAGCTCTATGCACGCGATCTCATCGACGCAGGCGTCAAGGTGTTCCGCTACCGGCCCGGCTTCCTGCACCAGAAAGTCGTGCTGATCGACCGCATCGCGGCCGCGGTCGGCAGCGCGAATCTCGACAACCGCTCGTTCCGGCTGAACTTCGAAATCATGGTGCTGACCGTCGATCGCGCGTTCGCCGACGAAGTCGAGGCCATGCTCGACGCCGATTTCGCGCAGGCCTACGAGGTCGATGCGAACGAGTATCGGCACTCGCCCGCGTGGCGGCGCATCGCCATGCACGTCGCCCGCCTGTTCGCCCCCATCCTGTAGCGCGCCCGTCGCGCTCGCGCGAGCGCCAGCCCGGCACCGCCCGGATGGCGGCACCCTTTCGCACCGTCCGGCCCGGCACCGCGGTCGCGGCCCGTTCGGTCCGGACGCCCCGCTCGCCCCGCTCGCCGCTTCTCGGCGTTACAGCAGCTTGTCGATATCCGCGGCGATTTCCTCGGGCTTCGTCGACGGCGCATAGCGCTTGACGATCCGCCCGTCGCGGTCGACCAGGAATTTCGTGAAATTCCACTTGATCGCCTTCAGGCCGAGAATGCCAGGCGCCTCGTCGGTCAGATAGCGGTACAGCGGATGCGCATGGTCGCCCTTCACGTCGACCTTCGCGAACATCGGGAACGTGACGCCGTAGTTGCGCTCGCAGAACGCGCCGATCTGCGCGGCGTCGCCCGGCTCCTGCTTGCCGAACTGGTTGCATGGAAAGCCGAGCACGAAGAAGCCGCGCTCCGCGTACTGGTCGTACAGCTTCTGCAGGCCCGCATACTGCGGCGTGAAACCGCACTCGCTCGCGGTATTGACGATCAGCAGCACCTTGCCGCGATACGCATCGAGCGACGCCGGCTCACCGGCGAGCGTCTCCGCGCTGAAGGAATACAGGGTGGACATCGGGCACTCCTTTCATGAGACCGGAACGACGTGGAGTCTAGGCGAAATCGCGCCGTTGCGGCACCGGCCGTTCGGCCGATATCCGGAGCGACGCGCGCGCAGTCTAGAATAGCGGTTTTCGTCAGTCATTCCCGCCGTGATCCGTTTCAATCAGTTCAGCCTTGCTCGAGGCACCAAACCGCTGTTCGAGTCAGCATCGTTCGTGCTCAATCCCGGTGAAAAGGCCGGCCTGATCGGCGCGAACGGCGCCGGCAAATCGACGCTGTTCTCGGTCCTGCGCGGCGAGCTGCATTCCGACGCCGGCGATTTCTCGATGCCGCCGTCGTGGCGGATCGCCCACGTGTCGCAGGAAACGCCGGCGGTCGACCGCTCGGCCCTCGACTACACGCTCGACGGCGACACCGCGCTGCGCGAGATCGAAGCACGCATCGCCGTCGCATCGGCCGCGCATGACGGCGCAGCCGAAGCCGACGCGCACGCGGCGTTCGCCGACGCCGACGGCTATACCGCACCGGCGCGCGCCGAAGCCCTGCTGCTCGGCCTCGGCTTCACGCTCGCGCAGACGCGCGAGTCGGTCGCCAGCTTCTCCGGCGGCTGGCGCATGCGCCTGAACCTCGCGCAGGCGCTGATGTGCCGCTCCGACCTGCTGCTGCTCGACGAACCGACCAACCACCTGGACCTCGACGCGATCGTCTGGCTCGAAGATTGGCTGCACCGCTACGCCGGCACGCTCGTCGTGATCTCGCACGACCGCGAATTCCTCGACTCGATCTGCAACGTCACGCTGCATCTGGAAAATCGCCAGGTCAAGCGCTACGGCGGCAACTACTCGCAATTCGAAGTGCTGCGTGCGCAGCAGCTTGCGCTGCAGCAAAACGCATACGAAAAGCAGCAGAAGACGATCGAGCACCTGCAGAGCTTCGTCGACCGCTTCAAGGCCAAGGCGACCAAGGCCAAGCAGGCGCAGAGCCGGATGAAGGCGCTCGAGAAGATGGAACTGATCGCGCCCGCGCACATCGCGTCGCCGTTCACGTTCGAGTTCCGCACGCCCGACGCCGCGCCGAACCCGATGATGGTGATGGAAGACGTCCGCTGCGGCTACCATGCCGACGACGGCACGGACATCCCGATCGTCGAACGCGTGGCGCTGTCGATCCAGAACGGCCAGCGCATCGGCCTGCTCGGCGCGAACGGCCAGGGTAAGTCGACGCTGATCAAGACGCTGGCCGGCACACTCGCACCGCTATCGGGCCACGTGCGCGACGGCAAAGGCCTGACGATCGGCTATTTCGCGCAGCACCAGCTCGAAACGCTGCGCGAGGACGATTCGCCGCTCGCGCATCTCGCGCGGCTCGCACCCGACACGCGCGAGCAGGAACTGCGCGACTTTCTCGGCGGCTTCAATTTCTCCGGCGACATGGCGACGAGCCCGGTCGGCCCGTTCTCCGGCGGCGAGAAAGCGCGGCTCGCGCTTGCGCTGATCATCTGGCAGAAGCCGAACCTGCTGCTGCTCGACGAGCCGACCAACCACCTCGACCTCGAAACGCGTCACGCGCTGACGATGGCGCTTGCGCAGTTCGAAGGCACGCTGATCCTCGTCTCGCACGACCGCCACCTGCTGCGCGCGACCACCGACCAGTTCATGCTCGTCGCGAAGCACCGCCTGCAGCCGTTCGACGGCGACCTCGACGATTACCGCGACTGGCTGCTGCAGCACGCGGCCGAGCAGCGCGCGGCCGCGAAGGCCGACGGCGCGGCGGCGACGGGCGCCGACACGGGCGTCAACCGCAAGGATCAGAAGCGCCAGGCGGCCGAGGAGCGTCAGCGCCTGTCGCAGCTGAAAAGGCCGCTGCAGAACCGCATCACGAAGCTCGAAAAGGAAATGGAAACGCTGCACGCGGAGAAGGCACGCCTCGACACGTTCGTCGCCGATCCGGCAAGCTACGAGGCCACGCGCAAGACGGAGCTGACCGAAGCGATCCGCAAGCTCGGCGAGGTCAATACCCGGCTCGAGACAGTCGAGGCCGACTGGCTCGCCCTTCACGAAGAGCTCGAGCAGATCGGCTGAACGCGGCCCGGGCGCCGTCGGCCGGTCGCTTGATCGGTGGCGCGGCATCCACGGCGGCGTCAATACCCGACGAACCGGGGCGGCTGCATCCGGCCCGTAAAAGACAAGGCCGGGCGCCCTGGCCCGGCCTCTTCATTGCAGGTATGACTGTCGTTGTCGGGTCGGCCGTACGCCGCCCGCTCAACGCCGCGGCAACGTATCGCGCGGCAGCTGCTCGTCATCGTCCATCAGGTGACGCCGCCCTTCGGTCGGCTGGCGGATCGCCGCGGCGACTTCCGCTTCCGTCACGTCCTCGGACACGACCCGGCGTGCGAGGCGCCCTTCTTCGTCGATCCACTCGACGATCCGGCATCCGCCGCCCCACGGGTGAACGATCGGCTCCGATACGCGGCAGCCGCGCAGGTTGTAAAGGCGTCCGCTGGCCGCATCCCCATACTGTTTCAACATAGGTTCCCTTCCATTGCGGTTCGACAATCCGGCAAAGGATAGGGAAAAGCGATGTCCGCCGGGTTACAGGAGCCTACATATTCTTTACAACGAATTACGCGACAGATCGTGGCCGGCCGCCACGCGCGGGTGCCGGCCACGCGCGGTCATTCAAGATCGCGCACGCGGTCGATCGCCTGCTCGATCCGCTCCACGGCCATCACGTTCAGCCCTTCGATCGGCTGCTTCGGCGCATTCGCCTTGGGGATCAGCGCGGCCGTGAAGCCGAGCTTCGCGGCCTCGCGCAGCCGTTCCTGGCCACGCGGGGACGGCCGGATCTCGCCCGCCAGCCCCACCTCGCCGAATACGATCAGGCCCTTCGGCAGCGCCTTGTTACGCATCGACGAATGGATTGCAAGCAGCACGGCGACGTCAGCAGCCGGTTCGGTGATCTTCACGCCGCCGACCGCGTTCAGGAACACGTCCTGATCGAAACACGCGATGCCCGCGTGCCGGTGCAGCACCGCGAGCAGCATCGCGAGCCGGTTCTGCTCGAGGCCGACCGCGAGCCGGCGCGGGTTCGGCACGTGAGCCGTATCGACGAGTGCCTGGACTTCGACGAGCAGCGGGCGCGTGCCCTCCTGCGTGACGAGCACGCACGAACCCGGCACGACCTGCTCGTGCTGCGACAGGAACAGCGCGGACGGGTTCGCGACGCCGCGCAGCCCGCGCTCGGTCATCGCGAACACGCCGAGCTCGTTGACCGCGCCGAAGCGGTTCTTGAACGCGCGCACGAGCCGGAACGACGAATGGGTGTCGCCCTCGAAGTACAGCACCGTGTCGACGATGTGCTCGAGCACGCGCGGGCCGGCGAGGTTGCCCTCCTTCGTCACGTGCCCGACCATGATGATCGCGGTGCCGGACTGCTTCGCGATGCGCGTGAGCTGCGCCGCGCACTCGCGCACCTGCGCGACCGAGCCGGGCGCCGACGTCAGCGCTTCGGAATAGACGGTCTGGATCGAGTCGATGACGGCGACGTCCGGCCGTTCCGCGTCGATCGCGGCCTGGATCTTCTCGAGCTGGATCTCGGCGAGCAGCTTCAGCTCGGCCGCCGGCGCGCCGCCGTCGAGCAGCGCGAGCCGTTGCGCGCGCAACGCGATCTGCGCGGCCGATTCCTCACCGCTGATATAGAGTGCGCGCCGCTCGTTCGCGATGTCCGCGAGCGACTGCAGCAGCAGCGTCGACTTGCCGATGCCCGGATCGCCGCCGATCAGCACGACGCCTCCCGGGACCAGCCCGCCACCCAGCACGCGATCGAATTCGCCGATGCCGGTGGAGAAGCGCGGCACGTCGGCGGCCTCGATGTCGACGAGCCGCTGCACCGGCGCCCGCTTCGCGAGCGACTGGAAGCGATGGGCGGCCGGCGACTCGGCGACCGATTCGACGAGGGTGTTCCAGGCCTGGCACGACGGGCATTGCCCCTGCCACTTCGGGGTTTGTCCGCCGCATTCGCTGCAGACATAGACGGTTTTCTGTTTCGCCACGCGTGCCGCCCTTATTCCGCGCGCACCGGTACGCGCCCGGCGACCGCGCACATCAGTTCATAGCCGATGGTCCCGCAATGGCGCGCGACATCGTCGATCGGCAGCGCGTTGCCCCACAGCTCGACCCGCGCGCCGACCCCGGCCTGCGGGCACGGGGTGAGGTCGACGGTGATCATGTCCATCGACACGCGGCCGACGATGCGCGTGCGGATGCCGTCGACGATCACCGGCGTGCCTTCGGGCGCGACGCGCGAATAGCCGTCCGCGTAGCCGCACGCGACGACGCCGACGCGCATCTGGGCCGGTGCGGAGAACGTCGAGCCATAGCCGATCGCCTGCCCCTTCGCGATCGTCTGCACCGCGATCAGCTCGGACGAGAGCGTCATCGCGGGCTTCAGCCCCGTGTCGGCGATGTCGGCCGACAGTCCCGACGGCGACGCGCCGTAGAGCATGATTCCCGGCCGCACCCAGTCGAAGTGCGTATCCGGATGCCACAGCACGGCCGCCGAATTCGCGAGGCTGCGCGCGCCGGCGATGTTTTCCGCGCCGCGCTCGAACGTCGCGAGCTGCTCGGCGACGCCGCGCTCGTTGTCGGCGTCCGAAAAATGGGTCATCAACGTGATCTGGCCGATCCCGGGGCACGCCCGGGCGCGCTCCCACGCGGCGCGGTATTTCTCCGGCGCATAGCCGAGCCGGTTCATGCCGCTGTTCATCTTGAGCTGCACGTTGACGGGCTTCGACAGGCGCGCCGTCTCCAGCATCCGCATCTGCTCGTCGTTGTGGACGGTGGTCGTCAGGCTGTAGCGGTCGATCACGTCGATGTCGGTCGAGCGGAAGAACCCCTCGAGCAGCAGGATCGGGCCGGCCCACCCAAGCTCGCGCAGCTTCACGGCCTCGTCGAGGTCGAGCAGACCGAAGCCGTCGGTGCCGCGCAGGCCGGGAAACACGCGCGCGAGACCGTGGCCGTACGCGTTGGCCTTGACGACCGTCCAGACCTTGGACGGGCCGGCGAACCGGCGGACGACGGAGAGATTGTTCGCGAGAGCGGCGGTATGGATGGTGGCGGAGATCGGGCGCGGCATGGGAAATTTACGTAAAGACGCTTGCGAATCATCAGCTTACCGCGCCTTTTGAGCACCGAAGCCGACAATTTGCGGAACGATCGGGGAATCTTGCTAGTCCGAATTGCCGTATTTTCGTGTTATAAAGCCGTGCGCACAACCCATTTCGAACGGAATAAGCCGATCGCATACCAGGCGGCCTACGCGGCCCTGCCGCAGCGACGAAAGCATCGCATCAGATGAAAAAAGGTTTTTACACCATCATGGCCGCGCAGTTTTTCTCGTCGCTGGCCGACAATGCGCTTCTCATCGCCGCCATCGCCCTGCTGAAAGACCTTCACGCCCCCAACTGGATGACACCGCTGCTCAAGCTGTTCTTCGTGTTGTCCTATGTGGTGCTGGCGGCTTATGTGGGTGCGTTCGCCGATTCGCGTCCGAAGGGGCGCGTGATGTTCATCACGAATTCGATCAAGGTGGTCGGCTGCCTGATCATGCTGTTCGGCGCCCACCCGCTGATCGCGTACGGGATCGTCGGGTTCGGCGCCGCGGCCTACTCGCCCGCCAAATACGGCATCCTGACCGAGCTGCTGCCGGCCGACCGGCTCGTCGCCGCGAACGGCTGGATCGAAGGCACCACCGTCAGTTCGATCATTCTCGGCACCGTGCTCGGCGGCGCGCTGATCAGCCCGCACATCGCGTCGCACGTGATCGCGCACACGCCCGCCTGGATCAGCACGCCCGCCGAAGCGGCGATGGCGATCATCATGGCGATCTACGTGATCGCCGCGATGTTCAACCTGCGGATCCCCGATACCGGCGCGCGCTACCCGAAGCAGGAGCGCGGCCCGGTCAAGCTCCTCACCGATTTCGCCGACTGTTTCATGGTGCTCTGGCGCGACAAGCTCGGCCAGATCTCGCTCGCGGTCACGACGCTGTTCTGGGGCGCCGGCGCGACGCTGCAGTTCATCGTGCTGAAGTGGGCTGAAGTCTCGCTCAACATGTCGCTGTCCGAAGGCGCGCTCCTGCAGGCCGTGGTCGCGGTGGGCGTCGCGGGCGGCGCGATCGCCGCCGCCGCGCGCATCCCGCTGAAGAAGTCGCTCTCCGTTCTGCCCGTCGGCATCATCATGGGCATCGCGGTCATGCTGATGGCGTTCTACACGCGCGACCTGTTCCCCGCGCACTGGGCCGTGCACTTCGGCCACCTGCGCCTGCCGGTGTACCTGATCGTCGCGTATATCTTCCTGATCGGCGTCGGCGCGCTGTCCGGCTATTTCGTGGTTCCGATGAACGCGCTGCTGCAGCATCGCGGCCACGTGCTGCTGTCGGCCGGCCACTCGATCGCGGTGCAGAACTTCAACGAGAACCTGTCGGTGCTCGTGATGCTGTGCCTGTATGCGGTGCTGGTCTGGCTCGACGTGCCGGTCGGCGTCGTGATCGTGCTGTTCGGCACGTTCGTCTGCCTGACGATGTGGCTCGTGATGCGCCGCCACCAGGCGAACCAGCGCCAGTTCGACTCGGTCGCGCTGATCGGCGAATCGCGGCACTGACGCTACACTGTTCGTTTCCGCCCGTCGGCGCCGGTCTTCGCACCGGCGCCTTGCCATCATGACGCACCCGATACCCAACGTCCTGACGATCGCCGGCTCCGACTCGGGCGGCGGCGCGGGCATCCAGGCCGACCTCAAGACCTTCTCCGCGCTCGGCGCGTACGGCACGAGCGTGATCACCGCGCTGACCGCGCAGAACACGCGCGGCGTGAGCGGCGTGCACGCGCCGGACGCGGCGTTCGTGACCGCGCAGCTCGACGCGGTGTTCGACGACATCCGCATCGACGCGGTCAAGATCGGCATGCTCGCGAACGCGGCGATCGTCCATGCGGTGGCCGACGCGCTGCGGCGTTACGCGCCGCGCTTCGTCGTGCTCGATACGGTGATGATGTCGAAGAGTTCGCACGCGCTGCTCGCACCCGACGCGGTCGACGCGCTGCGCGACGTGCTGCTACCGCTCGCGACCGTCGTCACGCCGAACCTGCCCGAAGCGGCCGCCCTGCTCGGCGACACGCCCGCGACGACCGAGGACGACATGGTCCGGCAAGGCCGGGCGCTGCTGCAGACCGGCGCGAACGCCGTGCTGATGAAAGGCGGCCACCTGCCCGACGCGGCCGCGAGCCCCGACTGGCTCGTCGAAGCGGCGCATGCGGTGCGGCTCGGCGGCACGCGCGTGCCGGTCAGCAACACGCACGGCACGGGCTGCACGCTGTCGTCGGCGATCGCCGCGCTGCTGCCGCAGCGGCCGGATCTCGAGAGCGCGGTGCGCGACGCGAAGGTCTACCTGACCGGCGCGATCGCCGCGAGCGGCCGGCTCGACGTCGGCCACGGCGTCGGCCCGGTCCATCACTTCCATCGCTGGTGGTAAGCGCCGGCTGACGCGGCGTCAGTGTTCCTGCGCGGCGAACGCCTGCGCGCGCGCCGGCCAGTCGTCCGGCACGATGAAGCCGCGCGCCGTCTCCCGCCACACACCGTCGCCGTCCTGTCGATGCACGCCGATCAGCGTGGGCGCCTGACGCGCCGTCAAGACGGATGGCAGCGCAAGCGAATTCGCCAGCGGTTCGGGCGCAGCATCGGCCGCCGCCCGCCGCGGCGCAAGCCAGGCCAGCCGCGCCAGCACATTCCACGCCGCACCATCGGGTTGCGCGGCCGCCCAGGCCGGCCACTGCGCGTGCGTCAGCCAGAAGCCGCGCGGATGATCGGCCGCGATTTCCGCGCAGACCGGCGGCAGCGGCACACCGTGCGGATAGAACAGCCAGCCCTTGATGAACATCTGAGCGTCCGACGGCGCGCCGTAGCCGAGCAGCGCAAACCCGTGGCGATCGCTCAACCGCAACTGATGCTCGAGCAGCCGGCTGCGCTTGCGGTCGAGGCGGTCGACGAGATTCGGACCGACGAAATCCGCGAGCGATGCGTCGCCCTCCACCGGCGCGCACAGGTAGCACTTCACGGCGAGCTCCCAGTGCAGGCGTTGCCCGCCCGGCGCATCGACGAGGAAATCGACTTCGCCGAGCGTCTTGCCGTTGCTGCGCAGCGGCAGATTGGCGGCGACGAGCCGCAGCGACGGCCCGTGCGTGAGGAAATATTCGAGCAGGCATTCGGCATAGCGTCCGAGCCGCACCGGCCGCAGCCCGTCGAGCGCGCGGTGCAACGGCTCGGGCGCGGCGTCGAGCGCGACGAGCCACGCTTCGACGGCCACCCGTTCGGGCGCATCCGACCACGGATGCGCGAGCGGCGCGCCGGGCGCCGCGGTGAGCAGGCTCGGGCTCGCGAGGAGCCAGCCCAGATCGCGGACCGCGACATCGCGCAGCGTATCGACGAACGCGAACGCCGCGCCGTGCGTCATTGTGCGACCGGCCCGGTCGCGTCGGCGTCGCCCGCCTGCTGGAACGTATCGCGCGCAAGGCACAAGTCGGCCCACGCCTTCGACTTGTCCTGCAGGCTGCGCAGCAGGTACGCCGGGTGGTAGGTGACGATCACCGGCACGCCTTCGTACGTGTGCACGCGGCCGCGCAGCGACGCGATGCTCGCGTCCGTCTTCAGCAGCGTCTGCGCGGCGAAGCGGCCGAGCGCGACGATCAGCTTCGGCTTCACGAGCGCGACCTGGCGCTGCAGGTACGGCTCGCAGCGGGCGACTTCGTCGGGTTCGGGGTTGCGATTGCCGGGCGGCCGGCACTTGATCACGTTCGCGATGTAGACGTTCTCGCCGCGCTTGAGCGCCAGCGACTGCAGCATGTTGTCGAGCAGCTTGCCGGCCTGGCCGACGAACGGCTCGCCCTGCTTGTCCTCGTTCTCGCCCGGCGCTTCGCCGATCAGCATCCAGTCCGCTTCACGATCGCCGACACCGAACACGGTATTGGTGCGCTTCTCGCACAGGCGGCAGCTCGTGCAGACGGCGACGCGTGCGGCGAGCGTATCCCAGTCGAGCATCGCCACCGGCGTTGCGGCAGGCCGCGATTCGTCCGGCGGCAGCGGATCGCCGGGCGGCGCCGCGTCGAACCACGCGAAATCGTCCTCGGTGGCCGGCGGCATGTCGTCCGCAGCGGCGGACGGCGCGGACGGCGCGGGCTCGACGCACGCACGGCCGTCGTCGATCGCGCCTCGCGCGGGCGTACCCGCACCCGCTTCGCCGCTCGGCGCCGCGTTGGGAGCCGCACCACCCACCGGCGGCGTATCGTCACGCGGAACCCCACGCGCAGGCGGCTGCGTGTCATGCGCCGGCCGCGGCTTGGCCGCGTCGGTTGCGACCGCAACGGCGGACGCGTCGTCCGCCGCGCCGGATGCCGCAGCCGGCGTTTCGCCCGCTTCAGCGCTTTCCGCGCGCTGCCCGCGCCGCACCCAGATCTGCGCGAGACCCATTTCCTCGAGCGCTGCTTCAGCCCACGCCATGCGCGTCCCCTTCGTCCTTGTTCAGCGTCAGACGCATCACGATCGCGTCCTCCCGGCCGCGATGCCGCGCCGGATAGTAGTTCTTGCGCCGGCCGATCGTCACGAAGCCGAAGCGCTCGTACAGATGGATCGCGCGCGGATTCGACGGCCGCACCTCGAGCAGCACGCCGTCGAGCCGCTCCGCGCGCGAGATGCGCACCGCTTCGCGCAGCAGCGCGAGGCCCGCGCCCGCGTGCTGGGCGGCCGGGGCGACGCACAGGTTCAGCAGGTGCATCTCGTCGATCACCGGCATCAGCACGCAATAGCCGACGAGCGCGCCCGTCACGTGCCGCAGGCACACGCCGAAATAGCCGTTGCGCAGCGAATCCTCGAAGTTGCCGCGGCTCCACGGGAATTCGTACGCGACCTGCTCGATCGCGACGACCTCGTCGAGGTCGGTGTCGGTCATCGGCGACAAATAGCGGTCGCTCAACAGTACGCCCGTCATCCTTTCGCTCCGCCCGTCTGCGCGGCACGCGCCGCGATGCGCTCGGCGGTGGTCTGCGCAACCTTGTCGCGCACGTATTCCGGCGCGGCCTGGTCGGCCGGCACCGTACGGCCGGCGCGAAACGCCCGCAGCGCGGCATGCGCGACCGCCAGCGCATGCGGCAGCGCGTCGCCGTCGATCACGGCTGCCGCGGCGGCAGCCGGCAATTGCGCGCCGAATGCGGCCGCCGCGTTGCCCGCGAGCGTGAACGGCACGTCGGGCACGCCGACGGCTCCCGGCGCATCGAGCGACGCCGGATGCAGCGTGCGCCAGTCGCCCGCCTGGTCGTCCCACGCGAAATCGGCCCAGTACGCTTCGTCCATCCGCGCATCGAGCGCGGCCAGCACGCGCGTCGTGCCGGGCGCGCGCAGCCGCGCGTGCTCGGCGCACGCGAGCAGCGTGCTGACCGGCACGACCGGCAGCCCGCGCCCGAACGCGAGCCCCTGGGTAATGCCGGTGGCGGTACGCAGCCCGGTGAACGAGCCGGGGCCCGCGCCGAACGCGATTGCGTCGCAGTCGGCGAACGAGAGACCCGATTCGGCGAAGAGCTCCTGGATGGCCGGCAGCACACGCGTGCTCGACACGGCGCCCGTCGGTTCGTGGCGGACCCAGGTTTGCGGGGTGGAAACGGCGTCATCGGCCGGAGCCGAGCGCAGCAGCGCGACCGAGCAGTATTCGGTCGACGTATCGATGGCGAGGAGCACTGTTTGCGTCATGGCCGACATTGTAATGCGGCGCCCCGCTCCCACGGGCGATCGGACCCGATCCAGGTGCGTGCGACGCGCGGCCGGCGGTTTGGAAGGATCGCTCGACCCCGCGCGGCGCGGCGCTTGTTAAGATCGGCCGACTCGAAACCCTTACGGAAACACATGATGAGCGATCTCACCGCCCAATTCGACCAGGCCCAGGTCGACGTCAAGCAACTGACCGAGCGACCGGGCAACCTGACGCTGCTGCGCCTGTACGCGCTCTTCAAGCAAGCGACCGACGGCGACGCGCACGGCGACAAGCCGGGCTTCACCGATATCGTCGGCAAGTACAAGTACGACGCGTGGGAAGCGCTGAAAGGCACGTCGAAGGACGCCGCGAAGCAGCAATATGTCGAACTCGTCGAATCGCTGAAGAACGGCACGGCGTCCTGACCGGATAGCCGCCCCGCAATCGGCAATCAAATCAGTGGCGCAGCGCAGCAAATCTCTTTATAATGCGGCCTGCGTCACCCCCGCGCTCGGCTCGAAAGCCGTTCCGGCAAGACGCCTCGTAGCGTTATGCTCCAATCCGGTTTAGAACCTGTCCCCTCCTGCTTCGACCCTCGCGGTCGTCATTTATCAGGCTGGCGGCCCCGCTCCTGAAGCGCGCCGCACCCAAAACAGCTTCTAATGCCTCATCCGCCGACGGTTCGGCGGATTGCACCCCCGTTTCCCGATTTGCTCGCTGAATCCGACGACTTGGGTATGCGCGATTGGCGCCGACGTTTCACCCACTGTGTTTCAAGGATTGTTATGACTTCGAGCATTAACTCCAGCCCGCTCAACGCGATCGCCGACCAGGCGCTCGGTCTCGACGACGCCGCCGTACCGGCCGCGATCGAACCGGCGTCGGACGAGCCGAGCTTCGCGTCGCTCGGGCTGTCGCCGGAGATCGTCTCCGCGCTGGAGGCCGCCGGCTATGTGAAGCCGACGCCGGTCCAACAGCGCGCGATTCCGGCCGGCATCGCCGGCCGCGACCTGCTGGTGTCGAGCCCGACCGGTTCGGGCAAGACCGCCGCATTCATGCTGCCCGCGATCGAACGTTTCGCGCAGCTTCAGAAGACGCAGGCGCAGCAACCGCGCGCGCCGCGCGAGCCGAACCAGGGCGACCGCCGCGTGCGCCGCCCGCAACCCGTCGCGCGCCCGGGCATGCTCGTGCTGACGCCGACCCGCGAACTCGCGATGCAGGTCACCACGGCCGCATCGACCTACGGCAAGCACCTGAAGCGCCTGCGCACGGTCAGCATCCTCGGCGGCGTCGCCTATGGCCAGCAGCTGATGCTGCTCGCGAAGAACCCCGAAATCCTGGTCGCCACGCCGGGCCGCCTGCTGGATCACCTCGAGCGCGGCCGCATCGACCTGTCCGAACTGAAGTTGCTCGTGCTCGACGAAGCCGACCGCATGCTCGACATGGGCTTCATCGATGACATCGAGACGATCGTCGCGGCAACGCCCGCGTCGCGCCAGACGATGCTGTTCTCGGCCACGCTCGACGGCAAGATCGGTTCGCTGACGGGCCGCCTGCTGAAGGACCCCGAGCGCATCGAGATCCAGCAGCGCCTCGAGTCGCGCACGAACATCGCGCAGACCGTGCACTACGTCGACGACCGCGACCACAAGGATCGCCTGCTCGATCACCTGCTGCGCGACGACGCGCTCGACCAGGCGATCATCTTCACGGCGACCAAGATCGACGCCGACCAGCTCGCCGGCCGTCTCGCCGACGCTGGCTTCGAATCCGCCGCGCTGCATGGCGACCTGCCGCAGGGCGCGCGTAACCGCACGATCCGTGCGCTGCGCGAGCGTCGCGTGCGCGTGCTGGTCGCGACCGACGTCGCGGCCCGCGGCATCGACATCCCGGGCATCACGCACGTGTTCAACTACGACCTGCCGAAGTTCGCGGAAGACTACGTGCACCGTATCGGCCGTACGGGCCGCGCCGGCCGTTCGGGCACCGCGGTGAGCCTCGTGCACCACGCCGAACAGGGCGCGCTCAAGCGCATCGAGCGCTTCGTCCGCTCGCCGCTGCCGGTCAACGTGATCGAAGGCTTCGAGCCGCGCAAGGCAGCCCCGCGCACCGATCGCGGCACCGGCGGCCGCGGCCGTCCGGGCGGCGGTAACGGCGGTCGTCGTTTCGGCGGCAAGCCGGGCGGCGGTCATGGCGGCACCGGCCGCAGCTACGGCGGCGGCAATGGCGGCGGCTGGAGCGGCAAGCCGGGCGGCAGCCGCGACGGCGGCCCGCGTCGCGACGGCCAACGCAGCAGCGGCCCGCGTCGCAGCAACTCGGCGTCGTAAGCACGCCCGGGCGGCTCCGGCCGCCCCACGGATGGCCGCCCCACCCATCCAAAAGACCGGCGCACCCCGCGCCGGTTTTTTTTCGTCCCGCACCAAATTTCACAATGCGGAAAATTTTTTTGCGTCGTAAAAAATCATGCTGCGCGGCACAACCTTACGATTGCGAGATGGGAAAAATCGTTTCTTATTGCGGAAAGCGATTTTCAACCACTTGATTCATAACGATTAAAAAATTTCGCACTTCCTGAGATAGCCCCTGTTCCCTGTCGGTCGAGTTGCCTAGACTCTTATACAAGACCTCACGAACCGGCACGCACCCCGCTCCGCTCCGCTTCGCGAACAGCATCCTCACCGTCCGATTCGACTCATCAGGCAACGCACCGTATCAAGGAGCTCATCATGTCGCGACAACAACAGGCACAGGAACTGCAAAAGCAATGGGAAACCGATCCGCGCTGGAAGGGCATCAAGCGCAGCTACACCGCTGACGACGTGGTTCGCCTGCGCGGCTCGATCGCCGTCGAACACACGCTGGCCAAGCGCGGCGCGCAAAAGCTGTGGAGCCTCATGAACGAAGAGCCGTTCGTCAACGCGCTCGGCGCGCTGACCGGCAACCAGGCGATGCAGCAGGTGAAGGCCGGCCTCAAGGCGATCTACCTGTCGGGCTGGCAAGTGGCCGGCGACGCGAACGTCGCGGGCGAAATGTACCCGGACCAGTCGCTGTACCCGGCGAACTCGGTGCCGCTCGTCGTCAAGCGCATCAACAACACGCTGACGCGTGCCGACCAGATCCAGTGGTCCGAAGGCAAGAACCCGGGCGACGAAGGTTACGTCGACTTCTTCGCGCCGATCGTCGCGGATGCGGAAGCCGGCTTCGGCGGCGTGCTGAACGCGTTCGAACTGATGAAGGCGATGATCGAGGCAGGCGCCTCGGGCGTCCACTTCGAGGACCAGCTTGCGTCGGTGAAGAAATGCGGCCACATGGGCGGCAAGGTGCTCGTGCCGACGCGCGAGGCCGTCGCGAAGCTGTCGGCGGCGCGTCTCGCCGCCGACGTGATGGGCGCGCCGACCGTGCTGGTCGCGCGGACCGACGCGGAAGCAGCGGACCTGATCACGTCCGACATCGACGACAACGACAAGCCGTTCCTGACGGGCGAGCGTACGGTCGAAGGCTTCTTCCGCACGAAGCCGGGCATCGAGCAGGCGATCTCGCGCGGCCTCGCGTATGCGCCGTACGCCGACCTGGTCTGGTGCGAAACGGGCAAGCCGGATCTCGAGTACGCGAAGAAGTTCGCCGAAGCGATCCACAAACAGTTCCCGGGCAAGATGCTGTCGTACAACTGCTCGCCGTCGTTCAACTGGAAGAAGAACCTCGACGACGCGACGATCGCGAAATTCCAGAAGGAACTGGGTGCGATGGGCTACAAGTTCCAGTTCATCACGCTGGCCGGCTTCCATGCGCTGAACTACTCGATGTTCAACCTCGCGCATGGCTATGCCCGCACGCAGATGAGCGCGTTCGTCGAACTGCAGCAGGCCGAGTTCGCGGCGGCCGACAAGGGCTTCACGGCCGTCAAGCACCAGCGCGAAGTCGGCACCGGCTACTTCGACGCGGTGACGCAGACGGTCGAGCGCGAGGCATCGACGACCGCGCTGCACGGCTCGACCGAGGACGAGCAGTTCTTCGACGGCAAGAAGGTCGCGTAACGCGCGAGCGCGTCACGCCGATGCCCGCCCGTCACGCGACGGTGCGGCATCGGCGGCACGGAACAAAAATCAGGGAGGAGACGGCAGGCGCGCGGGGACCCGCGCGACCCGCCGCGCGGCCTGCGGCCGCCAGCAACGACGCGCGCCGGCTTCGTCCGGCGCGCCCTTTTTCAGCGGCGCTGCCGTGCCGCCGCCCGCGCGGTCACGGACGACGTCGTCGCTACCGATAGACGATCACCGGAATTTTCGTATGGGTCAGCACGCGCTGCGTCTCGCTGCCGATCAGCAGGCTGCCGAGCCCGCGGCGTCCGTGGGACGCCATGAAGATCACGTCGCAGCCGCCGCGTTCGGCCGCCTCGATGATGCCGAGGTACGGCGACGGATGCACGCTCGTCCAGCTGTCGCAGACGACGCCGGCCGCCTTCGCGGCCGCCTGCACCTCGTCGAGGTGCGCGCGCGCCTCACGCTCGCTGCGCGCCCGGAAATCGGCGGGCGGCTCGATGATCACTTCGGAAAACGGCGAGTACGGATACTGCGGCAGACACGCATAGGCCGTGACCTGCGCGCCGACCGCGCGCGCCAGGTCGATCGCGCCGTCGATCGCCTTCTGCGACAGTTCGGAACCGTCGGTTGGAACGAGGATGTGCCGGAACATCGCGCCCTCCTGCGTCAGACGCACCGCGCGCGCCGCGAACCCATGCGAGCCGGCCCCGGCGCAACGCGCATGCCAGTTTCGATTGTAGTGCGCGAAACCGGACGGCCGGCGCCGTCAGCGGGTTCGCCCTCATATCGGAAACGCGCGGGCGGGCGCGCCCTACTCGCCCCAATACCCGGGCCGCTCGTACGTATGTTTCAGGTAATCGAGAAACAGCCGCACGCGCAGCGGCAGGTGGCGGCGCTGCGGAAACACCGCGTGGATACCGATCGGCGGCGCCGCGAACGCATCGAGCACGCTGACGAGACGGCCGGCCGCGATGTCGTCGCCGACCTCCCACCACGATCGCCATGCCAGGCCGTAGCCGGCGAGGCACCACTCGTGCAGCACCGCGCCATCCGAGCATTCCATCGTGCCGTTCACGCGGATCGACACGACCTTGTCGTCCTCCTGGAACGCCCAGCCGCGCTGCTGATTAGCGTTCGCGGCCAGGGCGAGGCAGTTGTGGCGCGCGAGTTCGGCGAGCGTGGCGGGCGTGCCGCGCCGCGCGAGATACGCCGGAGACGCGACGCACACGCGCCGGTTCTCGCCGAGCTTCAGCGACACCAGCGACGAATCGGGCAGCTCGCCGAGCCGCACCGCGCAATCGAACCCTTCGTTGACGAGGTCGACCATCCGGTCGGACAGGTCGAGCGTGACCGACACGTCCGGATGCGCGCCGCTGAACTCGGGCACGAGCGGCGCGACGTGGCGCCGCCCGAAGCCGGCCGGTGCGGAAATGCGCAGGTGGCCGCTCGCCTTCACGCCGCCGGCGGACACGCTCGCCTCCGCGTTCTGCATGTCGTTGATGATCCGCTGGCAATCCTCGAGGAAGGCCGAACCCTCGAAGGTCAGCGTGAGCTTGCGGGTGGTACGCACCAGCAGCTTGACGCCGAGCCGCTCCTCGAGCGCGTCGAGGCGGCGGCCGATGATCGCCGGCGCGACGCCTTCCGCGTGCGCGGCCGCCGACAGGCTGCCCTTCGCCGCGACCGCGGCGAACGTTTCGATCTGTTTGAACCGGTCCATGACTCGAAAGGACGGCTATTCCGCCCTTCAAATAGCTTAAGCCGGTCAAGATTAGGTATATGAAAGTAAAAGATCAAGTGATGATTAGCGTCTTTTTTAGTACATGTGATCACGAATAGAATCGACTCGACCTCTGAAACTGGAGCGCAAGGCTATGTCGGCCACAACGACACTCTCCTCTCCCGACGCAATCCTCTTCGACGCATTCGGCACGTTGTTCGACGTGCATGCGGTCGTGGCCGCGGCGGAGCAGATGTTTCCCGGTCACGGGGAGCGGTTGTCGCAGCTGTGGCGACGCAAGCAAATCGAATACTCGCAGTTGCGCACGCTCGCCGATCCGGCCGGCGCCCGCTATCGGCCGTTTCGCGACATCACGCTCGACGCGCTGCGGTTCTCCGCGCGCGTGCTCGGCCTCGCGCTGAACAGCGCGGCCGAGAAGCGGCTGATGGACGAATACGCGTGCCTGTCCACCTACCCCGACACGCTGCCCGCGCTGCGCAAGCTGCGCGCGCTCGACCCGCGCCCGCCGCTCGCGATCCTGTCGAACGGCAACCCCGAGATGCTCGACATCGCGATCAAGAGCGCCGGCATGACCGGCCTGTTCGATCGCGCGCTGTCGGCCGACACCGTGCGCGCGTACAAGCCCAGTCCGGCCGTCTACGCACTCGGCACCGCGGCGTTCGGCGCGAACGCGCGCGACATCGTGTTCGTGTCGTCGAACGCCTGGGACGTCGCGGGGGCCGCCTGGTTCGGCTACACGACGTTCTGGCTCAACCGCACGGGCGCGCCCGCCGAGGAACTCGGCGCGCCGCCCGACGGCACCGGCAGCGGCATGGCCGATCTGCTCGCCTTCCTCGCCACCCCGGCTCCGTCCGGCAGACCCGCAAACCGCGCGCGCCCCGGCCCGGGCGCATGACGTTCGCGGCGCTGCCGCCTTCCCCCTTCACCGAAACCGCAACTGACCGACCAAGGAGATGAGACTCATGAGCACCCCGATCACGCTGCCGCAAGGCATGGCGATCACCGGCGAAATCAAGCCGGGTTACGAAGCGATCCTGACGCCTGAAGCGCTCGCACTCGTCGCGGCGCTGCACCGCACGTTCGAGCCGCGGCGCCAGGCGCTGCTGCAGGCCCGCCTCGAACGCACCAGGCGCCTCGACGCCGGCGAACGCCCCGATTTCCTGGCCGACACGAAGGCGATCCGCGACGGCGACTGGAAGGTCGCGCCGCTGCCGGCCGACCTGCAATGCCGCCGTGTCGAGATCACGGGCCCCGTCGAGCGCAAGATGATCATCAACGCGCTGAACTCCGGCGCCGATTCGTACATGACGGACTTCGAGGATTCGAACGCGCCGAGCTGGACAAACCAGATCGACGGCCAGATCAACCTGAAGGACGCGGTGCGCCGCACGATCTCGCTCGAGCAGAACGGCAAGTCGTACCGGCTGAACGACAAGGTCGCGACGCTGATCGTGCGTCCGCGCGGCTGGCACCTCGACGAGAAGCACGTGACGGTCGACGGCCAGCGCGTGTCCGGCGGCATCTTCGATTTCGCGCTGTTCCTGTTCCACAACGCGAAGGAACTGATCGCGCGCGGCTCGGGCCCGTACTTCTACCTGCCGAAGATGGAAAGCCATCTCGAGGCTCGCCTGTGGAACGACATCTTCGTCGCGGCACAGGAAGCGGTCGGCGTGCCGCGCGGCACGATCCGCGCGACGGTGCTGATCGAGACGATCCTCGCCGCGTTCGAGATGGACGAGATCCTGTACGAGCTGCGCGAACACAGCTCGGGCCTGAACGCCGGCCGCTGGGACTACATCTTCTCGGCGATCAAGAAGTTCAAGAACGATCGCGACTTCTGCCTGGCCGACCGCTCGAAGATCACGATGACGGTGCCGTTCATGCGCGCGTACGCGCTGCTGCTGCTGAAGACCTGCCACAAGCGCAACGCACCGGCAATCGGCGGGATGAGCGCGCTGATTCCGATCAAGAACGATCCGCAAGCGAACGAGAAGGCAATGGGCGGCGTACGCTCGGACAAGCAGCGCGACGCGACCGACGGCTACGACGGCGGCTGGGTCGCGCACCCGGGCCTCGTGCCGATCGCGATGGAAGAATTCGTCAAGGTGCTCGGTGACAAGCCGAACCAGATCGCCAAGCAGCGCGACGACGTGCAGATCGAAGGCAAGAACCTGCTCGACTTCCAGCCTGAAGCGCCGATCACCGAAGCCGGCCTGCGCAACAACATCAACGTCGGCATCCACTATCTCGGCGCGTGGCTCGACGGCAACGGCTGCGTGCCGATCCACAACCTGATGGAAGACGCGGCCACCGCCGAAATCTCCCGCTCGCAGGTATGGCAGTGGATCCGCTCGCCGAAGGGCGTGCTCGACGACGGCCGCAAGGTCACGGCGGAACTCGTGCGCGAATTCGCGAAGGCCGAGCTCGACAACGTGAAGCGTTCCGTCGGCGGCAACACGCAGCCGTACGAGCGTGCCGCGGCGATCTTCGAACAGATGTCGACGTCGGAAGGCTTCACCGAATTCCTGACGTTGCCGCTGTACGAGGAAATCTGACGGCGCGGGCCGGGTCCTGCCGGCCCTGGTCGTGCCACCCTGCCCGCCGCGAGTCGCACCACCCGGCGGTATAAAAAAAGCGCCCGGCTTGGGCGCTTTTTCCTTGCGAGGCCGCAGTTTGCCGCGCGGGCGCTCAGGCGGCTTCCCGCTCGCGCCGGTGCCGAACCCAGTCGCCCGACACGATGCGCGGACGGTCGGCTGCCGCATGCGCGGCGACCGGATAGTAGACGCACGCGTACGTACGGCCGCCGAGCTGGACGGTCACCGGCTCCTGCCGGAACAGCGTGTCGACGCCCGGATAGACGCGCTCGATCTCGTCGAGCACGGGCATCAACTGCTCGTCGATCTCATAGACGTCGCCCCATACGAGCGACTGGCCGGCCGGCCCGGCGATCATGCCCGGGTACGTGCCGAAATCGTACAGTTCACCCGGCAGCGCGGCCGCACCGAGCAGCGTCGGCGCGGCGATCCCGTGCCGCGCGGCCGCATGGCCGATGTCGTTGGCCTCTCCCGCTCTCAACGTGCCGTAGACGAATACGTGGCGCATCGTGGTTCTCCTCTTCGATTCAGGTGTTGCCTGGCCGGGGCCGTCGCGGGCGCGCCGCGGGCACCGGCGTCTTCGGGGCGCCGCTTGCGCGACAACGCGGCCGCATCGGCAGACCGCGATCACGGCCCGATGTTTTTTGGCCGCACGCGTCGTGCGAGCTCAAAACTTGCGCGTGGCCGGAATGCGCGCGGCCCATACAAAGTTCATTTGAACGGTGCATTATCGGCCGAAAAACTGCCGCATGTGCCTGCGCGGCGCCTTCTAAAATAATGGCATCGCCGCCGCGCCGACCGAGTTGTCCATGAATCCGCCTGCCCAAGCCGACACATCGAATCCCTACGACGTCATCGACATCCCGCCCGAGTTCGCGCCGACCCGCGTCCACCCGATGCGCGTCCGGGCGCGGCAGGTGGATGCCGGCCGCCGGATCCCGCTGCACACGCATGCGTGGGCGCAGCTCGCGTACGCGTCGCGCGGGGTGCTACGCGTCGCGACGACCGGGACGACGTGGATGGTGCCGCCGTCCCGCGCGATCTGGGTGCCGCCGCACATCACGCACGAAGTCGTGATCGTCGAGGAGGCGTATCTGCGCACGCTGTATATCGACGAGTCGATCGTGCCCGGCGGGCTCGATGCATGCCGGGTGGTCGAGGTGACGGGCTTGCTGCGCGAACTGATCGTCGCGCTCGACGCACGTGACCTGAGCGATGCGCGCGAGCGGCTGCTGTGCGGGCTCGTACTCGACGAGCTGAGCCGCGCCGAACCGCTGCCGCTCGCGGTGCCGATGCCCGACGAGAAGCGCCTGCGCATGCTGTGCGAGTCGGTTCTCGCGCAGCCGGCGCAGGCGGAATCGCTCGAGCACTGGGCAAGCGAGGTCGGCGCGAGCACGCGCACGATTTCCCGGCTCTTCAAGCAGGAACTGGGCGTGAGCTTTTCGCAGTGGCGGCAGCAGGCGCTGCTCGCGCGCGCGATTCCGCTGTTGAACCAGGGGCGTCCGCTGTCGCATATCGCGCGCGAGCTGGGCTACCAGAGCCAGAGTGCGTTTTCGGCGATGTTCCGGCGCGCGTTCGGCGAAAGCCCGCGCGCGTTCATGCTGCGCGGCTACGAGCACCGCGGCGCGGAAGATGGCATCGCGACGGACGACGCCCTCGACGACGACGACGCGTTCGGCACCGCTCGCTGACGGTCGCCGCGCGCACCGTTACGCGCTCAGACCGTGCGCACCATGTGGCGGATCGAGCCGAGCTGCGCCAGCCGCGGCCCGCTGACGCGGTAGCCCATGCGCTGGTAGAGCCGCGCGGCCGGATTGTCGACGAACACGCGCAACTGCAGTTCGTGCAGCCCGCGGGCGCGCGCCCAGCGCAGCGACATGTCGAGCATGTAGGTGCCGGCGCCCTGACTGCGATGACCGGCTGCAATCTGCACGTCGCGAATGTGCAGCGAATCGCCCTCCTCGGTCACGCGCAGCACGCCGATGCGTTCGCCGTCGGCTTCCAGGATGAAGTTTTCGGATTCGCGCCAGCTCGCATAGAACAGGTCGCTGCGCCAGACGAGCCCATGGCGCTTGTAATAGCCGCCCATGTTGCCGTGCGTCAGCGCCTCGGCAAACGGAAAATCGCCAGGCTCCGCGGGCCGGAGCTGATACAGCAATCGCAGGTCGGTCGGATCGAGCATCGCGGGGGGTCAAGAACGCATTCCGCCACGATAGCGCAGTCGCGGGCGGATGCAATGGCGAATTTCTCGTAGCGGCGCGCAACCGATGATGCGTCACGCGCCCGCAAGCGGGCACGAACGGAAACACAAATGAAAAAGCCCGCACGAGGCGGGCTTCTTCATTTTCTGGCGGAGCGGACGGGACTCGAACCCGCGACCCCCGGCGTGACAGGCCGGTATTCTAACCAACTGAACTACCGCTCCAGCTTTCTTCACTCCCACCCGCAGGACCACGTTCACGTCCTGCAAGCGTTGCGACACTTCTACGAAACGCCGCTGAATCCTGGCGTCCCCTAGGGGATTCGAACCCCTGTACTCACCGTGAAAGGGTGATGTCCTAGGCCTCTAGACGAAGGGGACAGCGTACTGCTTACATCTTCAATACAAAAGCCCGCTCAAAAACGTCTTGAACGGGCTTCGTTCTGGCGGAGCGGACGGGACTCGAACCCGCGACCCCCGGCGTGACAGGCCGGTATTCTAACCAACTGAACTACCGCTCCAGCTTTCTTCACTCCCACCCGCAGGACCACGTTCACGCCCTGCAAGCGTTGCGACACTTCTACGAAACGCCGCTGAATCCTGGCGTCCCCTAGGGGATTCGAACCCCTGTACTCACCGTGAAAGGGTGATGTCCTAGGCCTCTAGACGAAGGGGACAGCGTACTGCTTACATCTTCAATACAAAAGCCCGCTCAAAAACGTCTTGAACGGGCTTCGTTCTGGCGGAGCGGACGGGACTCGAACCCGCGACCCCCGGCGTGACAGGCCGGTATTCTAACCAACTGAACTACCGCTCCAACTTTCTGCACCGTTACCTGCAGGACGTCGGTTACGTCCTGCAAGCCTCGCGACACTTCTACGAAACGCCGCTGAATCTGGCGTCCCCTAGGGGATTCGAACCCCTGTACTCACCGTGAAAGGGTGATGTCCTAGGCCTCTAGACGAAGGGGACATAATCTTTTCAGATCTGTCTGACTTTCGCTATTCATTCACCGCAACAGCGAAGGCCGAAATTCTAACTGCTTTAAATCATTTTGTGAAGCATTTATTACTACTGCCACTGCTTCACAAATCAATCCATTCTGCTCTGATGGTGGAGGTAAGCGGGATCGAACCGCTGACCTCTTGCATGCCATGCAAGCGCTCTCCCAGCTGAGCTATACCCCCTTGCAGAACAGAAATGAGATTATATGGACCGAATTTGAACTTGTAAATACCCTTTTTGCGATTGGAGCGAAATTTTTTGCGAAGCCGCGCGCCCCTCACGCGCGGACGGCCTCGCTCCCGCCCCAACCTCAGGCCAGCGCGGCTTCGATACGCGACACCACGACGTCGCGACCGAACAGCACGAGCACCGCGTCGATCGACGGCGTATGCGTCGTGCCCGCCACCAGCAGGCGCACCGGCATCGCGAGCTGCGGCATCTTCAGCTTGTGCGTGCCGAGCGTCGCCTTCAGCGCCGCGGACACGGCTTCCTTCGTCCACTCGGCCGCCTTCAAGGCGGCGACGAGGTCCGCCAGCGCCGGACGCACCGCATCGGTCACGTGCTGCGCGAGTGCGTCGGCGTCCGGCGCGGGCACGCGGTAGAACATCGCGGCGCCTTCGGCGATCTCCTTGACCGTCGTCGCGCGATCCTTCATCAGGCCGACCACCGTGTCGAGCGCGGGGCCCGTCGCGATCGCCGCGTCCTCGATGCCGAGCGCGTCGAGGAACGGCTTCGCCAGCGCGGCAAGGCGCGCGTTGTCGGCTTCCTTGATGTAGTGAGCGTTCAGCCAGCTCAGCTTGCTGTGGTCGTACTGCGCGGGCGACTTGCCGAGATGCTCGAGGTCGAACCATTCGACGAACTGCTCGCGCGAGAAGATTTCAGCGTCGCCGTGCGACCAGCCGAGACGCGCGAGATAGTTGACGACGGCCTCCGGCAGGAAGCCGGCGTCACGATAAGCGGTCACGCTCATCGCGCCGTGCCGCTTGCTCATCTTCTCGCCCTGCTCGTTCAGCACGGTCGGCAGGTGTGCATAGACGGGCGGCTCGCCGCCGAGCGCGCGCAGGATGTTGATCTGGCGCGGCGTGTTGTTCACGTGGTCGTCGCCACGGATCACGTGCGTGATGTTCATGTCCATGTCGTCCACGACCACGCAGAAGTTGTAGATCGGCGTGCCGTCCGGGCGCGCGATCACGAGGTCGTCGAGTTCCTCGTTCGAGATCTCGACACGGCCCTTCACCGCGTCGTCCCACACGACCGTGCCGGTCAGCGGGTTGCGAAAACGCAGCACCGGCTTCACGCCGGCCGGCGGCTCTGGCAGCACCTTGCCCGGCTCCGGACGCCACGTGCCGTCGTAGCGCGGCTTCAGGCCGGCCTCGCGCTGGCGTTCGCGCAGCGCGTCGAGCTCCTCGGCCGACATGTAGCACGGGTACGCGAGGCCCTGCTCGAGCATCTGCGCGAGCACCTCGCGATAGCGGTCCATCCGCTGCATCTGGTAGATCGGGCCTTCGTCGAAATCGAGGCCGAGCCACTGCATCCCTTCGAGGATCGCGTCGACGGCTTCCTGCGACGAACGTTCGACGTCGGTATCCTCGATACGCAGCACGAACGTGCCCTTCATCTTGCGGGCGAACGCCCACGGATAGAGCGCGGAGCGGATGTTGCCGAGGTGGATGAAGCCGGTGGGACTCGGCGCGAAGCGGGTACGGACAGGACGGGTCATAAACGGTAACTCGAACGCCTGGGGCGCATGAATGATTCGACGCGGGATCGACGGCGGCAGCCCGGACAGCAATGGGGCCGGCCGCGCCCGGAACGGGAAAGAAGCCGGAATTATACTCGCGCCGGTCTTCGCGCCAAGCGCGCCGCTTGCTTTATGATGTGCGCGCCGCGGCCGCCAGCCGGCGCCGCGCCGGCCGCCCGGCTCCCGCCGCACGGCCGCTCGGAACCTATTGCCGCCGCGGGCCGCACGGCCCGCCGCCAAGCCGCCGGAGAATCATTCGATGTCGTCCCCTCGCCTGTCGCGCCGTCACTTCACGATCGCGTGCGCGTCCGCCAGCCTCGCCGCCTGTACGTCGTTCGGCGACAAGCCCCGTCCCGCCCAGTCGCAGGAAAAGCCCGTGAAGATCGGCATCGCGCTCGGCGGCGGCGCCGCCCGCGGCTTCTCGCACATCGGCGTGCTGAAGGCGCTCGAGGCACGCGGCATCCCGGTCGAGATCGTCGCGGGCACGAGCGCGGGCTCGGTGGTCGGCGCGCTCTACGCGTCCGGGATGAGCGCGCTGCAGATCAACAAGATCGCGCTCGACATGGATCAGGCGGCGATCAGCGACTGGGCGCTGCCGTTCCGCTCACGCGGATTGCTGCAGGGCGTCGCGCTGCAGAACTTCCTGAACAAGACGCTCAGCAACCGGCCGATCGAGAAGATGGCGAAGCCGCTCGGCATCGTCGCGACGGATCTGCAGAGCGGCCAGCCGATCCTGTTCCAGCAGGGCAATACGGGGCTCGCGGTGCGCGCGTCGTGCAGCGTGCCGTCGGTGTTCGAACCGGTGAGGATCGGCAATCGCGAGTATGTCGACGGCGGCCTCGTGAGCCCGGTGCCCGCGTCGTTCGCGCGCAAGATGGGCGCGAGCTTCGTGATCGCGGTCGACATCTCGGCGCGGCCGGACGGCGCGGCGACCAACAACCCGATCGAGATGCTGCTGCAGACCTTCACGATCATGGGCCAGACGATCAAGTCGTACGAGCTCGACAAGTACGCGGACGTCGTGATCCGCCCGAACCTCGCGGCGATGGGCGGCAGCGACTTCAACCAGCGCAACGCGGCGATCCTCGCGGGCGAGGAAGCCGTCGCGCGCGTCATGCCCGAGCTCCAGCGCAAGCTCGCGGCGGCCCGCGGCGTCGCGGCGGCGTAATCGGACTCAGCGCGGTGCGCGACGCATGACGGCGCGCGCCGCCCACGCCGACACTGCCGCCCGCCGGTTCCGCGCGCCTCAAAAACAAAAAACCCTGTCGCCTTTCGGTGACAGGGTTTTTCGATTCGGCGGAGCGCCGGCGAGCGTCAATTGCTGCCGTTCGCGTCGTCGCCGATCGTCGCGCGCACGCGTTGGCGCAAGTCGTCGGCCTTCATCGGAAACTCCGATTCGAGCCGGCGCGCGCCGGTGAACCGCTTTTCCCAGTAGCCGTTGTCGAGATCGTCGACGCGAATGGTGCTGCCCGTCGACGGCGAATGCACGAACTTGTTGTCGCCGATATAGATGCCGACGTGCGAGAACGTACGGCGCATCGTGTTGAAGAACACGAGGTCGCCCGGCTTGAGGTTGCTCATGCTGACCTTCTCGCCCACGCGGCTCATTTCTTCCGCACGGCGCGGCAGCGACATGCCGAGCGTGTCCTGGAACACGTAACGCACGAAGCCGCTGCAGTCGAGGCCCGAATCCGGCGAGTTGCCGCCCCAGCGATAGCGCACGCCGATCATGTTGAGCGCGCCGACGACCACGTCGCCTGCCTTGCCCGCCATGCCGGCGAGGAACGACTTCGCACCGCCGCTGGACGGCTGCGCGCTGGTCTGCTGGAGGGAGGAACTCGACCCGATCTGAGTCGAATTGCTGGCATTCTGGCTAAAACTGTTGACTTCGTCGGCGAACGCGCCGGGAGCTGCTGCGAACAGGGCGCCGATGAAGAGCCCGGCGATGGTGCGCGCGCATGCCTGGGTCAAGGATCGATGCTGCATTGGGCGATGGAATTTGCTTAAAAATCAGCTGATTGGCGGAAAATTTCGGTCGATACTAGCCAGCGCGTAATCGTTTGTCAAAACAAATTAATAAATACAATCGAGATAGTCAGACCATTGGCGGCCTATCACGCTTTCCAGACCGCTTTCAACAGCTTTTGTGTGTAAGGATGTGACGGTCTGGCGAAGATCTCGGCCACCTCTCCCGACTCCACGACAACCCCCTCCTGCATCACCGCGACGCGGTGCGCCATCGCGCCGATCACCTCCAGATCGTGGCTGATGAACACATAGCCCAGGTTGTATTTCTGTTGCAAATTGGTGAGCAGTTTCAGCACCTGCTGCTGGATCGACACGTCGAGCGCGGACGTCGGTTCGTCGAGGATCAGGATGCGCGGCTCCAGCACGAGCGCGCGCGCGATCGCGATCCGCTGGCGCTGGCCGCCCGAGAATTCATGCGGATAACGATGCAGCACGGTGCGGTCGAGCCCCACTTCGCGCAGCACGGCCAGCGACTTCGCGCGGCGCGCGTCCGGTGTCAGTTGCGGACGGTGCAGTTCGAGCCCCTCGCCGACGATCCGCTCGATCGTGTGACGCGGAGAAAGCGAACTGAAGGGATCCTGAAAGACGACCTGCATGTTCGAGCGCAGCGCGGTCTGTTCCCGGCCGCGATAGGTCGACAGCGCGCGCCCCTGGAATTCGATTTCGCCGTGTGCCGTCTTCTGCAGCCCGAGCAGCGCCATCGCGAGCGTCGACTTGCCGGACCCCGATTCGCCGACGATGCCGAGCGTCTCGCCCTGCCGCACCGACACGGACACGTCCGCGACCGCCGTCACGGGCACCGTGCCGAACCAGCCCGCGAAGCCCGGCCGCTTGCGCGCGAACTGCACGCTGACGTGGCGCGCGTCGAGCACGACGGGGGCAATGGGCATCACCGGCACGACCGCGCGCTGCGGGCGGCTGTTCAACAGCCGCTGCGTATACGGATGTTCCGGCTCAGCGAAGATCCGCTCGACCGGCCCGCTTTCGACCAGCTTGCCACGCTCCATCACCGCGACCCGCTCGGCGAAGTGCCGCACGAGGTTCAGGTCGTGCGTGATCAGCAGGATCGCCATCCCGCGCTTTTCCGCCTCCTCGCGCTGCAGTTCGAGCAGCAGGTCGACGATCTGCGCGCGGATCGTCACGTCGAGCGCGGTGGTCGGCTCGTCCGCCAGCAGCAGGCGTGGCCGGCACGCGAGCGCCATCGCGATCATCGCGCGCTGCCGCTGGCCGCCCGACAACTGGTGCGGGTAGCTGTCGACGCGCTTTTCCGGCTCCGCGATGCCCGTGCGCGCGAGCAGCGCGATCGCGCGCTTGCGCGCTTCGGCCGCCGTCACGCCGTCGTGCAGCACGATCGTCTCGCCGATCTGCGCGCCGATCGTATACAGCGGGTTGAGCGCCGTCATCGGCTCCTGGAAGATCATCGCGATGTCCGAGCCGCGCAGCCCGCGCATCTCGCGCTCGCTCTTGCCGGCGAGATCCTGTCCGGCCAGGCGGATCGTGCCGCTCACGTCGGCATCGCGCAGCAGCCGCAGGATCGCCAGCGCGGTCACGCTCTTGCCCGAGCCCGACTCGCCGACGAGCGCGACGCGCTCGCCGCGACCGATCGCGAGCGTCACGTCGTCGACGGCCACCGTGTCGCCGAAGCGCACATGCAGATGCTCGAGCGACAGCAGCGGTTCGCCCGATTTCGCTACGACCGTGTCGCTCATCGCTGGCCTCCCGCCGCGCGCACCGAGTCGGCGATCCGCGTGTCGAGCGCATTGCGCAGCGCGTCGCCCATGAAGGTCAGCAGCAGCAGCGTCGCGACCAGCACGCCGAACGTCGACAGCGAGATCCACCACGCGTCGAGGTTGCCCTTGCCCTGCGCGAGCAGTTCGCCGAGGCTCGGCGTTGGCGGCGGCACGCCGAGCCCGAGGAAGTCGAGGCTCGTGAGCGCGAGGATCGCGCCGCTCATCCGGAACGGCAGGAACGTGATCACGGGCGTCAGGCTGTTCGGCAGCACGTGGCGCCAGATGATCTGCCAGTTCGTGAGCCCCATCGCGCGAGCCGCGCGCACGTAGTCCTGCGTACGATTGCGCAGGAATTCGGCACGCACGTAGTCGGCCAGGCCGATCCAGCCGAACAGCGACAGCAGCACGATCAGCAGCAGGAAGCTCGGCTCGAAGATCGACGCGAAGATGATCAGCAGGTACAGCTCCGGCAGCGAACTCCAGATCTCGATCAGCCGCTGTCCGACGATGTCGATGCGCCCGCCGAAGAAACCCTGCACCGCGCCCGCGGCGATCCCGAGCAGCGTGCCGATCACGGTCAGGATCAGCCCGAACTCGACCGATACACGGAACCCGTACACGAGCCGCGCGAGCAGGTCGCGCCCCTGCGCATCGGTGCCGAGCCAGTTCTCGCGCGACGGCGGCGCCGGGTTCGGCACGCTCGAGAAGTAGTTCAGCGTGTCGTAGTAGTAACGGTTCGGCGGATAGACGACGAAGTTGCCCGGCGCCTCGAGCCGCTTGCGCACGTATGGATCGAGATAGTCGGCCTGTGCCGGGAAGTCGCCGCCGAAGGTCGTCTCCGGGTACGCATGGAACATCGGGAAATAGTAGTGATCGTCGTAGCGCACGACGAGCGGCTTGTCGTTCGACCACAGCGGCGCCGCGAGGCTCGCGGCGAACGCGACGAAGAAGATCACGAAGCTCCAGTAGCCGAGGCGCTGCCGGCGAAAGCGCTGCCAGACGCGGCGCGCGGGCGACGGCGACACGCGCGAACGCGCGGCTTCGAGGCGGGACGACACGACGGCCCGGTTCATCGCGATCCTCGCCCGATCACGCCAGGCATGCGGATGGATCGTTTCATGTCAGCGCTCCAGGTTGTCGAATTGAATGCGCGGGTCGACCCATACGTAGCAGAGGTCGGAGACCAGCTTGGTCGCGAGCCCGATCAGCGTGAACAGGTACAGCGTGCCGAGCACGACCGGATAGTCGCGCCGCACGACCGACTCGTACGACAGCAGCCCGAGGCCGTCGAGCGAGAACAGCGTCTCGATCAGCAGGCTGCCCGTGAAGAACGCGCCGATGAATGCGGCCGGAAAGCCGACAATCAGCGGCAGCATCGCGTTGCGGAACACGTGCTTCCACAGCACGGTGCGCTCGGCGAGCCCTTTCGCGCGCGCGGTCAGCACGTACTGCTTGCGGATCTCGTCGAGGAACGC
This sequence comes from Burkholderia sp. SIMBA_062, assembly GCF_046534765.1. NCBI lineage: Bacteria > Pseudomonadati > Pseudomonadota > Betaproteobacteria > Burkholderiales > Burkholderiaceae > Burkholderia > Burkholderia sp. SIMBA_062. The sequence goes on from NZ_JAWRYD010000005.1 coordinate 199,996, forward strand.
GTTCTTCGTGAGCATCGTGATGACCGCGAAGCTGCCGACGACCGACGCCGTGATCGGCAGCGCGATGTGCCACAGATAGTCGAGCACCTTGCCGGCGACCGACAGTTGCGCGAAGTTGTCCGACGTGAGCCCGCGCAGCGGGAACAGCTGCCAGAACGAGCCGCCGCCGAACAGCACGAGCAGCAGCACGCCGAGCACGAAGCCCGGGATCGCATAGCCGATCAGCACGACGAGGCTCGTCGCGACGTCGAACGGCGAGCCGTTGCGCACGGCCTTCGCGATGCCGAGCGGCACGGAGATCAGGTAGGTGACGAAGAACGTCCACAACCCGATGCTGATCGACACCGGCAGCTTCTGCACGATCAGCGACCACACGCTCTGGTGGCGGAAGTAGCTGTCGCCGAGATCGAAGCGCGCGAAGCGCTCGAGCATCAGCCAGTAGCGCTCGAGCGGTGGCTTGTCGAAGCCGTACAGCGCCTTGAGCTGCGCGAGCTGCTGCGCGTCGACGCCGGTATGCGCACGCATCCCGAACGGCGTCGCGCCCTGCTCCGTCGCGCCCTTGCGCAATTCCTGCACGGCCTGTTCGACCGGGCCGCCCGGCACGAACTGGATCACGGCGAACGTGAGCGTGAGCACGCCGACGAGCGTCGGGATCATCAGCAGCAGACGTTTGAGGATGTAGCTCCACATAGGGTGGCGACTCGCGATCGATAGGCTGGGTTGAACGAAGGGCCGGCGTGCTTCAGTGGCCTGGCTTGGCCCACCAGGTCGACACGACCCAGCCCTCGGCCGAATAGTACAGCGGCAGCGTTTGCGGATAGCCGAGCGTGCGCTTGTACGCGATCCGGTGCGTCGTGCTGTACCACTGCGGGACCGCGTAATAGCCGTGCATCAGCACGCGGTCGAGCGCATGCGTCGCGTCGAGCAGGTCGTCGCGTGTCTGCGCGGTGCCGAGTGCATGCAGCAGCGCGTCGACGGCCGGCGACTTCAGGCCGATGAGGTTGTCGGAGCCCGGCTCGTCGGCGAACTTGCTGGCGTAGCGCGAGAACTGCTCGGCACCCGGCACCTGCACGCCCGGCAGGCGGACCGTCGTCATGTCGTAGTCGAACGCGTCGAGCCGCTTTTGCAGCAGCGCGTAATCGGCCGTGCGAAAGCGCGCTTCGATGCCGAGCTTCGCAAGGTTGCGCCGATAAGCGGTCACGATGCCTTCCATCGCCGCGCCCGAATCGTCGAGGATCTCGAACTCGAACGGCTCGCCCTGCGCGTTGCGCAGCGCGCCGTCGCGGTAGGTCCAGCCAGCCTGCGCGAGCAGCGTGCGCGCCTTCAGCAGGTTCGCGCGCAGCGAGCCCGGCGGGTTCGTGCTCGGTTGCGACACCATCGGGCCGAACACGGCCGGGTCGAGCTGCGCACGCAGCGGCTCCAGCAGCTTCAGCTCGCCGGGGCCCGGCGTGCCGGTCGCCTGCAGGTCGGTGTCGGCGAAATAGCTGTCGAGGCGCGTGTACGCGCCATAGAACAACTGGCGGTTCAGCCATTCGAAGTCGAACGCGAGATCGAGCGCCTGGCGCACGCGCACGTCGCGAAACAGCGGCCGGCGCTGGTTCATGAAGAAGCCCTGCATGCCCGCGCCGTTGTGCTGGCGGAATTCGCGCTTGACGAGCTCGCCGCTGTCGAAGCGCTTGCCGACGTCGCGCCGCGCCCAGTTGCGCGCGATGTATTCGACCAGCACGTCGTACTCGCCGGCCTTGAACGCCTCGAGGCGCGCGACGCCGTCGCCGTACAGCTTGTAGACGATCCGCTCGAAGTTGTGGGTGCCGACCCGCACCGGCAGGTCGGCGCCCCAGTACGCGGGATTGCGCCTATATGTAATGGTGCGGCCGTTGTCGTGGCGCTCGATCAGATACGGGCCGCTGCCGATCGGCTGCTCGAACGCGAGCTGGTCGAACGGAATCCGCGAACCGTCCGCGCGCAGCCCCCACTTGCGCGAGAACACCGGCACGCCGCCGGCGATCAGCGGCAGCTCGCGGTTCGCGCTGCGGAATTCGAACCGCACAGTCGCGCGGTCGATCACGACGGCCTTCGCGATTTCGGCGAAATACGCGCCGAACTGCGGCGCGGCCTGCTTGCTCTTGAGCGTGTCGAACGAAAACCTGACGTCGTCGGCCGTGACCGGGTCGCCGTTCGAGAAGCGCGCGCGCGGGTTCAGGTGGAACGTGACCGAGCGGCGGTCCGGCGCGATCTCGATGTCGTCGGCGAGCAGCCCGTAGGCGGACGCCGATTCGTCCGAGCTGCCGGTCGTGAGGCTCTCGAACAGCATGTCGATGCCCGGCGCCGGGTTGCCGCGCATCGTGAACGGATTGAACTTGTCGAACGACGTCAGCCGGCTCGGATTCGCGAGCACGAGCGTGCCGCCCTTCGGCGCATCCGGGTTCACGTAGTCGAAATGCTTGAAGCCCGGCGGATATTTCGGCTCGCCGTACTGCGCGATCGCATATGCCGCATGCGCGGCCGTCGCGGCCAGTGCCGCCTGTATTGCCCATACTGCCGCCGTGCGGCCGGCGGCCCGTACCGCCTGCGCGGCGCCGAAACGGATGCGCGCGGCGGCGGTCCGGGGCGAACCCTTCGTCATAGAGGCCCTGTGGATCGATTGAGGGGATGAAACGTAGGGCGATTCTACCCATTCAATTCGACGCCGAGCCAACTTGCTCGCGGTCGTGCGTCACGTCACCGCACCGCGACCTCCGCGCGCGGCCGGCGCGGGCAAAAGAAAACCGCCACGCGGGCGGTTTTCTGTCGATGCGGCGCACGCGTCACGCGTGCGCGAGGTGCACCATGTGCACCATCCGTCGATCAGCGCCAGCCGTTGTGGCGGCCGTTGTCCCAGTGACCGTGACGACGGTCGTCGCCCCAGCCGCGGCCGTGATGGCGATACCACTCGTCGCGCCCCCAGTAGCGGCGGCCGTCCCAGTAGCGATCGCCGTGCCAGCCCATCACGATCGCCGATCCCGGCGCATAGACGGGCGCCGGTGCATACACGGGCGCCGGCTGGTAGACAACCGGCGGAGGCGGCGGCGCATACACGGGCGCAGGCGCGACGTAGACCGGAGCCGGCACGCCGACGTTGATCCCGACATTGACTCCCGCCATTGCTGCGCCCGACACGAGCAAGGCCGTCATACCGGTCAAGAGCGAGGCAACACGCAAAGTCTTCATGGATTCCTCTTCGAGTTGTTTCATGTGTGATTCGACTATAGCGGCAAGCGCCGTGCCCGCATATTTCAAGTTTGTAAGAACTGATGCGCGGGATGGCAACCGGAAGCGCCCGCTAACGTCTTGTAACAACTGCCGGCCCGCGGTGCCCGCGTGCCCGGGCCGCGTTGCCGCACCGGCCACCCGCCCGCTTCGTCCTTTCCGCCGGTTCCTAAAACATCTTTCATCCTGGCCCGCGCCCGGCGTTAACCGGCGCCACGCACACTGCGCGAGCCGATGCGGGCTCACGCCGCGCTTCGGCACCTCGCTGACAGGCCGGCGCCCCGCGCCGGCGGAGACCTCGCCGATGCTGAAACTCGTCCGACTCGCGCTCGCGCGCCCCTATACGTTCATCGTCCTTGCGCTGCTGATCCTGATCGCGGGACCGCTCGCGGCGCTGCGCACGCCGACCGACATCTTCCCCGACATCCGGATTCCGGTCATCAGCGTCGTGTGGAATTACGCGGGCCTGCAGCCGGCCGACATGGCCGGACGCATCGTCACGTACTACGAACGCACGCTCGGCACGACGGTCAACGACGTCGCGCACATCGAGTCGCAGTCGTTCCGCAGCTACGGGATCGTCAAGATCTTCTTCCAGCCGAGCGTCGACATCCGCACCGCGACCGCGCAGGTCACGTCGATCTCGCAGACCGTGCTCAAGCAGATGCCGCCCGGCACCACGCCGCCGCAGATCCTCAACTACAACGCGTCGACCGTGCCCGTACTGCAACTCGCGCTGACGAGCGACACGCTCAACGAGCAGCAGCTCGGCGACTACGCGACCAACGTGATCCGGCCGCAATTGCTGTCGGTCGCCGGCGTCGCGATTCCGTCGCCGTATGGCGGCAAGGTGCGCCAAGTGCAGATCGACCTCGATCCGCGGGCGCTGCAGGCGAAGGGGCTGTCCGCGCAGGACGTCGCGACCGCGCTCGCGCAGCAGAACCAGATCATCCCGGCCGGCACGCAGAAGATCGGCCGCTTCGAGTACAACATCCGCCTCAACGACAGCCCGCTCACCATCGACCAGCTCAACGCGCTGCCGATCCGGACCGTCAACGGCGCGGTGATCTTCATGCGCGACGTCGCGCACGTGCGCGACGGCTTTCCGCCGCAAGGCAACATCGTGCGCGTCGACGGCAGCCGCGCGGTGCTGATGAGCGTACTGAAAAGCGGCTCGGCGTCGACGCTCGACATCATCGCCGGCGTGAAGGCGCAACTGCCGCGCATCGAGGCAACGCTGCCGCCGTCGCTCAGGCTCGTCGTGATGGGCGACCAGTCGGTGTTCGTCAAGGGCGCGGTGAGCGGCGTCGCGCGCGAAGGACTGATCGCCGCCGCGCTCACGTCCGCGATGATTTTGCTGTTCCTCGGCAGCTGGCGCTCGACGCTGATCATCGCCGCGTCCATTCCGCTCGCGGTGCTGGCGGCGATCGCCGCGCTCGCCGCCGCGGGCGAGACGCTCAACGTGATGACGCTCGGCGGGCTCGCGCTCGCGGTCGGCATTCTCGTCGACGATGCGACCGTCACGATCGAGAACGTGAACTGGCATCTCGAACAGGGCAAGGACGTCCGCAGCGCGATCCTCGACGGCGCGTCGCAGATCGTCGCGCCCGCGTTCGTGTCGCTGCTGTGCATCTGCATCGTGTTCGTGCCGATGCTGCTGCTCGACGGCGTCGCGCGCTTCCTATTCGTGCCGATGGCCGAAGCCGTGATCTTCGCGATGATCGCGTCGTTCGTGCTGTCGCGCACGTTCGTGCCGATGATGGCGCGCTACCTGCTGCGCCCGCACGCCGCCCATCCGGCGGCCGTGCTCGCGCCGCACGGCGCGCCATTCCCGACGCCGCGATCGCGCAATCCGCTCGTCGTGTTCCAGCAGGGCTTCGAGCGCCGCTTCGCGGCCTTGCGCACCGGCTACCGTGCCGTGCTCGGCCTCGCGCTGGCGCACCGCGCGCGCTTCGTCGCGCTGTTCCTCACGGCGGTCGCGGTGTCGTTCGTCCTGGTGCCGGGGCTCGGCCGCAACTTCTTCCCGTCGGTCGACGCGGGCGAAATCGCGCTGCACGTGCGCGCGCCGATCGGTACGCGCATCGAGGAGACGGCCGCGCTGTTCGATCGCGTCGAGCGCACGGTGCGCGGCGTCGTGCCGCCGCGCGCGCTCGCGAGCATCGTCGACAACATGGGGCTGCCGAACAGCGGGATCAACCTCACGTACAGCAACAGCGGCACGATCGGCCCGCAGGACGGCGACATCCTCGTGTCGCTCGCCGGCGACCACGCGCCGACCGCCGACTACGTGAAGAAGCTGCGCACCCTGCTGCCGCGCGCGTTTCCGGGCGTCACGTTCTCGTTCCTGCCTGCCGACATCGTCAGCCAGATTCTCAACTTCGGCGCGCCCGCGCCGATCGACGTACAGGTGACGGGCCCCGATCTCGCGGCGAACCGCGCGTATGCGACCGAGCTGCTGCGGCGCATCCGCACGGTGCCGGGCGTGGCCGACGCACGCGTGCAGCAGGCGTCGACCTATCCGCAGTTCACGGTGTCGGTCGACCGCGCGCTCGCCGCGCAACTCGGCATCACCGAGCAGGACGTCACCAATGCCGTCGTCGCGAGCCTGTCCGGCACGAGCCAGGTTTCGCCGACCTACTGGCTCGATCCGCACAACGGCGTGTCTTACCCGATCGTCGCGCAAACGCCCCAATACCGGATGACGTCGCTGTCGGACCTGCGCGCGCTGCCCGTCACGGGCCGCTCGGGCGCGCCGCAATTGCTCGGCGGCCTCGCGACGATCGTACGCGGCCAGACCGACGCGGTCGTGTCGCACTACGACATCGCGCCGCTGTACGACATCTTCGCGACGACCCAGGACCGCGATCTCGGCGCGGTCAGCGCCGACATCGCGCGCGTGCTCCACGCAAGCGCGGCCGACCTGCCGAAGGGGTCTCGCGTGACCCTGCGCGGCCAGGTGCAGACGATGAGCAGCGCGTTCGGCGGGCTGCTCGCCGGTCTCGCCGGCGCGGTGCTGCTGATCTATCTGCTGATCGTCGTGAACTTCCATTCGTGGCGCGACGCGTTCGTGATCGTGAGCGCGCTGCCTGCGGCGCTCGCCGGCATCGTGTGGATGCTGTTCGTCACGCGCACGCCGCTGTCGGTGCCGGCGCTGACGGGCGCGATCCTGTGCATGGGCGTCGCGACCGCGAACAGCATCCTGGTCGTCACGTTCGCGCGCGAGCGGCTCGCGCACACGGCCGACGCGACCGTCGCCGCGCTCGAAGCCGGCTTCACGCGCTTCAGGCCGGTGATGATGACCGCGCTCGCGATGATCATCGGCATGGCGCCGATGGCACTCGGCCTTGGCGACGGCGGCGAACAGAACGCGCCGCTCGGCCGCGCGGTGATCGGCGGCCTGCTCTGCGCGACCGTCGCGACGCTCGTGTTCGTGCCCGTCGTGTTCAGCCTCGTCCATCGGCGCGATCGCGCGCCCCACTCCGAATCCCTGTCCCTCACTCCGGGAGAACAGCATGTCCAGTGAATTCGACGTCCGTCCCCCCGCCACGCCGCGTTACCTGAAACCGCTCGCGATCGCGGGCGTGATCGCGGCACTCGCCGCCGCCGCGACCGGCGTCGTCGAACGCGCGCACGATGCGCGTGAAGTCGCCGCGTGGACCGCCAGCCAGGCGATCCCGACCGTCGCGACGGTCGCGCCGCAGCCGGCCGCCGCCGACGCGCTGGTGCTGCCAGGCCGCCTCGATGCCTATGTCGACGCGCCGATCTACGCGCGCGTGCCCGGCTATCTGCACGCATGGTACGTCGACATCGGCGCGCACGTGAAGGCCGGCCAGTTGCTCGCGTCGATCGACACGCCCGACCTCGACCAGCAGCTACAGCAGGCGCGCGCCGACCTGCAAAGCGCGACTGCGAACGAACGGCTCGCGGCCGTCACCGCCGCGCGCTGGTCCGAGATGCTCGCGCAGGATTCGGTGTCGCGGCAGGAGGCCGACGAGAAGCGCAGCGATCTCGATGCGAAACGCGCGGCCGTGGCCGCCAGCACCGCGAACGTGCGGCGGCTCGAGGCGCTCGAATCGTTCAAGCGCCTCACCGCGCCGTTCGACGGCGTCGTGACCGCGCGCAAGACCGATGTCGGCGCGCTGATCGACGCAGGCAGCGGCAACGGCGCCGAACTCTTCACCGTCTCGGATGCACGGCGGCTGCGGCTCTACGTCCATATTCCGCAGGACGACGCGGGCGCGATCCGTGCGGGCATGCATGCCGCGCTGACCGTCCCCGAGCGTCCCGGCACGACGTTCGATGCGACGCTCGCCGATTCCGCCCAGGCGATCGATCCGGCTTCCGGCACGCTGCTCGCGCAGTTCTCGATCGCGAACCCGGCAGGCACGCTGTTCCCGGGCGAATACGCGCAGGTTCGGATCGCGGTGGCCAACGCCACGCACGCGCTGACGATTCCGGCGAGCACGCTGATCTTCCGCCACGACGGATTACAGGTCGCCGTGCTCGACGCGACCGGCCATGCGCGCTTGCGCCACGTGTCGATCGCGACCGATCTCGGCACGCGCGTCGAGATCGCGTCGGGGCTCGCGGCGAGCGAACGCGTGATCGACAATCCGCCCGATTCGCTCGAGGACGGCGACCCGGTGCGCATCGCCGGCACCGCGACGACGGAGCCTACGCATGGCTGACCGTAAGCTCGCCGCATGGCTCGGCAGCGCCGCGCTGCTCGCCGGCTGTTCGTTCGCGCCGACGTATCACGCGCCAGCCGTGCCGGTGCCGGCCGCGTTTCGCGAAACCGGCCCATGGGTCGATGCCGCCCCGGCCGATCGCCTGCCGCGCGACGGCTGGTGGCGCGTGTACGGCGACGCGACACTCGACCGGCTCGAGCCGCTCGTCGCACGCGCGAACCCGGACCTCGCCGCCGCCGTCGCACGGCACGACGAGGCGGCTGCATTGTTCGACGAGGCGCACGCCGCGTTGCTGCCAACCATCGGCATCGGCGCCGAGACCGATCGCGACCGGCAGTCCGCGCGCCGGCCGCTGCGCGGCAGCGGGCAGCCCGACGTCTACGAATCGAACACGCTCGATGCCGGACTCGGTTACGACGTCGATCTGTGGGGCAAGGTCCGCAACACGGTCGCCGCCGGCCGCGACAACGCGCAAGCCGCGGCCGATGATCTCGCATCCGTGCGGCTCAGCCTGCAGGCCCGCGTCGCCAGCACCTACTTCGATCTCGCGGGACTCGATCGTGAAGCGGACTCGCTCGCGCAGACGATCGATGCATATCGCCGTGCGTGGCAACTGACGGTTAGCCGCCATCGCGGCGGCCTCGCATCGGGGCTCGACGTATCGCGCGCGCAGACGCAGCTCGCGCTCGCGCAGGCTCGCGCATCCGACATCGCCGCGCGCCGTGCGCTCGACGAGCACGCAATCGCCGTGCTCGTCGGCGTATCCGCGTCGACGTTCTCGCTGCCCGCCGCCGCCGCGCTGCCCGCCGTTCCATCGATTCCGACCGGGCTCGCGTCGACGCTGCTAGAACGCCGCCCGGACATCGCCGCCGGGGAACGCCGCGTCGCGGCCGCGAACGCACGGATCGGCGTCGCGCGCGCCGCGTACTTCCCGGACCTGTCGCTCGGCCTCGACGCGGGCTTCCAAAGCGACACGTTCTCGCCGTGGCTCGCCGCACCGAACGAAATCTGGTCGATCGGGCCGCGGCTTGCGACGACACTGTTCGACGGCGGCCTGCGTGCGGCGGGTGTACGCCACGCGCGCGCGCAGTTCGCCGAACAGGGCGCACGTTACCGAAGCGTCGTACTGGCGGCGTTCCGCGAAGTCGAGGACGATCTCGCGCTGCTGCACCGGCTCGGCGACGAATCGGCCGAGGACGACGCCGCGCTCGGCGCGGCGCGGCAGTCGCTTGCGCTTGCGATGTCGCGCTATCGCGACGGCGCCGTCAGCTATCTCGACGTGGTCACCGCGCAAACGACCGAGCTCGATACGCAAATCGCGTCGCTCGACGTCGATGCCCGACGCCTGCAGGCGTCCGTCGCGCTCGTACGCGCGCTCGGCGGCGGCTGGCGCGACGCGCGTTCATGAACGTTTCTTCATCGGCGCGCCCGGTGCCTGACGGAGCGTGTCCGATAACGTGGGCCCTGCCGGCATCGCGTTCGCGGCGCCGGTCTCCGCCTTTTGCAAAGGATCACGCCATGAAGACACTGCTGTTCGCCACCCTGCTCTGCGCCCTCTGTGCCACGCTGCCCGGCCGTGCCGCCGCATCGCAATCCGCTGCGGCGACCGCGCCGCGGACGCTTACATCGACCGCCGGCGCGCGGGCGTCATCGAGCGATGCGTGGAAGGCGCCGCCGGTAGCGCCGCTCACGCGCGCCCAGGTCTATCGCGAACTCGTTCGCGCCCAACGCGACGGCCAGCTCGCGCAGCTCAACCGCGAGCTTTATTCGCACTGATCGCGCCGCAACGGCGACGCCGCGCGCCATGCCGCCGGCGCCCGTTCGGCGTTCGGCGTTCTCAAGCCCGACCGATACCGCGTTATCAACCGCCGGCATCGAACCTGAATCCGAATCGCGCAACCGTCTCGATGCGCGCGGAAAACGCGTGCGCGACGAGCTTGCGCCGCAGCCGCACGACCAGCGCATTGACGGTTTCCGGTTCGATGTCGGCTTCACCCCATGCGTAACGCAGTACGGCATCGCGCCCGACCGGCCGACCGGCTTCGCGCAGCAGGCATTCGACGACACGGAATTCGCGTGCGCTGAGTGCGAGCCTGCGGCCGCGCTCCTCGAGCGCGCGCGTGGCCGCGTCGAGCCGCACCGACTCGCGCAACGCGATGATGCCCGCGCGACGCCACAGCGCGCGCAAGCGTTCGTGCAACTCCACGAACGAACACGGCTGGGCAAGACACACGTCGCAGCCGGCCTGCAGCATCCGCGCACGCCGTGCGGGCGTCGCACCGACGACGAGCGCGGCGATCGTCGCACCGCCGGCCGATGCGGCAAGCCGCGGCAACATGTCGAGCAGCACGGCCCCGGCAGCCGCGTCGGGCTCGACCAGCACGATCGCGTCGAAGCGGTCCTGTGTCGCGGCGAAGCAGCCGTCGCGCCACTCGTCAACGCGCTCCACGCCGTGCGTGCTTTCGCGGAACGCCTTGTCGAGCCGCGCCGCCTCCGGCGTCGGGGGCGAAATCAGCAGGATGCGCATCGACCGTTTTCCCGCGAGCTCATCCGAGCGAGCGCGGCCAGCATTCGACCGTGATCGCCGCACCGGCCGGCTGCGCGTCGCCGATCCGCAGCGCGAAGCCGTGCACGCGCATCACCGCCGACACGATGCTCAACCCGAGCCCCGAACCGTTCACGTGACGCGTGCGCTCGCCGCGATAGAACCGCTCGAGCACCGCGTCGCGCTCGCCCGGTGCGATTCCCGGCCCGTTGTCCTCGAACCGCACGAGCGGGCCGTTCTGCGTCGCGTGGAGCGCGACGCGCACGCGACCGCCGGGCGGCGTGAACTTGATCGCGTTGTCCGCGAGATTGCTGAACGCCTCGAACAGCAACGCGCGGTCGCCATGAATGCCGTCGACCGGCATCGCGTCGAGTCCGAATGCGACGCCGCCCGCTTCGGCGAGCGGCTCGTACAGCTCGCACACGTCGCGCAGCAATGCCGCGACGTCCACCGCGGCGAAACCGCCGCGCCGGCTCAGCGTCCCGATCTCGGAGATGCGCAGCATCGCGCGAAAGCGCTCGAGCAGCCGGTCGGTTTCATCGCGCGCCGACGCCAGCAGCTGCGCCGACGCCGGATCGTGCGCGCAATGCGGCTGTTCGGCGAGCCGCGCCAGCATCGTATGCACGCGTGCGAGCGGCGTGCGCAGATCGTGCGCGATGCCGTCGCAGGTGTGACGCACTTCGCCCATCAGCCGCTCGACTTCGTCGAGCATGTGGTTCACGAGATGCGCGAGCAGGTCGAGCTCGTCGTAGCGGCCCACCGGCAACCGCTTGCCGAGATCGCCCTCGGCGATCTGTCGCGTGACGCGCCGGATCGCCGCGACGCGGCGGATCTGCCGCATGCCGAGCATGCTGCCGCCCGCGATGCCCGCGATCAGGATCAGCACGCCGCCGATCACGAGTCCGCGGATCGCGACTTCGCGAATCTGGATGAAATGCGACAGGTCGCGCGCGACCACCAGCGTCATCCCGTCGTCGCGGTGCACGGCCATCGCGCGCGTGATCGGCGCGGGTTGGCCGTCGAGCGGCGCGAGCGTACGGTCAAGCGTGCGTCCGCGGCGATCCGTACGCAGCGCGGGCAGCGTCGCGATGTCGCCGGCCACGCGGCGCCCGCTCGCGTCGAACAGTCCGTAGAAATTCGTATGCATGTGCTCGTGCTCGAGCCGGCGGTGAATCGCAAGCGGCAGCTCGGCGTCGGGGATCGAATCGAAGTAGATCAGTTGCCACGCGAGCACCTCGTCGGTGTCGCGCGTCATCGTCCGTGTCGCGGCGACGTTGATCACGCCCGCGAGCAGCAGCAGCGAAACCGAGAAGATCGCCGCGTACGCGCACAGCCAGCGAAACGTCGTCGTATGCCAGCGACGCGTGAAGTTCGCCGCACGGGCCGCATCCATCCGTCCCTCCATCATCCGAGCATGTAGCCCGAGCCGCGCACGGTCTGGATCATCGGCACGGCGCCCGGCGGGTCGATCTTCTTGCGCAGCCGCCCCATGTGGACATCGATCAGGTTGGTGCCCGGGTCGAAGTGATAGCCCCACACGGCCTCGAACAGCATCGTGCGCGTGATCGTCTGCCCCGCGTTGCGCATCATGAATTCGAGGACGCGAAACTCGGTGGGCAGCAATGGAATCTCGTCGACGCCGCGGCGCGCGCAGCGCGAAATGAGGTCGAGTTCGAGCGCGCCGACCGTCAACGGCGTCTGCTGCGGCACGCCCGAGGCCTGCCGGCGGCGCAACAGCACTTCGATGCGCGCGCTCAGTTCGCCGGAATCGAACGGCTTGGTCAGGTAGTCGTCGCCGCCCGCGCGCAGCCCGCGGATGCGCTCGTCGACGTCGCCGAGCGCGCTCAGCATCAGCACCGGCGTATCGATGCCGACCGTGCGCATCGCGGTCAGGATCGCGAGCCCGTCAGCACCGGGCAGCATCCGGTCGAGCGTGATCGCATCGTAGGATGCGCTCATCGCGCGCATCATTCCTTCGCGGCCGTTGTCGATCCAGTCGACCTCGAATCCGCGCGCGCTCAGTTCGCCAACGATCTCGTTCGCGGTCACAGCATCGTCTTCGACTGTCAGTACTCGCATGTCCGTCCTCGCAATGGCTGTCACGACGCGCGCATCGATGCGCGCGCAACTATCGTAGCCGCGTCGATCGCCGTCCGGCGTTAGATGAAAATAGCTTCATTCGGCATCGGGCGGATACGGGTGAAACATGTTTCATCCGTGCGTCGCCCGCTTGGCTCCGCGCGCCGCCTACGCTGACGTCATGCGGCATCGGGCCGCGAATTCAGGAGCCACCGGATGAAACTGTCGATTACAGTCGCCTGCATGCTGAGCGCATGCGCCAGCACCGCCGCGTTCGCGGCGCCTCACCTGACGCCTCAGGAATGCAACGCGTACCCGTTCGTTCACACGCGGCACGAAGTCACGCATGCGGATCTCGTGCGCGAACTGACCGAACTCGAGCAGGTCGGCTACGATCCCTCGCACAACAGCCCCTACTATCCCGACGATCTCGACGGCGCGCAGCAGCGGCTCGCCGCCGAATATCGCGCGGACTGCACGCATGCACTGACAGCGGACGCACGTACGGACGCGCACTGACCGGCGTGCGCGGCGCGCCGAAATAAAAAAAGGCGACACTCGCGTGCCGCCTTTCTTGCATGAATGCGCATGGAGATCGTCCGCTGCGCCGCGATGCCGCTCAGCGCGACATCATGTTCATGCTGACGTTGTGCATCACCCACAGCGTGCCGACGATCAGGATCGCCGCGGTCAGCACGGTGTAGCTGAACGCCATCACGTTCCAGCGCTGGCCGGACGAGCCATTCATGTGCAGGAAGTACACGAGGTGCACGACGATCTGCACGAACGCGAGCGCGGCCAGCGCGATCAGCGACGCGTGCGGCGACAGCACGCCGCCCATCACGAGGCCGAACGACGCGGCCGTGAGCAGCACCGACAGGACGAACCCGGCGACATAGCCGCCGACGCTGCCGTGCCCTTCTTCGAGTTGAGACGAATGCGAATGGGCCATTTAGATCACGCTCGCGAGATAAACAAAGGAAAACACGCAGATCCACACGATGTCGAGAAAGTGCCAGAAAAGGCTCAGGCACGTCAAACGCCGCAGGTCGCGGTCGGTCAGGTCGCCGCCGCGCAATACGATCTGCCCCGCGAGCACGATCATCCACAGCAGGCCGGCCGTCACGTGGAGCCCGTGCGTGCCCACCAGCGTGAAGAACGCGGACAGGAACGCGCTGCGCTGCGGGCCCGCGCCTTCCGCGATCAGGTGCGAGAACTCGCGCAGCTCCATCGCGAGGAATGCCGCGCCAAGCACGAACGTCACCGCGAGCCACGCGAGCAGCGCGCCGCGCCGCTGCTTGTACGCGGCCAGCATCGCGAAGCCGTAGGTGATGCTCGACAGCAGCAGCGCGGCGGTTTCGACCGCGACGCCCGGAATGTCGAACAGGTCCTTCGCGGTCGGACCGCCCGCGTACTGGTTGCCGAGCACCGCGAACGTCGCGAACAGCGCCGCGAAGATCACGCAGTCGGTCATCAGGTACAGCCAGAAGCCGAACACCGAGTGCGACGGCGGATGGTCGTCGTGCTCGAGCAGGGTTGCGCTCAAGGTTTTCTGCAACATCAGTTGGCCTCCAGTTCCACGTCGTCGACACGCGTGGCCACGCGCGCCGCCGGTTGCTTCTCTTCGATCTTGCGCACTTTCGACGCCGGGATGTAGTAGCCGTCGTTGTCACGCGAGCTGTAGATCACGAGCGTCGCGACGATGCCGACCAGGCCGCCGATCGCCATCCACCAGATGTGCCATACCAGCGCGAAGCCGAGCACCAGGCTGAAGACGGCGATGACGAGACCCGCACACGTGTTCGACGGCATGTGGATGTCGCGCATCGTCGCCGGGTTCGGCCGGCCGTCGCCGCGTGCCTTCATGTCGGCGTACGCATCCAGCGTGCGCACTTGCGGAAGCACCGCGAAGTTGTAGTCGGCCGGCGGCGACGAGGTCGCCCATTCCAGCGTGCGGCCGCCCCACGGATCGCCCGTGGTGTCGCGATACGCCGGCAGGTTGCGGTTGCGGATGCTGACGACCAGCTGCAGCAGCTGACAGGCGATGCCGATCGCGATCAGCACGGCGCCGAACGCGGCGACCAGCAGCCACGGATGCCACGCCGGGTTGTCGTAGTGGTTCAGACGACGCGTCATGCCCATGAAGCCGAGCACGTAGAGCGGCACGAACGCGACGTAGAAGCCGACCTGCCAGAACCAGAACGCAGCCTTGCCGAGCTTCTCGTTCAGCTTGAAGCCGAACGCCTTCGGGAACCAGTAGTTGAAGCCCGCGAGATAACCGAACAGCACGCCGCCGATGATCACGTTGTGGAAGTGCGCGATCAGGAACAGGCTGTTGTGCAGCACGAAGTCCGCGCCCGGGATCGCCATCATCACGCCGGTCATGCCGCCGAGCGTGAACGTGACCATGAAGCCGATCGTCCACAGCACGGGCGTCGTGAATTCGATCCGGCCGCGGTACATCGTGAACAGCCAGTTGAATACCTTCACGCCGGTCGGGATCGCGATGATCATCGTCATGATGCCGAAGAACGCGTTCACGTTCGCACCGGACCCCATCGTGAAGAAGTGATGCAGCCACACGAGGAACGACAGCACCATGATCGCGCAGGTGGCGTACACCATCGTCTTGTAGCCGAACAGCGGCTTCCTCGAGAACGTCGCGATGACTTCCGAGAAGATGCCGAACGCCGGCAGGATCAGGATGTACACCTCCGGATGGCCCCACGCCCAGATCAGGTTCAGGTACAGCATCGCGTTGCCGCCGGCTTCGTTCGTGAAGAAGTGCATGCCGAGGTAACGGTCCAGGCCGAGCAGCGCGAGCGTCGCGGTCAGGATCGGGAACGACGCCATGATCAGCACGTTCGTGCAGAGGGCCGTCCACGTGAACACCGGCATCTTCATCAGCGTCATGCCGGGCGCGCGCATCTTGATGATCGTCACGAAGAAGTTCACGCCGGTCAGCAGCGTGCCGACGCCCGAGATCTGCAGCGCCCACAGGTAGTAGTCGACCCCTACCCCCGGACTGAACTGCAGCTCCGACAGCGGCGGATACGCGAGCCAGCCCGTCTGTGCGAACTCGCCGATCACGAGCGACAGGTTGATCAGGATCGCGCTGACCGCCGTCATCCAGAACGACAGCGAGTTGATGAACGGGAACGCGACGTCGCGCGCGCCGATCTGCAGCGGCACGACCAGGTTCATCAGGCCGACCATGAACACCATTGCCATGAAGAAGATCATGATCACGCCGTGTGCCGTGAAGATCTGGTCATAGTGGTGCGGCGGCAGGTAGCCGGGCGCGTTGTACGCGAGCGCGAGCTGCATGCGCATCATGATCGCGTCGCTGAAGCCGCGCAGCAGCATGATCAGCGCGACGATGATGTACATCACGCCGAGTCTCTTGTGGTCGACCGTGGTCAGCCATTCCGTCCACAGCCATTTCCAGCGGCCGGTGATCGTCAGCGCGGCGAGAATGCCCAGCACGACCAGCCCCATGAAGGCGCCGGCCCCCATGATGATGGGCTGATCGAACGGGATCGCCGAGAGTGTGAGTTTTCCGAACATGCGTTACCCCTTCGTGCCGCAGGCGGCGTCCTTCAGGTCGAGAACGTGGCCATCGTTGTATTTCGCGATGATGTTGTGGAAGAGCCGTGGATCGACCGACGAGAAGTAGCGCACCGGCGCCTTCTCGCTCGGCTGCGCGACGGTACCGTACACGGTCGCGTCGAGCCGGTCCGGCGACGCCTTCACCTTCTGCACCCACGCATCGAACTGCTCGCGCGGCTCGGCGAGCGTGCGGAACTTCATGTCGGAGAAACCGCGGCCGCTGAAGTTGGCGGACGTGCCCGCGTAGTTGCCGGGCTCGTCGGCGATCAGGTGCAGGCGCGTCTGCATGCCAGCCATCGCGTAGACCTGGCCGCCGAGCTGCGGAATGAAGAACGAGTTCATCACCGAATCCGACGTGATGCGGAAGTTCACCGGCGTGCCGACCGGAATCGCGAGCTGGTTCACCGACGCGATGCCGAGTTCCGGATAGATGAACAGCCACTTCCAGTCGAGCGCGACGACCTCGACGTCGATCGGCTTCACCGACGACTCGAGAGGCTTGTACGGATCGAGCTCGTGCGTGGTCTTCCACGTGAGCACGCCGAGGAACAGGATGATCAGCGTCGGCACCGTCCAGATCACGACTTCGATCGCGGTCGAGTGCGACCAGTTCGGCGCGTAGGTGGCGTTGCGGTTCGATGCGCGGTAACGCCACGCGAACCACAGCGTGAGCAGGATCACCGGCACGACGACGACCAGCATCGCCCATGTCGAGGTTGCGATCAGCGCCTTTTCGGCGGCGCCGACGCTTCCTTTCGGATTTAGTACATCTAACTTACAGCCTGACAGGCTCAGCGCCGCGCCGATCGACATCAGCGCAATCCAGCCTCTTGAAGCTCTTCTTTTCATCACACCGCCCGAGGGTCATTGAATCCGTTGCGTATGCCCGATGCGCATTCGATCCACGAAAGTGGCCGAATCATACGTCGCGCGAGTGCGATGAAAAACCGGTGGATGCGGCAAATCACCATTGCAGAATCTGTTGTGAGACAGATTGTCGCGGGGCAATTTCACGCAGCCGGAAGCCGGCCGCGAGCCGACCTGAATCCGGCGAAAACCGGGCGACACCGTTCGCGCGCACGCCCCGATGGATGTGCGCACAACGATCGCCGCATCGTCGTGCGATGCAGCCGTCGTGCGCGGTATCACGCGATTCAGCCGTGCGCCGATGCCATGAACGCCGGCTGCACCGGCGCGACGCCGTCCCCGGCCGGCAGCTTCGAACGGCTGGCGTCGTCGATCAGCCGTGCGACGGTCGGATCGATCGCGTCGGTGAACGGCTTGGGATCGACGCCGACCATCAGCACGATCAGCGCGAGCGACGCGAACATCACGATCTCGCGGCGGCTGAGGTCGGCGAGCTTCGCGATGCGCGGGCTGGCGATCTTGCCGAACACGACGCGCTTGACCATCCAGAGCGTGTACGACGCGCTGAGAATCAGCGTGAGCGCCGCGGTTGCGCCGATCCAGAAGTTGACGCGGATCGCGCCCATGATGACCATGAACTCGCCGACGAAGCCCGACGTGCCCGGCAGGCCGACGTTGGCCATCGCGAACAGCAGCGCGAACGTCGCGAAGCGCGGCATCACGCCCGCCACGCCGCCGTATGCGCCGATCTCGCGCTGCTTCGTGCGATCGACCAGCACGCTCACGCAGAGCAGCATCGCGCCCGCGACGAAGCCGTACGACACGAGCTGCACGATCGCGCCTTCGACGCCGATCTGGTTGAACAGGAACAGCCCGAGCGTGACGATCCCCATGTGCGCCACCGTCGAATACGCGAGCAGCTTGCCGAGGTCGGTCTGCGCGAGCGCGATCAGGCTCGCGTAGACGATCGCGAACAGCGACAGCGCGATCACGGCCGGCGCGAAGAAGTGGCTCGCGTCCGGCGTGATCGGCAGCGCGAAGCGCAGGAAGCCGTAACCGCCGAGCTTGAGCATCGCGAGCATCAGCGCGGCGCCCGTCGGGCCGTCCGTGTAGACGTCGCGCAGCCACGTATGCACCGGCCACATCGGCACCTTGACCGCGAACGCGGCGAAGAAGCCGAGAAACACCAGCAACTGCGGTGCGAAGCCGAGTTGCAGCATGCGCCATGCGTTCATGTCGAACGTGTGCGACTTCGCGAACAGGTACAGCATCGCCATCAACAGCAGCAGCGAACCCGCGAACGAGATGAAGAAGAATTTCACGGCCGCGTAGACGCGATGCTCCCTGCCCCACGTGCCGATCAGCAGGTACAGCGGAATCAGCGTCGCCTCGAAGAAGATGAAGAACAGCAGCCCGTCCTGCGCGACGAACACGCCGACCATCAGCCCCGACAGGATCAGGAACGACGCGTAGTACTGCGCGACGCGCACCGTGATCGATTCCCACGACGCGATCACGACGACGAGCGTCGTGAAGGCGGTCAGCACGACGAGCCACAGCGACGCGCCGTCGATCCCGACGCGCCAGCCGGCGTTGAAGGCCGCGAGCCAGTCGCGGGTTTCGGCGAACTGCATCGCGGCCGAGTGCGAATCGAAACCGGTGACGAGCGGCACGACGGCGGCCAGCCCCGCGAGTGCGCCGACGAGCGCGATCAGTCGCGTGCGATGCGGATGACGGTCGGAGCCGGCGCGCAGCAGGCACGCGCCGAACAGGATCGGAACCCAGATCGCCAGGCTCAGAAAGGGGAAATCATGCATGTCAACAGGCCTTGAGAGGGTCGCGCGCTGTAGTCGGAACAGACGTGACGATGGGAACGAAATCAAATCGACAGCTAGATTTCGTGGATCGCCAATGTTGGCAAAATGTAAAGCGGGATCAGGGCAAAGCTTGATGCCGCTCAAACGCAATCGGGTTAACCAGCATAAGGCGGTTGATTATTTTTTGCAGCGCAGCAGAGATGCGTTTTGAGCGCCGCAGATAGGCTTTTGATTTTTATGATGAATTTTTTGTGGTGCGGAGCGGCGGCGATCGCCTGAATGGGTGCGATGCCGCATTTTTTTCGAAAGCACGGCGCGTCAGCACGCAAGAACAGAATGTGGGGAGCGATGGATGAGAGCGACTCGATCCTTACACGGCTACTTTCATTTTTATTTCAACGAGTGCCGATCGCAGTGATTCGCACCTCGGAAGTTGCCACGTATGTCGACGAGCTCGTCGACAGGTCGATGCGAAAGGACGGTCAGCACGGAATGCCCGAGCGGCACGTCCGGAAAGGAAGCGGGAAAAGAAAAGCCCCGCAAGTCCGAGAACTTGCGGGGCTTTGTCACCGCTTTTGGCGGAGACGGAGGGATTCGAACCCTCGATCCAGGTTTTGGCCCAGATGCTCCCTTAGCAGGGGAGTGCCTTCGACCTCTCGGCCACGTCTCCCAAACTTTCGCTCGCACCAGGGAGGCAGTGCGACGAGAACGAAATAGTATAGGGTTTCGAACCGTTCGTCAATTTCCGTGACGCATTTTCTTCAATGCATCACGAATAATTCACGCCGCCTGCTCGAGTTCGAATGCCTTGTGCAGCGCGCGGACGGCCAGCTCCATGTACTTCTCGTCGATCAGCACCGAAATCTTGATTTCGGACGTCGAGATCATCTGGATGTTGATGCCCTCTTCCGACAGCGTGCGGAACATCTTGCTCGCGACGCCCACGTGCGAACGCATGCCGACGCCGACGACCGACACCTTCGACACCTTCGGGTCGCCCTGCACGCGCTCGGCGCTCACATGGCCCTGCACCTGGTTGGTGAGGATGTCCATCGCCTTCTGGTAGTCGCCGCGACCGACCGTGAACGTGAAGTCGGTCTTGCCCTCGACGCTCTGGTTCTGGATGATCATGTCGACGTCGACGTTCGCGTCGGCGACCGGGCCGAGGATCTGATACGCGATGCCCGGCTTGTCGGGCACGCCCATCACCGCAATGCGTGCTTCGTCGCGCTGGAACGCGATGCCGGAAATGACTGCCTTTTCCATGGTCTCGTCTTCTTCAAAAGTAATCAGGGTGCCCGAGCGCATTTCTTCGTCGAGCGCAATCAGCGGATCGGTCAGGCTCGACAGCACACGCGTCTTCACCTGGTATTTGCCGGCGAATTCGACCGAGCGGATCTGCAGGACCTTCGAGCCGAGGCTGGCCATTTCCAGCATTTCCTCGAACGTCACGCGGTCGAGGCGTCGCGCCTCTTCGACCACGCGCGGGTCGGTCGTGTAGACGCCGTCGACGTCCGTGTAGATCAGGCACTCTTCGGCATCCAGCGCGGCCGCGACCGCCACCGCCGACGTGTCCGAGCCGCCGCGGCCCAGCGTCGTGATGTGGCCGTCCGGATCGACGCCCTGGAAACCCGTGATGATCACGACCTTGCCGGCGTTCAGATCGGCCTTCACGCGCTCGTCGTCGATCGAGTGGATACGCGCTTTCGTGTACGCGTTGTCCGTCTTGATCGGCACTTGCCAGCCGGCATAGCTCACGGCCTCGACGCCGATTTCCTGCAGCGCGATCGACAGCAGGCCGACGCTGACCTGCTCGCCGGTCGACGCGATCATGTCGAGCTCACGCGGGCTCGGCTGGCTCGAAATCTCTTTCGCGAGACCGAGCAGACGGTTGGTTTCGCCGGACATCGCGGACGGCACGACCACCATCTGGTGCCCGGCCTGATGCCATTTTGCGACGCGTTTCGCGACGTTCTTGATGCGCTCGACCGAGCCCATCGAAGTGCCGCCGTATTTGTGTACGATGAGTGCCATTGTCGTTCTGAACTGGAGGAGAAACCGCACGGGCGCGCTGGGCAGGCCGCGTTGCCGTTCGGTCACGCGGCTTGTGGCTGTGGACGGACGACGAGGGGGACGGCTGGGACGCAACACGCAAGCGTGACGGATTTTGCCCGGAAGGCCGATCAGGCCGCGCAAACCGGGTACGTCACGCGGAAAACCTGCACAAAACGCTCAAAAATCGAGCCGAGCAAACGACCGAGCGTACCCGATAGACGCCCGCTTGACAAGCCGCTCGCCGGTTTGGCAGGCGTTCCGGCGCTGTTTACCAAATGGTGAAAACCGGCGCGATCGCGCGGCCGCAAGCATGCCGCCACTACGCGATCAGCAGGTCGGGACGCCACTCGATCCGACGCCACCCGCCGTCGCCGGAGAGCCCTTCGCCGGAAAGCCCGTCGCCATGATTCACGCCGAGCCGCGGCACGTAGACGAGCCGGTCCCCCGCGAACAGCAGCGGCACGTCGCGCTGCCAGGCCGGCACGCCGCGCTCCTGGAACAGGTTCTTCAGCGTGCGCCCCGGGCCGCCGGGCGACGTACGCAGCCGCTCGCCGCCCGCCCGCGCGCGCACGGCGAGCGTCGCGCCGCGCAGCAGCGCCTCCGGCACCGCCCCGTCGCTACCGGCCTCGGCCGGCGCGAACACGAACGTGCCGCGCCACGCCGGCACGCGCCAGACTTCCTGTCCGTCCCACGCGAGCGAGGCCTCCGGACGCGGCATCCCGGTGCCGTCGTCCGCCGGGTCGGCACTGTCGCCCGCCTCCCAGTACACGACATCGCGATACAGTCGCAGGCACTGCCCCGCGTGATCGATCCGCAGCGCATGCGCGTCGTGCGCATCGCGCAGTTGCCGCATCATGTTCGCGAGCCGGCCTGCCGACGCACCGGGCAAGCCGAGCCGGCGCATCCAGAAACGCAGCAGGTTCGCGCCGCGCGTGTCGTCGAACGCAACCAGCGCATCGCGCGACAGCGCGCGGCCGTCGTCGCGCGCGGCGCCGGCGAAATCCAGTTCGGCCAGATCGTCGAGCAGCCGCTGCGCGGCGGCCGCATGCTGGGCCGCACGGCCCAGCGCATCGCGAAAGCCCGGGAAGTGCATGGCGAGCGTCGGCAGCACGTCGATGCGCAACGCATTGCGTGCGTAGCGCGTGTCGGCGTTCGATTCGTCGTCGATCCACGCGAGACCACGCTGCGCCGCGTAGCGCTCCAGTTGGGCACGCAACAATCGCAGGAACGGCCGCACGCGCTCGACGCTCGCGCCGTCGGGACGATAGCGCGGCGCCATCGCGGCCAGGCCGGCAATCCCCGCGCCGCGCAACAGTTGCAGCAGCACGGTCTCGGCCTGATCGTCCGCGTGCTGCGCGACCCAGAGCACCGCCACGCCGTGACGCTCGCACATCGCATCGAGCGCCGCATATCGGCGCTCGCGGGCGGTCGCCTCGATGCCGAGGCCGCTGTCGCGCGGCACGTCGACACGCTCCGATTCGAACGTGACACCGAGTCGCTCGGCCGTCGCTTGCGCATGCGCGACCCACGCGTCGGCGTTCGCACTGAGGCCGTGATGCACGTGCAGCGCGACGCAGCGCGATGCGCCGGCCATGCGCACGGCCGCGTCGAGCAGCACCGTCGAGTCGAGGCCGCCGCTGTACGCGATCGCGATGCGCGCATCCGCCGGCAGATCGGCAAGCGCAACGCCGACCGCATCGAGTACGACGCGGTCGGCGAAGAGTTCGGTCGGGGGGATCACGAGACGGACGCGCGCCGGACGGCGCGCGATATGAACACGCCGGTCATGCGCCGGGCGTGGTTTCCTTGAACTTGCCGTAGGCCATCAGGCGCTCGAAGCGGCGCTCGCGCAGCGCATCGATGCTCATGCCCTGGAACTGGCGCAGCGAATCGGCAAGCGCGCGGCGCAGCAGCGCGGCCATGCCCTTCGGATCTCGGTGCGCGCCGCCGAGCGGCTCGTTGATGATCTTGTCGATCAGGCCGAGCGCCTTCAGGCGATGGGCGGTGAGGCCCAGTGCTTCCGCGGCTTCGGGCGCCTTCGCGGCACTCTTCCACAGGATCGACGCGCAGCCTTCCGGCGAGATCACCGAGTAGGTCGAGAACTGCAGCATCATCACGGTGTCGGCCACGGCGATCGCGAGCGCACCGCCCGAACCGCCCTCGCCAATCACGGTCGTGATGATCGGCGTCTTCAGTTCGGCCATCACATACAGATTGCGGCCGATCGCTTCCGACTGGCCGCGCTCTTCCGCGCCGATGCCCGGATAGGCGCCCGGCGTATCGACGAACGTGAAGATCGGCAGCCCGAACTTCTCGGCGAGACGCATCAGGCGCTCGGCCTTGCGATAGCCTTCCGGACGCGGCATCCCGAAGTTGCGCGCCGCGCGTTCCTTCGTGTCGCGGCCCTTCTGATGGCCGATCACCATGCACGGATGGCCGCCGAAGCGCGCGAGACCGCCGACGATCGACAGGTCGTCCGCGAATGCGCGGTCGCCATGCAGTTCATGAAAATCGGTAAACAGTTCCGCAACGTAATCGAGCGTGTACGGACGCTGCGGATGACGCGCGATCTGCGAGACCTGCCACGGCGACAGGTTCGCGTAGAGGTCCTTCGTCAGTTGCTGGCTCTTCTTCGACAGCCGCTCGATTTCTTCCGAAATATCGACAGCCGAGTCGTCCTGCACGAATCGCAACTCTTCGATCTTGGCCTCGAGTTCGGCGATCGGCTGTTCGAAATCCAGAAACGTGGTCTTCATGTGTGCGAATCCTTGGGTCTTGCGGCAGCGCGTATTCTACCCGCGCGGGCGGTATGCAAAACCGGCTCTCAACTATTGATGTTTAAAACCCGATAGCCATCAATCGGCGTCGGGCGCGTCGAGGCTGCGCCACATGTACCAGGTCGCGACGGTGCGCCACGGCTCCCAGTTGGCGGCCACCTCGCGCGCCTCGCTGCGCGTGACGGGCTCCCCGCTGAAGTAATTGACGCTGATCGCGCGGATCAGCCCCGGATCGTCGAGCGGCAGCACGTCCGGCCGCGACAGGTTGAAGATCAGGAACATTTCGGCTGTCCAGCGACTGATGCCGCGGATCTGCGTGAGTTCCGCGATCACGTCCTCGTCGTCCATCGACGTCCATTTGTCGACGTGCAGCGCGCCGGACACGAAGTGTTGCGCGAGATCCAGAATGTATTCCGTCTTGCGCTTCGACAGCCCGCATGCGATCAGCTTGTCCGCGCCGAGCCGGATGACCGGCTGCGGTGCGAGTTTCGGACACGCATCCTCGATTCGCGCCCATTGCGCCTGCGCGGACGGCACTGAGATCTGCTGGCCGACGACCGAACGCGCGAGCGTGACGAACGGGTCGCCGCGCTTCACGAGATGCGCGGGACCGAACTTCGGGATCAGTTTCTTCAGGATGCGGTCGCGCTTGACGAGATCGGCGCACGCCTTGTCCCAGTAAGCAGGACGCACGACGCCATCGGCGCCGTCGGCTGCCGCCTCGGATGCACGCACCTTGCGCACCGCGTCGGCGGCCGCCATCGCGGCCTCCGGCTGCGCCGCGTCCGCACTCTTCGCGCGCGCGGGCCTCGCATGACCGTTGAGCGCGCCGTTCGGCACGGCGCGCGTCGCGTCCGTCTTCGCCGCAGGCGCGCGCCTGGCTGCCGGACGCGCGGCGACCGGGGTCGCGCGCCTGACCGGCGCTTTTCTTGCCGTTGCCATCTTGCCTCCTACCTGACGGATCGGTCAGTGGAACACGCCGCGCTCATACGCGACGCCATTCGGTCGATCCGCCCGGTTTGTCTTCAAGAGCGATGCCGGCGTCGAGCAGTTCCGCTCGAATCCGGTCCGCTTCGGCATAGTCCTTCGCTTGCTTCGCCGCGCCACGCGCGGCGATCTTCGCTTCGATCTCGTCGGCTGCGAGCCCGCCGGCCTGCGCGGCACCGGTGCCCTGCTGCAGGAACACGCGCGGTTCGCGGCCGAGCAGGCCCAGCAGGCCCGCCAGTTGTTTCAGCTGCCGCGCGAGCGACGCATCGCGCGTGCGGTTGACCTCGCCCGCCAGCTCGAACAGCGTCGCCACCGCGACCGGCGTGTTGATGTCGTCGTTCATCGCGGCCGCGAATCGCTGCGCGTGCGGCTCGTTCCAGTCGAGCGCGAGCGCGTCGGGCTCGACATCCTTCAGCGCCGTGTACAGGCGCGTGAGCGACGCGCGCGCATCGTCGAGATGCACGTCGCTGTAATTGAGCGGCGACCGGTAGTGCGTGCGCACGATGAAGAAGCGCATGACCTCGGCGTCGTACCGCTCGAGCACTTCGCGGATCGTGAAGAAGTTGCCGAGCGATTTCGACATCTTCTCGTTGTCGACCTGCACGAAGCCGTTGTGCATCCAGTAATTGACGAACGTCTGGCCGGTCGCGCCTTCGCTCTGCGCGATTTCGTTCTCGTGGTGCGGGAATTGCAGATCCTGCCCGCCGCCGTGGATGTCGAAATGCTCGCCGAGCAGCGTGCAGCCCATCGCGGAGCACTCGATGTGCCAGCCCGGCCGGCCCATCCCGTACTTCGATGCCCATGACGCGCCTTGCGGGTCGTCCGCCTTCGCGCGCTTCCACAACACGAAATCGAGCGGATCTTCCTTTGCGTCGTTCGCGGCGACGCGCTCGCCCGCGCGCAGGTCGTCGAGCGACTTGCCCGAGAGCTTCCCGTAGTTCGCGAACTTGCGCACCGAATAATTGACGTCGCCGTCGCCCGCCTGGTACGCGTAGCCGTTCGTCTCGAGCGTCTCGATCATCCCGAGCATCTGCGGAATGAACTGCGTCGCGCGCGGCTCGATGTCGGGCCGCTGGATGCCGAGCGCGGCTTCATCCTCGTGCATCGCGCCGATGAACCGGTCGGTCAGCGACTTGATCGTCTCGCCGTTCTCGAGCGCGCGGCGGATGATCTTGTCGTCGATGTCGGTGATGTTGCGCACGTACGTGACCCGATAGCCGATCGCACGCAGCCAGCGCTGGACGAGGTCGAACACGACCAGCATGCGCGCGTGGCCCACGTGACAATAGTCGTAGACGGTGATCCCGCATACGTACATCCGCACTTCACCGGACTGGCGTGGCACGAAGACTTGCTTGTCACGCGCGAGCGTGTTGTAGATGCGCAGTGATTCCATAGAGATGAACCGTGAGCCGTAGGAAACCGCCCTGGCGAAGCTCGCCCAGCATGCGAAACGGAAGGACCACCTGCTGCGGCACGACGCCGGGCGTCCTCGGTATCACATGGGGCGGTCAGGCTGCAAGCACAGCGGTGACGGCCACGAGAGGCAAAGAAAGACTGTCTACGGCTCGCCGGAACGCGCAGACGTTTTGTTAGAATGGCTCGGAGTATAACATTCCGATTTACGCCTATGAAACCTCATCGCGGCCGCGCGCCGAGCGCTGCGACCCTCGTTGCGACCGCCGTCATGGGCGTCGCACTGACGCTTTTCGCGGCCTCCGCGGCACATGCGCAAAAGGCCCCGGCCACCGCCGACGGCACACCCGAAATCGATGCGTCGATCACCGGCAAGCAGTGGCAGCAGGCGCTCGCGCAACTCGACGCGCGCATCGCGGCGAATCCGCACGACGTGCAGGCGCAGTTCAAGCGCGGCACCGTGCTCGCCCGCCTGAACCGCGACGACGACGCGATCCAGCAGTTCGTCGCGATCACGCAGGCCTACCCCGAACTGCCCGAACCGTACAACAACCTCGCGGCGCTCTACGCGAAGCACGGCCGCTACGACGAAGCGCGCAGCGCGCTCGTCACCGCGACGCAATCGAACCCGAGCTACTCGCTCGCGTACGAGAACCTCGGCGATCTCTACCTGCGCCTCGCGGCCGAATCGTACAAGCGTGCGCAATCGCTCGGCCGCACGAGCGGCGCGACGGCGCAGCGCCTCGCCGATCTGCAGAAGATCGTGTCACCGCCGAAGGCCGCGCCGAACGCCCGCGCGGTGAAGCCGGCCACGCGCGAGTACACCGATCGCGCCGCCGCGAACGTGAGCACCACCACGCTGCCGATGTCGCCGACGTTCCAGTTCAGCGGTCCGTCCGGCGCACTGGCGGCGCCGTACGTCGCGCCGTCGCAATAAGCGGCGCGGCCTTCTTTCCCTCCCAACCTGAGGATCGCAATGAAACGTCTGTTGCTGGCGCTTGGCGGCGCCGCCCTTCTCGCGACCGCGCCTGCTTTCGCGCAATCGGCTACCGCGCACCCCGTCGTGCAGCTGAAGACCTCGCAGGGCGACATCCGCGTCGAGCTCTACCCGGAAAAGGCGCCGAAGACGGTCGCCAACTTCCTCGATTACGTGAAGGCCGGCCAGTACAACGGCACGATCTTCCATCGCGTGATCAAGGGCTTCATGATCCAGGGCGGCGGCTACAAGACCAACTTCGAGGAGAAGCCGACCCGCGCGCCGATCCCGCTGGAAAGCCGCAATGGTCTGAAGAACCTGACGGGCACGATCGCGATGGCGCGTACCAGCGATCCGAACTCGGCCACCGCGCAGTTCTTCATCAACACGGTCGACAACGGCGGCCTCGACTACCCGAACCCGGACGGCAACGGCTATGCGGTGTTCGGCAAGGTCGTGTCGGGCCTCGACGTCGTGAAGAAGATCGAAGGCGTGGCGACGACCTCGCGCGGCCCGATGCAGGACGTGCCGGCCCAGCCGGTCCTGATCGAATCGGCCAGCATCGTCTCGAAATAAGCACCTGCCGGCACGTCCGGCGCCACACGCGGCCGCGTCGCACGACCGGCCGCGTGCCATTTAAACTGCCTTACCGAAGGAATTCATCATGGTTGAACTGCACACGAACCACGGCGTGATCAAGCTCGAGCTGGACGCCGCGAAGGCACCGAAGACGGTCGAGAACTTCCTCAACTACGTGAAGAAGGGCCATTATGACGGTACGGTGTTCCACCGCGTGATCAACGGCTTCATGATTCAAGGCGGCGGCTTCGAGCCGGGCCTGAAGCAGAAGCCGACCGACGCGCCGATCGACAACGAAGCGAACAACGGTCTGAAGAACGACAACTACACGGTCGCGATGGCGCGCACGAACGATCCGCACTCGGCCACCGCACAATTCTTCATCAACGTGAACGACAACGACTTCCTGAACCACTCGTCGCCGACGCCGCAGGGCTGGGGCTACGCGGTGTTCGGCAAGGTCGTCGAAGGCCAGGACGTGGTCGACAAGATCAAGGGTGTCAAGACGGGCAACGCGGGCTTCCACCAGGACGTGCCGGCCGATGACGTCGTGATCGAAAAGGCCGTGGTGGTCTGACGCACGGTTGTTACGGAGGCACTTCGATGTTGCAGGAGAGTCCGCCGCGAAGCGTCTCCGCGGGCGTGCCGGGCGAGCGCGAATACGCGCAAGCCGCACGCCCGTTCCTGTTTCTGTCCGATCTGCACCTGAGCGAGGCGATTCCGAAGACGGTCGCCGCGTTCGAGCATTTCGTGAAATACACAGCCGACAGCGCCGACTCCGTGTTCATCCTCGGCGACCTGTTCGAATACTGGATCGGCGACGACGTGCTCGACGACGATCCGTTCGCCGCACGCATGGCCGCGCTGATGCATACGTTCTCGGAGCGCGGCATCGCGCTCTACGTGATGCACGGCAATCGCGATTTCCTGCTCGGCCGGCGCTTCATGAAGGCGGCCGGCGCGATGCTGCTGCCGGACCCGGCGCTGATCATGGCGTTTGGCCAGCGCATCGTGCTTGCGCACGGCGACGCGCAATGCACGGCCGATCGCGGCTATCAGGTGTTCCGGCGGTTCGCGCGCAATCGCGTCGCGCAGGCGCTGTTTCTCGTATGGCCGTTCCGCTGGCGCCGCGCGCTTGCGCAACGGATGCGCTCGAACAGCGAAGCGGGCCGGATGCGCCCCGTTTCGGCGATCTACGATGTCACGCGTGAAGGCGTGGCGGCGCTGTTCAAGAAGAGTCGCGCGAGCGTGATCATTCACGGCCATACGCATCGCCCCGCGCGCCATCTCGAACCGGGCGGGATTCGCTGGGTACTGCCCGACTGGGATCTCGACCACGGCACGCGGCGCGGCGGCTATCTGCGCGTCGACGCCGAGGGCATCCACGCGATGCCGCTCGACTGACGCGATCGGCACGATCGGCGCCACTGTCGCTGCCGACGGCCGCCGGCAGACGCCGCGTTACGATTGGCGCTCGACCGCCTTGCCTTCCAGCACCGCCGACAGCCTGCGCAAATCGAGACGCGCCGCGTCCGCGCCCTGCAGCGTTTCCAGATGCGTGCCGAGTTGCTCGAGCGCCGCGACGATCTCGTCGACGCGCCGGCTTTCCTTCGCCGCGTGATCGATCAGCCCGTGAATCGCGAGCGACATCGGGTCGTCCGCGTTCGGCGTGATCCCGTATGCGCAGAACGCGGCGCGCTCGGACTGCGGCTTCGGTTGCGCCGGCATCACGATGCGCGCCGGATTGCCGACCGCGGTACCGCCTGCCGGCACCGGCTTCACGACGACCGCGTTCGAACCGATCTTCGCGCCCGCGCCGACCGTGAAACCGCCGAGCACCTTCGCCCCCGCGCCGACGATCACGCCGGCCTCGAGCGTCGGATGGCGCTTCGCGCCGCGCGTGAGCGACGTGCCGCCGAGCGTCACGCCCTGATAGATCGTGCAGTCGTCGCCGATGATCGCGGTTTCACCGATCACGACACCCATCCCATGATCGATGAATACGCGCCGGCCGATCGTCGCGCCCGGGTGAATCTCGATCCCCGTCAGGAAGCGCCCGGCCTGCGACGCGAAGCGTGCGAGCCAGTAGCGCTTCGCGCGCCAGCACGCATGGGCGAAACGATGCAGTACGAGCGCGTGCAGCCCCGGATAACAGGTCAACACTTCCCAGGCACTGCGAGCGGCGGGATCCCGCTCGCGAATCGTCGCAACGTCTTCGCGCAGTCTAGTGAACATGGTCGGGTCTGGGCTGGGGAAAAGGCCGGGCGTTATCGCGCCGGGTAATTTACTTATGATGTCCGGCGATTGTAGGGCCACTCGGGCGAGACCGCACCACGTCGCGCGTTCACCCCGCCGGCGGCACGGGTATTCAAGCGGGGCACCTAGTGTCGCCGAGCGACGCGCCCCGCCGGTGAATCCGCGCGGGCCGGGACGCAAGCATCGGCCGGCCGACGCAGGGCGGCCGAGGCAGGCGAAACGCAGCCGCCGAACGCCTGAGCGCCCGGCAGCCAGCCTACCGGCCGCTTACGCGTCGCCGGCAGGCGTGCCGGCCTTCAGCAGGATGTGCTTCGCGATGCCGCGCAGGATGTTGACTTCCTCGCGCTCGAGGCCCGTACGCGCGAACAGGCGCCGCAGCCGCGGCATCAGCTTCTTCGGGTTGCGCGGGTCGAGGAAATCGAGTGCGACCAGCGCGTTCTCGAGGTGCGCGTACATCCGCTCGATCTCGTCGCTCTGCGCGAGCGTGCCGACCTCGGCTTGCGCCTGGTGCAGCCCGCTGCCTTGCTCCAGGAACGCGACGCGCAGCTCGTATGCCAGCACCTGTATGGCCTGCGCGAGGTTCAGCGAGCTGTAGGCCGGATTCGCCGGAATGTGCGCGAGCGCGCTGCATTGCTCGACGTGCTCGTTCGCGAGGCCCGTGCGCTCGTTGCCGAACACGAGCGCGATGTCGCCGGTGCCGACCTGCATGCACGCCTGCTCGGCGGCCGCGCGCGGCGCCAGCCGCGGCGGCCCGTATTCGCGCGTGCGGGCGGTCAGCGCGATCGACCAGTGGACGCCGGACAGCGCGTCGCCGAGCGTAGGCACGACAAGCGCGGACGCCAGGACGTCGTCGGCGCCGCTCGCCATCGCGATCGCCTCGGGGTCGTCCTGCACGTGCGGCACGCGCGGCGCGACCAGCACGAGCCTGGAGAAACCCATCGTCTTCAGCGCGCGGGCGGCCGCCCCGACATTGCCGGGATGGCTCGGCTCGACGAGCACGAAACGGGTGGACGTGAAGCCGCCGGACGGCGGCGGGGACAAGGCCGCGCCGGATTCGGACGGCGCGGCGGGGTTCAGCGGAGTTTCCACTACATACGACTCGGTTCATCAGAATGGCCGTATGGTAGCGCCATCGCCCCGGCAAACCCACTCGTCCGGATGGCCAGTGGGGTTTCCCCGCATCCCCGTTACCTGAAACGCTCGAAAATCGGGTAAAATCATGCGTTTACGCGTCGCATCCCGTGCGGCGCGGGTCGTACCCGCTCTTTGTCAATTCGCGTCTCATCTCGCCCGGCACGTTTGCGCCGTTCCAGGCGGTGTGTTCCACTTCGTGGCGGCCCGTGCCGCCGGCTACAGGATCCAGGCTCATGCATCCCATGCTCAACATTGCTGTCAAGGCTGCGCGCCGCGCCGGACAGATCATCAACCGCGCCTCGCTCGACCTCGACCTGATCGAGATCCGCAAGAAGCAGCAGAACGACTTCGTCACCGAAGTGGACAAGGCCGCCGAAGAGGCGATCATCGAGACGCTGAAGACCGCCTACCCCGACCACGCGATCCTCGCGGAAGAATCGGGCGAATCGGAGAACGAATCCGAATTCAAGTGGATCATCGATCCGCTCGACGGCACGACCAACTTCATCCACGGCTTCCCGTACTACTGCGTGTCGATCGCGCTCGAGCACAAGGGCGTCGTCACGCAGGCCGTCGTCTACGATCCCAACAAGAACGACCTGTTCACGGCGACTCGCGGCCGTGGCGCGTACCTGAACGACCGCCGCATCCGCGTCGGCCGTCGCGACCGCCTGGCAGACGCGCTGGTCGGCACCGGCTTCCCGTTCCGCGAGAAGGACGGCCTCGACGCCTACGCGCGCCTGTTCACCGAAATGACCCAGGCCTGCACGGGCCTGCGTCGTCCGGGCGCGGCCGCGCTCGACCTCGCGAACGTCGCGGCCGGCCGTCTCGACGCATTCTTCGAGCAAGGCATCAACGTGTGGGACATGGCGGCAGGCAGCCTGCTGATCACCGAAGCCGGCGGCCTCGTCGGCAACTACACGGGCGACGCCGACTTCCTGCATCGCCATGAGATCGTCGCGGCGAACCCGAAGATCTATGCGCAGATGATCCCGATCCTGAACCGCTACAGCCGCGTGCATCCGGCAGCGGAGTAAGCCCGGGCCGCGCCCGCGCGGCACGGCTTGCGCATCAACCACGCGCTGGCACCGTCATGACGGCGCGCTCGTTGCCTTTCCGTTATCCGGGGAGCGAAGTAATCTTCTCCACGGAGCGGTCGCTTCGGGCGCCCGTCCCGACATTGCCCGCGTGGGCCGGCCTGAGCGGTGTACCGCCGCGCGTGGCGCGCTTTCCGATGCCGGAGGATCGGCTTCGCGGATGCGCAGGCAGCGCACGCCGCCGCCGGCACGCCGGCCCCCGCCTGTCTCAACTCCGCCACGACTGCGTGGCGACCGTATCCGAGTACTCATGTTACGGCTAAGCGAACTGAAACTCCCGCTCGACCACCCCGAGAGCGCCCTCGAAGCCGCGATTCGCGCGCGCCTCGAGGAACTCGGCGTGGCGGCTGACGGGCTCCTCCGTTACACGGTGTTCCGCCGTGCGCACGATGCGCGCAAGCGCTCCGACATCAAGCTCACGTATATCGTCGATGTCGAGGTCAAGGACGAAGCGTCCGTGCTTCCTCGACTCGCCGCCACGCCGCATTGCGGCGTGACGCCCGACATGGCGTACCACTTCGTCGCGAAGGCGCCCGAGCACGGCAACTTCCTACGGCCTGTCGTCATCGGTATGGGGCCGTGCGGCCTGTTTGCCGGCCTGATCCTCGCGCAGATGGGGTTCCGTCCGATCATCCTCGAACGCGGCAAGGCCGTACGCGAGCGCACCAAGGACACCTTCGGCCTGTGGCGCAAGAGCGTGCTCAATCCCGAGTCCAACGTGCAGTTCGGCGAAGGCGGGGCCGGGACGTTTTCCGACGGCAAGCTGTACAGCCAGATCAAGGATCCGCACCACTACGGCCGCAAGGTGCTCGACGAATTCGTCAAGGCCGGCGCACCGGAGGACATCCTCTATCTGAGCCGGCCGCACATCGGCACGTTCCGCCTCGTCAGCATGGTTGAAAAGATGCGCGCGACCATCCACGAACTGGGCGGCGAAGTGCGCTTCGAGAGCCGGGTCGAGGACATCGAGATCGATCAGGGCAAGGTGCGCTCGCTGACGCTGTCGAACGGCGAAACGCTGCGCTGCGACCACGTCGTGCTGGCCGTCGGCCACAGCGCGCGCGACACGTTCCAGATGCTGCACGATCGCGGCGTCTACGTCGAAGCGAAGCCGTTCTCGCTGGGCTTCCGGATCGAACATCCGCAGGGGCTGATCGATCGCAGCCGCTTCGGCAAGTTCGCGGGCCACAAGCAACTCGGCGCGGCCGACTACAAGGTGGTCCACCACTGCAGCAACGGACGCGCGGTCTACAGCTTCTGCATGTGCCCGGGCGGCACGGTGGTCGCGGCGACTTCCGAGCCGGGCCGCGTGGTCACCAACGGCATGAGCCAGTATTCGCGCGCCGAGCGCAACGCGAACGCGGGCATTGTCGTCGGCATCACGCCGGAAGACTATCCGGGCGGCCCGCTCGCGGGCATCGCGTTCCAGCGCAAGTGGGAAGAGCGCGCGTTCGAACTCGGCGGCGGCGATTACAGCGCGCCGGGCCAGCTGGTCGGCGACTTCATCGCCGGCCGGCCGTCGACGTCGCTGGGCTCCGTGGTGCCGTCGTACAAACCTGGCGTGCGCCCGACCGATCTCAGCACCGCGCTGCCCGACTACGTGATCGAAGCCATTCGTGAAGCGCTGCCGCAGATCGACAAGAAGATCGCCGGCTTCGCGATGCACGATGCGGTGCTCACCGGCGTGGAGACGCGCACGTCGTCACCGATCCGGATCCGTCGCAAGGACGATTACCAGAGTGTGAACGTCGAAGGGCTGTATCCGGCCGGCGAAGGCGCCGGATATGCGGGCGGCATCTACTCGGCGGCGATCGACGGGATCGAAGTCGCGCAGGCGGTGGCGCTCGATCTGGTGTCGGCGCACGCGTCCTGATCGGTTGGCGAGACTCGGCGCACGCAGGTCGGTGCGCCGGGTGAAGCCGGCTTTTTCAATCCTTGATCGGGAAGCAGATCGAATCGCCGGATCGGGCCGACGGCCATCGATCGCGATCTTCGGCAATTGGCCTTTTGACCGCGCCCTGACGCTAGGGCATGTAACGGTCGCGAGTTCCCGTTGTCCATGCGCAGCCTCCCGATCATGAAGCGTAGCCACACCGGGGAGCCTCTTTCCGTTTGGCCCGGTCGGTTCAGAAAGTCGGCGGATAGCTATCCGAACACCCGAGCCCATACCACCCGAAGGCGTCGCGCGCGGTCTTCGAAGAGATATGAGGCCGCCAGCGTCAATAGACCTGAAATTGCACCCGTCACGATGTGCTCGACATAGGGGATACGGTAGTGACTCGTGTGCGAGTAGGCGTCGCCCAACGTTGTCAGGACGCCCACGATCAGCGCATTGCCGTATCGATGCGCGTAGAGTTTCGCCACAGGCGTGAAAGTCAAAAGTACAGCCAGGAGTCCAGTAAGCAGACCTGTATGAAATGCAATAGTCCAGTGGGCAACGCTCATGATATTGCCCCAGCTCCCAGGCATGCAGGTCATGCATGCACCGGTCGGCTGCCAGAAACGCTGGATAAACAGTCTGACGCGGTGCTTCCACTCGATTGACATGGTGCATTCCCATCAATGCCGTCGCCACGGCCGACGCCACCACACGTCTCGTTGAAGCGGTTTCCAAACCCTTTAACGAGCCTGCCGCCACTAGGAAAGGGAAAGCTACGCGGCGTTTCAGCGGCTCGACACGGGCGCAGTGAAGCTCATTTCACACCACCTCGTGGCAGGTGCACCACGAATACTGTTTCTGTCTGATCGGACCGCGCGTCAATACGACCGTCATGTGCCTTGGCAATTTCCTTGGCGATGTATAAGCCGAGCCCCAATCCGACATCGTGATCCGCTCTTCCCGATTGGTGGGCTCCACGCCGAAGCGGATCGAAGATGTGGTCGAGCGTGAGCCGATCGATGGCGGGCCCGCTATTTCCTACCTCGATGTGCACCTCTGTGTCGTCCGACGTCGCTGCCACCCGCACAGGTGTACCGGGCGCCCCATACTTGACGGCGTTGCCCACCAGATTACTCAGGAGTTGCTGCAGCCGCCGATCATCCCACTCACCCCGCAGGTTGCCGTTCACGTTGATCTTGATCTCGCGATTCGGATGAGCTGCCTGCAATTCGTCGACCACATTGGCGACGACATGCGCGAGATCGGTGTTGCGAGGAACAACGTTGATGCCCAGCCCGAGCTGGGTCCGATTGAGATCGCAGAGATCGTCAAGCAGGGCCTGCATGCGGCCACCGCTTCTGATCAGCCGGGCGGCAGCCTCCGATATTTCCTCGCCAGCATTGAGCGCCGAAAGATAGGACGCTGTTATCTGAATGGTCTGCAATGGCGTACGCATGTCGTGCCCCAGCATACCGAGCAACAAATTGCGAGCCTGCTCGAGCTGTTCGGTAAAAAAAGCGACCGACTCCACCAGCGCTTGATCTATCGCTTCATTGAACCGAATCATGTCCGCGAAATGCGGGAGGCCAGGTTGACACTCGTCGATCCACAAGCTCAGTACGCTGGCACGCAGAGCCCGATACTCGGCCGTCAACTGGTTGATGTTGAAGCCCGCCCGGGCGCGCAGAATGGCATGCGTCTGCGCGGCTGTCTCCTTGGCATTCATCGGCGCGATCGCGCGCCCCAGCGATTTTTCCCGTTGCTCGTCCTTGGATTGCGGGGAAGCTATATCTTTGGCCACTGCCTCCAGGATCTCACGCGCGTGGTCGCGCAGTCCGCGCGAATCCATGCTTTTCGCAGCCGGTAGGAGCGTTGCGGCAAACGCTTCCCACTGAACCAAGATGGGTGACATGTTCCGAACGATAAAATCAGCTAGACGCATATCGCCCCTCATAACGGAATGAACGGTGGATGCTTCTGTGCTGCGCAACGATATCACGTGAATACCATCGATCGCAGGCGACTACATCGAAAGCCGCGCACAATCCCGCGTCAGGTGCCGCTACCTTATGATGGTTTGATCGGAACATAATGGCGCCAGAAGCGGGGCCCGCGCGCGTGAACCGCTACCGTTAGTGTGCATCAACTGACGGCATAGTGAGCTTCGTGGTTACCCGTCGAATTCGCTGGTAAACCCCGATATCAAAGCAACTTCTGGAACAGCCCTCCCTCCCGCCCATGCCCGCAACTGGCCAAACGGCGAACTTCGCGCTTGCCCGTCCGGGCCACTGGTAAACTCGGGCAACTCAAGCAACAACTTTACGCCGGATCTATGACCACGCTGTCGCCCGAGGCCTTTGCTGGCCACACCCCGATGATGCAGCAGTACCTGCGCATCAAGGCCGATCACCCCGACACGCTCGTCTTCTACCGGATGGGCGACTTCTACGAATTGTTCTTCGAAGACGCGGAGAAAGCCGCCCGCCTGCTCGACCTGACCCTCACGCAACGCGGCGCATCGGCCGGCACGCCGATCAAGATGGCCGGCGTCCCGCACCACGCGGTCGAACAGTATCTGGCGAAGCTCGTGAAGATGGGCGAATCGGTCGCGATCTGCGAGCAGATCGGCGACCCGGCCACGTCGAAGGGGCCGGTCGAGCGCAAGGTCGTGCGCGTCGTCACGCCCGGCACGCTGACCGATGCCGCCCTGCTGTCCGACAAGAACGACGTCTACCTGCTTGCGATGTGCACGGGCCACCACAAGCGTGGCGTCGCGGTCAACATCGGCCTCGCGTGGCTGAACCTAGCAAGCGGCGCACTGCGGCTCGCCGAAATCGAACCCGACCAGCTCGGCGCCGCGCTCGAACGCATCCGGCCAGCCGAGATCCTGACGGC
Source organism: Burkholderia sp. SIMBA_062 (assembly GCF_046534765.1). NCBI lineage: Bacteria > Pseudomonadati > Pseudomonadota > Betaproteobacteria > Burkholderiales > Burkholderiaceae > Burkholderia > Burkholderia sp. SIMBA_062. Next base: position 236,901 of record NZ_JAWRYD010000005.1, read on the forward strand.
TGACGGCGCAACCGACACGGCGCCCGCAGGCGCCGGCGCGATCAAGCGCGTGCCGGCATGGCACTTCGACATCGCATCGGGCACGCAGCGCCTGTGCGACCAGCTCGACGTCGCCGGCCTCGACGGCTTCGGCGCGCATTCGCTGACGAGCGCGTGCGGCGCCGCCGGCGCGCTGCTGCTGTACGCGGCGGCCACGCAGGGCCAGCAACTACGTCACGTGCGCAGCCTGAAGGTCGAGAACGAAACGGAATACATCGGCCTCGATCCGGCGACACGCCGCAACCTCGAGCTGACCGAAACGCTGCGCGGCACCGAATCGCCGACGCTGTACTCGCTGCTCGACACGTGCTGCACGACGATGGGCAGCCGCCTGCTGCGTCACTGGCTGCATCATCCGCCGCGCGCGTCGGTCGCCGCGCAATCGCGCCAGCAAGCGATCGGCGCACTGCTCGATGCGCCCGCGGACGCGAGCCTCGACGCACTGCGCAGCGCGCTGCGTCAGATCGCCGACGTCGAACGGATCACCGGGCGTCTCGCGCTGCTGTCCGCGCGGCCGCGCGACCTGTCGAGCCTGCGCGATACGTTCGCCGCGCTGCCGGCACTGCGTGAGCGCATCAGCGCGATCGTCGCGAACGCGGATGCGCTCACGCGCGTCGACGCGGCGCTGGCACCGCCCGCCGAATGCCTCGACCTGCTGACGAGCGCGATCGCCCCCGAGCCGGCCGCGATGGTGCGCGACGGCGGCGTGATCGCGCGCGGCTACGACGCGGAGCTCGACGAGCTGCGCGACATCTCCGAGAACTGCGGCCAGTTCCTGATCGATCTCGAAGCGCGCGAGCGCACCCGCACGGGCATCGCGAACCTGCGGGTCGAATACAACAAGGTGCACGGCTTCTACATCGAGGTCACGCGCGGCCAGACCGACAAGGTGCCCGACGATTATCGCCGGCGCCAGACGCTGAAGAATGCCGAGCGCTACATCACGCCCGAACTGAAGACCTTCGAGGACAAGGCGTTGTCCGCGCAGGAGCGCGCACTGGCCCGCGAGCGCGCGCTGTACGACGGCGTGCTGCAGGCGCTGCTGCCGTTCATTCCCGAATGCCAGCGCGTCGCGTCTGCGCTCGCGGAGCTCGACGTGCTCGCCGCGTTCGCCGAGCGTGCCCGCACGCTCGACTGGGTCGCGCCGGCCTTCACCGACGAAATCGGCATCGAGATCGAACAGGGTCGCCACCCGGTCGTCGAAGCGCAGGTCGAGCAGTTCATCGCGAACGACTGCCGGTTCGGCGTCGAGCGCAAGCTGCTGCTGATCACGGGCCCGAACATGGGCGGTAAGTCGACGTTCATGCGCCAGACGGCATTGATCGCGCTGATGGCGTATATCGGCAGCTACGTGCCCGCGAAGTCGGCCTGCTTCGGCCCGATCGACCGCATCTTCACGCGGATCGGCGCGGCCGACGATCTCGCCGGCGGCCGCTCGACCTTCATGGTCGAGATGACCGAAGCCGCCGCGATCCTCAACGACGCGACGCCGCAAAGCCTCGTGCTGATGGACGAAATCGGCCGCGGCACGTCGACGTTCGACGGCCTCGCGCTTGCGTGGGCCATCGCGCGTCATCTGCTGGCGCAAAACGGCTGCTACACGCTGTTCGCGACGCACTACTTCGAGCTGACGCAACTGCCGGCCGAATTCCCGCAAGCGGCGAACGTCCACCTGTCGGCCGTCGAGCACGGCCACGGCATCGTGTTTCTGCACGCGGTCAACGAAGGTCCGGCGAACCAGAGCTACGGGCTGCAGGTTGCGCAGCTCGCGGGCGTACCGGCGCCGGTGATCCGTGCCGCACGCAAGCATCTCGCGTATCTCGAACAGCAGTCGGCCACGCAGCACACGCCGCAGCTCGACCTCTTCAGCGCGCCGCCCGCCGCGGCCGACGAACTCGAATGCGCGGATGCGCCCGCAGTATCCGCCATCCCGCATCCGGCGCTCGAAAAGCTGCGCGACATCGATCCCGATGATCTCAAGCCGCGTGAGGCGCTCGACCTGCTGTACGAACTGCGCACGCTCGTCCGCTCGCACGATGCCGACGGGCACGCATAAACGCGTCGCGTCGGGCCGGTCGGTCCGCGCCGCCGCCGCGCTGATCGCGGCGGTGCTCATGCTGGCGCAGGCCGGCGCGCTGGCCGCGCCGCCCAAGCGTGTCGCCGCACCCTACTCGTTCGCGATCGTATCGGGCGTGATCGCCGCGCCGGCCGACGAACCGGCCGCGCAGCGACTGTTCGAATCGATCGCGCGCGAGCGCAATCTGGCTTTCATCGTCTATGCAGGCGACATCAAGGGCACGAAGGAAGCGTGTCGCGACGCGCTGTATACGCAGCGCGGCGCGATCCTGGACGCGTCGCGCGTGCCGCTCGTGTTCATTCCCGGCCACGACGACTGGGTGACGTGCAACACTGCGGCCGGCGGCGGCTACGATCCGGTCGAACGTCTGGACTTCCTGCGGCAGACGCTGCTCGCCGACGCGGCGCTGCCCGACCCCGGCGCGCTTCAGATCACGCGCGAAAGCGAAGTCGCCCGGTTTCGGCCGTATCGCGAAAACGCGCGCTGGATGCATGACGACGTCGTCTACGTCGCGCTGAACGCACCGGCGCCGAACAACCATTACCTGACGGCCGGCGGCCGCAACGGTGAATTCGAGGACCGCATCATCGCGAACGGCTTCTGGATCGACCACGCGGCCGAATATGCGAAGCGGCGCGAAGCGCGCGCGATGGTCGTGATGTTCGAAGGCGATCCGCAGTTCGATCGCTACGAGCGAGCCGAACGCTTTGCGTGGTTGCGCTTCAACCGGCCGCGCATCCGCGATGGCTTCCGCGAGCTGAAACGAACGCTGGTGAAGGCGGCGGCGACTTTCCGCGGCCCGATCCTGGTGATGCACGCGAGTGGCGAGCCGCTTGCGAACGGCTTCCTGATCGATCGCCCGCTGCATGCGGACGACGGTGTGCTGGTGGGAAATGTGACGCGCGTCGCGATCGGACCGCGTCATCCGGCGAATCAGTGGGTGAAGGTGAACGTGTCGCCGGCACGACAGACGATCTTCAACGTCAGCCTGCAGGACGTGCCGAAGAACCTGCCGATCCCGCCCGCACTGCCGGCCGTGCCGCGCGACGATGTCCCGCTGCCGCAGATGCCGGAAATTCCGGCCTTGCCGGCACTGCCCGACTCGTCGTCGGTCGCGCCGCCGCTGCAAGGCGACGGCACGACGCCGGGTGCGCCGCCCCCAACTTCAGGGCCGGCGCCCGGCCTGCCCGCCAGTTCAGTGCAGGGTCCGCCCTGACGGCGTGTCGCCGTCGCCGTCCTCGTCTTCGTCCTCGTCGACGATTTCGAGGCCTTCCGCGCCGTGCGCGTGCTCATGCTCGATCTCGTCCTCGGTCGCTTCGCGAACGTCCTTGACCGTGAGCGCAAAACGCAGCGCCATGCCCGCGAGCGGGTGGTTGCCGTCGAGCACGACCTTGTCTTCGGCGACGTCGGTGACCGTGTAGATCAGCGAATCCACTTCCTCGTCGCCGTCTTCCGGCGTGCCTTCGAACTGCATGCCCACTTCGAGCGGCTCGGGAAAACGATCGCGCGGCTCGACCTTCACGAGTTCGGGATCGTAGTCGCCGAACGCGTCCTGCGGCTCGAGCTGAATCTGCGCCTGGTAACCGGGCTCGTGGCCGTCGAGCTGTTCCTCGATCTTGGGGAACGTGCCATCATAGCCGCCGTGCAGATAGACCATCGGCTCGTCGCTTTCCTCGATCAGATTGCCTTGTGCATCCGACAGCTTGTAAGTGACAGACACGACGGTGTTTTTTGCGATTTTCATCCAATTCTCCCAAATACAAGTCTCATTATACGATGCGCAACCGGTCTCAAGCCGAACCGCGGGATGCCGCTGCCGCGCCGCTCGGCGCGCCGCCTTCCGATCTTCCCACACCGCTGCTCGGCGGTCTCTCGCCGGCGCAATTCATGCGCCGCTACTGGCAGAAGAAGCCGCTCTTGATCCGCCAGGCGATCCCCGGCGTGAAGCCGCCGGTCACGCGCGACGCGCTTTTCGAACTGGCGGCCGACTATGACGCCGAATCGCGACTGATCACCCATTTTCGTAACAAGTGGCAACTCGCGCACGGTCCATTCGAGCCGGGCGCGCTGCCAGCCGTGTCGCGCAAGTCCTGGTCACTGCTCGTGCAGGGGCTCGACCTGCACGTCGACGCGGCACGCGCGCTGCTCGACCGCTTCCGCTTCGTCCCGGACGCGCGCCTCGACGACCTGATGATTTCATACGCGACGGACGGCGGCGGCGTCGGCCCCCACTTCGACTCGTACGACGTGTTCCTGCTGCAGGTCGAGGGCCGGCGCCGCTGGCGCATCGGCGCGCAGAAGGATCTGTCGCTGCAGCCGGACGTGCCACTGAAGATCCTCGAGCATTTCGAGCCGAGCGACGAGTGGGTGCTGGAGCCGGGCGACATGCTGTACCTGCCCCCGCACATCGCGCACGACGGCGTGGCCGAAGGCGAGTGCATGACCTGCTCGATCGGCTTTCGGGCACCGTCCGCCGGGGAGCTGGGCGCGCAATTCCTGTACTACCTCGCGGAACGCGGCGGCCTGCGCGATGAGCGCGGCGATGCACTCTACCGCGACCCGAAGCAACCGGCGGTCGACACGCCGGCGCAACTGCCGCCGGCGATGGTCGAGCGCGTAGCCGAGATCGTCGACGCAATCCGCTGGCGCAAGCGCGACGTCGCCGAATTCCTCGGCTGCTACCTGAGCGAGCCGAAATCGAGCGTGGTATTCGAGCCACCGGCACGCCCGCTGTCCGAGGCCGCGTTCGTCGCGCAGGCGTCACGCCGCGGCGTGTATCTCGACAGAAGGGCCGCATTGATGTATAACGCGCGATCGTACTTCATTAATGGTGAAGAAGAACCGCTCGAGCAAGCCGGAGAATGGCTGCCCGAACTGGCCAATCTGCGCTATATGGAGGCGAAACGGTTTGTAACACTCTCTCGGGGTCCCTCCATGACAGCCTTGCTGCACGAGTGGTATTGTGCGGGCTGGATACGGGTCGGAAACCGGATTTAGTCAGTTACCCCGTATGCCCATGCAGATCAAATTCTGTATGGGAAAGACAACGTATTGACCCCGCATTTGTCGACGGTCGATAGGAAAGTGCATATAATTTCCGCCCAAGCCGTAGGGAAGATTCACGCTCTAGGAGTGCGTCTCCACCAGCGGCCCAGGTCGGTGTTGGAGCACATTACCGGTATTGTTTCGCGCTGTTGCTTACCTTTAACCATAAAAGGACGTGATCATGAAGAAATCCCTCCTCGTAGCTTCCCTGTTGGCTGCTGTTGCACTGGCTGCTTGCAACAAGAGCGCTGATCAAGCTGCTTCGTCGGCTGCTAGCGACGCATCGGCTGCTGCTTCGTCGGCTGCTTCGGCAGTTGCCGGTGCTGCGAGCGACGCTTCGGCTGCTGCTTCGTCGGCTTCGGCTGCTGCGAGCGATGCAGCTGCTGCTGTGGCGTCGGCTGCTTCGGCAGCGCCGGCTGCTCCGGCTTCGGGCGCAAGCCAGTAAGCCTCAGCATCAGCTGAAAAAAAACCGGCCCTTTGGGCCGGTTTTTTTATGTCTGTCGGTTCCGTATCTCGCGCCAGGCAGCCAGGACGGCCAAGACGCGCCCCACCCCTCTTGCGCCCTTGCGCGGCCGCTCAGCCGAGCGTCAGCCAGTCGAAGCCCGCGTCCTGCGTGGCGACGACCACCTCCTCCCCGTCCGTTCCCAGCACGCCGGCAAACGCCTGGCGGGCCAGCTCGGGACGATTGTTCTGCTGGCTCAGGTGCGCCGCGACAAGATGCTGGAGGCGGCTGCGCTCGAGCGACGCGAGGATGTCGGCGGCGGCATCGTTGCTCAGGTGGCCATGATTGCCGCCGATCCGCGCCTTCAGCGACTGCGGATAGCGGCTCCCGGCCAGCATCGCGGTATCGTGGTTGGATTCGAGCACCAGCGCGTCACAGCCGCTCAGGACAGTCGTGATGTGCGGCGTGGCCATTCCGACGTCGGTCAGCACGCCGAGCCGCCGGCAACCGTCCATGAAGACGAACTGGAGCGGTTCCCGCGCGTCGTGGGGCACCGTATAGGGCATCACGGCCAGATCGCGTATCGCAGCCGTCTCGTCGCCCCACAACACGTGGAGATCGACATCGGCCTCGTCCGCGCCCACCGCGCGCGCCGTGCCCCAGCTCATGTAGAGCGGCAGCGACCCGCGCCGCGCGAGCGTCAACGCGCTGCCGACGTGGTCGCTGTGTTCGTGGGTGACGAGAATCGCATCGAGATCGTCGATGCCGAGATTCAGGCGGCCGAGACGGCGCTCGACCTCCTTCGCTGAAAAACCGCAGTCGAGCAGCACGCGCGTGGTCGTCGTGCCGCTCGCGACCTCGACGACCAGTGCGTTGCCTTCGCTGCCGCTACCGAGGCTGGCGAAGCGCACGCGTTCAGTTCAGTTCGGCGTGCAGCAGCGAAATGATCCGCTGCGCGTCCGACGAGTTGTCGACCTTGCCACTGGCGTCGACCACCGCGACCTGCGTGCCGCTGCCTTGGGCGCGCACGTTGACCAGGTATTCCTTGCCGGGCTTGGCCGCCGCCGGGCCGCCGTAGAACAGCTTGCCGAACAGCCCGTCGCGCTTGAGCTCTTCCATCGTGTTCGCGTAGCGGACCGTGTACAGGCCCTTCTCGCGGTCGCGATTGTCGACCGCGAAATTGGTGCGGTCGAGCGCGAGACCGACGCGCAGCCATGCGCGGTCGAACGATTCAGCCAGTTGCAGCGTCGCGGCGCCGCTGCTCGCGTCGCCGACCTGCGCCGGCGCCGTCGCCGGACGCGCGTCCGTCAGCAGCTGCTTCGCCTGCGCGTCGCTCAGGCCGAACTTCTGCATCAGCTTCGACAGGAACACGGCCTCGAGCACCGGGTTGCGCGGACGCTCTTCCCAGCGCGACGACGTGCCGCCCTGCGGACCGACCATCATTTCCTCCATCGCGCTGTGCGTGATCGAGATGTCGGTGTTGCCGTTCGGCGTGCGGTTCACGAGCGTACGGAAACGGTCGCGCGTGCCGGACGAGTACGCGAAATCGATGACCTTGCCGATCGTGCGGCGGAACCAGTCGTCCGGAATGTTCGCGCGATTCTCGGCCCAGTCGGTGGCCATGATGCCGGTCGACGGCGCGTCGGTCTTCAGCGAGAAGCCGTTCTCCTGCCAGAATTCCTTCAGGATCGGCCACAGCTGCTCGGGCGTACGCCCGTCGACGACGAGCCAGCGGCGGTCGCCGTCGCGCTCGATATGCATGCCGAGCGGATCCTGCGCGCTCGGGACGCCGTCGGTCGCGTTGCCGGCGGCCGTCGTCGCCCGCGGCGGCAGCGTGCCGAGACCTGCGTTGCTCGGCGGCGCGACGAACTGCTGGGTCGTCGGCACCGGCTTCAGGTCGCTCGGCACCGCGAGCGGCGGCGCCGAACCCGTGTTCTTGTAGTTGACCCGGTCAGGAGCCAGATAGTCGTTCAGCGTATCGCAGCCGGCGAGCGCGCCCAGCGCCAGCGCCACCACCGAAACCTGGATGGCGCGAGATGAAAAGGCGAAACGTTTCATGAAATCCTTCGTCTTGCTAGAGCGCTCGTCAGGAGCGGCGCCGGACGGAGCCGGCCGGTGCGGGTTGATGAGGAGTGCCGGCGGCCGCAGGACGCGGCCGCCTGTGCATCAGGCGAGGACGCCGGCCTCGACCAGGGCCGAACGCACGACATCGTGACAGCGCTCGTCGAGCGGCGTAAGCGGCAGGCGGATGCCGCCCTGCATCTTGCCCATCGCCTGCAGCGCCCACTTCACCGGAATCGGGTTTGCCTCGATGAACAGGTTCTTGTGCAGCGACAGCAGCTTCATGTGCAGCGCGCGCGCCGTGGCGACGTCGCCGGCCAGCGCCGCGCGGCACAGGTCGCTCATCGCGCGCGGTGCGACGTTCGCCGTCACCGAGATGTTGCCGTGGCCCCCCAGCAGCATCAGCGCGATCGCGGTCGGATCGTCGCCGCTGTAGATCGCAAAATGCTTCGGCGCGGCCTTGATCAGGTGCGCGGCGCGATCGATGTTGCCCGTCGCCTCCTTCACGCCGATGATGCCCGGCACCTGCGCGAGGCGCAGCGTCGTCTCGTGCGCCATGTCGGCGACCGTGCGGCCCGGCACGTTGTACAGGATCACCGGCAGGTCGACCGCTTCGGCGATCGACTTGAAGTGCCGGTACATCCCTTCCTGCGTGGGCTTGTTGTAGTACGGCACGACCTGCAGCGTCGCGTCGGCGCCGACGGCCTTCGCGTGCTTCGTCAGTTCGATCGCCTCCGCGGTCGAATTGCCGCCCGCGCCCGCGATGATCGGGATGCGTTTCGCCGCATGCTCGACCGCCGTGCGGATCATCAGGATGTGCTCTTCGACGTTGAGCGTTGCCGACTCGCCACTCGTGCCGACCACGACGATTGCGTCGGTGCCTTCCGCGATGTGCCAGTCGATCAGTTTGCGAAACGCCGGCAGATCGAGACTGCCGTCTTCGAGCATCGGAGTGACGATCGCGGGGATGCTGCCGCGGATTTGAATGCCGTCTTGGGTGCCGTTAGCCATGAAACGCGATTGATTGATGTACCGGTAAACGGTGAGATTGTAGCGGATTAGCCGGGCAGTTCGTAACGTGGAATTCCCGCCCCCGCCGTCGGGGTCACGCCTTCACGTACCGCGCAGATGCGCTGCACGAACGCCTCGCGGGGCCCGGCGACGAATCCGTCCTCGTAGGCGACCACCCGCAGGCGGCCGCGCACCGCGTCCAGCAACTCGCCCGGAGCGAGCAGGAACGCGGGATTGGACGGTTTGCCGACCGTTTCGTTTCCTTGCGCGAAGGTTTCGTAGATGAGCACGCCGCCCGGCGCCACCGCCTCGAGCAGATGGGGCCAGAGCGGACGATGCAGATAATGGGTGACGATCACGGCCGCGAACGACGCGCCGGCCTGCAGCGGCCAGGGTGCCCCCTCGAGATCGGCGTCGCGCGCGTCGACGCCTGCGATCGCCCGCAATGCGGCCAGCGCGACCGGATCGCGGTCGAGCGCGACGACCGGATGCCCGTGCGACGCAAACCAGCGCGCATGGCGGCCGCCGCCCGCCGCCACGTCGAGCACCGCACCGCCGGCCGGGACGAGCCACGACCACCGGGCGACCCAGCGCGACGGCTCGGTCTGGGCGACGTGGCCGCCCGCGGCGACAATGACGGATTCGCGCATGCCGTCAGCTCAGGTGTACGACAGGCCCATCGCCTCGCGCACGTCGCGCATCGTCTCGACCGCGTGCTTGCGCGCCTTGTCGCAGCCGTCCGCGACGATCGCGCGCAGCAGCGACGGATCGTCCATGTACTTCTGCGCGCGCTCGAGCATCGGCTGCTGTTCGCGCAGGATCCCTTCGACGACCGGCTGCTTGCAGTCGAGGCAGCCGATGCCCGCCGAACGGCAGCCGTTCTGCACCCACTCATGCGTCGTTGCGTCCGTATAGACCTGGTGCAGCTGCCACACCGGGCACTTGTCGGGATCGCCCGGATCGGTGCGGCGCACGCGCGCCGGATCGGTCGGCATCGTGCGGACCTTCTTCGTGATCGTCTCCGCGTCTTCGCGCAGGCCGATCGTATTGCCGTACGACTTCGACATCTTCTGGCCGTCGAGGCCCGGCATCCGGGACGCTTCTGTCAGGAGCGCCTGCGGTTCGACCAGGATGATCTTGCGCGCGCCTTCGAGATAGCCGAACAGGCGCTCGCGGTCGCTCATCGACAGGCTCTGCGATTCGTGCAGCATCGCGCGCGCCTGTTCGAGCGCTTCGTCGTCGCCCTCCTGCTGGTATCCATTGCGCAGCTCGTGATAGAGCTTCGCGCGCTTGCCGCCGAGCTTCTTCGCGGCTTCGAGCGCCTTCTCCTCGAAACCCGGCTCGCGGCCGTACAGGTAGTTGAAGCGGCGCGCGATCTCGCGCGTCATCTCGACGTGCGGCACCTGGTCTTCGCCGACCGGCACGAGCGAGCCGCGATACAGCAGGATGTCGGCGGCCATCAGCACCGGGTAGCCGAGGAAGCCGTAGGTCGACAGATCCTTGTCCTTGAGCTTCTCCATCTGCTCCTTGTAGGTCGGCACGCGCTCGAGCCAGCCGAGCGGCGTGCTCATGCCGAGCAGCAGCGCGAGTTCCGCATGCTCGGGCACCTTGCTCTGGATGAACAGCGTCGCCTGCGCCGGATCGATGCCGGACGCGAGCCAGTCGATCAGCACGTCCCACACGTTCTTCTCGATGACCTCGGGCGTCTCGTAGTGCGTCGTCAGCGCATGCCAGTCGACCACGCAGAAGAAACACGGGTACTCGGACTGCAGCTTCACCCAGTTTTTCAGCACGCCGTGGTAGTGGCCGAGGTGCAGCGACCCGGTGGGTCGCATGCCGGAGAAAATACGATCTGGGAACATGATTGTCGTTAGAAAAGCGAGGCGAAGGGAGACAGGATGGCGCTCAGCACGCCGGCCGCGGCGTTCACGAGCGGGCGCAGCCAGAAGTTCGTCAGCACGCCCGTCGCGACCAGCACGAGGACGATGATGAAACCGTACGGCTCGATGCGCGACAGCGCGATCGATTGCTTCGGCGGCAGCAGCGCCGCCAGGATGCGGCCGCCGTCGAGCGGCGGCAGCGGAAACAGGTTCAGCACGCCGAGCACCAGGTTCGCGCTGACGCCCGCGTAGGCCATCCGCGTGAAGAACGGCTCGTCGACGCCGGCTGCGGGCAGCACGATGGTCAACATGCCCCAGATCAACGCCTGCACGAAGTTGCAGGCCGGGCCCGCGAGCGCCACCCACAGGCTGCCCCAACGCGGATCGCGCAGATTGCCGAACGATACCGGCACCGGCTTCGCATAGCCGAACAGGAACGCGCCGCCGGTCAGGAAATACATCGCGAGCGGGATCGCGATCGTACCGAGCGGATCGATGTGGCGCATCGGATTGAAGGACACGCGCCCCATCATGTAGGCGGTGTTGTCGCCAAGCAGGCGCGCGGCGTAGCCGTGCGCGGCCTCGTGCAGCGTGATCGCGAAGATCACGGGCAGCGCGTAGACGGCGATGGTCTGTATCAGGGAAGCATCCATATCGCGTTATTGTAACAAGCGCACTCGCGCAAAAATGAACGGCGTGCGCTTACGCGGCCACGAGCCCGAATGGTTCGAGCGCGCCGCGCCCCGCGCGCACGAGCTGCGGCTCGTCGCCCGTCAGGTCGATCACCGTCGACGGCTCGCGCGGACACGCACCGCCGTCGATCACGAGATCGACCTGCTTCTCGAGCCGCGCACGGATGTCCTCCGGATCGTTGAGCGGCTCGTCGTCCGGCGGCAGGATCAGCGTCGTGCCGAGCAACGGCTGACCCAGCGATTCGAGCAGCGCGAGCGTGATCGCGTGATCGGGCACGCGCAGCCCGATCGTCTTGCGCGACGGGTGCGACAGCCGGCGCGGCACTTCCTTCGTCGCCTGCAGGATGAACACGTATGGGCCCGGCGTCACCGATTTGATCTGCCGGTACTGGCGGTTGTCCACCATCGCGAAGTTGGCCAGCTCCGACAGGTCGCGCACGAGCAGCGACAGGTGCTGCTTGTCGTCGAGGCCGCGGATGCGGCGCACGCGCTCGACCGCGTCCTTGTCGTCGAGGTGGCATGCGAGCGCATAGCTCGAATCGGTCGGCATCGCGATCACGCCGCCCTTGCTGACGATATCCGCGGCCTGCTTGATCAGGCGCGGCTGCGGATTATCCGGGTGAATCCTGAAGAACTGGGACATGAGGGTACGTAAAGGGGGAAAAGTCGGATGCGGGCGCGACGGGCGCCGCGTGCGGCAAGCGGCCGCTGCGCGTCAGAGCCAGCGTTCCCAGACCGGTTTCAGGTCGGGCGGCAACGGCGGCAGGCCGCCGAGCTCGATGCGGCCCTCGCCCGGCGCGTGGAAATCCGAACCGCGCGACACTTCGAAGCCGAAGCGGCGGGCGACGTCCGCGTATTCGCGGTACTGGTCGGGCGTGTGGCTGCCCGTGATGACCTCGATCGCACGGCCGCCCAGATCGATGAATTCGCCGAAGAACGCATCGAATTCGACCGGCGTATAGCGGTAGCGGCCGGGATGAGCGACGACGGCCTCGCCGCCCGCCGCACGAATCCACGAAACCGCATCGGACAACGTCGCCCAGCGGTGCGGGACGAAGCCGGGCTTGCCGTCGCCGAGCAGGCGGTCGAACACGTCGGAAGTGGATTCGGCGTGGCCGTTCTCGACCAGAAAGCGCGCGAAGTGGGTACGAGAGATCAGGTCGGGATTCGATACGTACTTCAGTGCGCCTTCGTACGCGCCGGGGATGCCGAGCGTCTCGAGCTGCGCGGCGATCGCGTGCGCGCGGGCGGCACGGCCGTGCCGCGTGCGATAGAGGCCGTCGATGAGCATCGGGTTCGACGGATCGATGTGCAGCCCGACGATGTGCACGGTGCGCGACGCCCACGTGACCGAAATCTCGACGCCGCTCAGGTAGCGCATGCCGAGCGCTTGCGCCTCGCTGCGCGCCGCCGCCTGGCCACCGATCTCGTCGTGGTCGGTCAGCGCCCACAAGGTCACGCCGCCGGCATGGGCGCGGCGCGCGACGTCGGCAGGCGACAGCAACCCGTCGGAAACATTCGAATGGCAGTGGAGATCAGCGTTCATTGTCGGTATGGCAGGTGAAGCTTCATTCTACTGCAATGCGGCAATTGCGCCGCCCGCCTGCCCTGCCGCCACCGCCGCTGGCCTACGCGCAGAAGGCCTCGATCAGCGCCGCGATCTGCTCCGGCTGGTCGTGATGGACCATGTGGCCGGCATCCTCGACGAGCTTTTCGCGCCAGTCGGGGAACGCGCCGAAGCGCGCCTTGAACTCGGGCAGCGGGATGTCACCCGCGAGGTACGCGAGCGTCGGCGAAGCGACGGCCTCGACGTGCAGCACCTTCGCGCGCACCTGCTTCCAGACGGCCATCACCTCGTCGAGCCGGTACAGCATCGGACCCGCCATCTTGTGCGCGGGGTCCGCCAGCAGGTGGTACAGGCCATCGTCGCCGCGCTTCGACCAGTGTGCGGCAAGGAACGCGGCGCGGCGCGCATCGAGCCGCGGATTGGTCTTGACCAGCCGGGCCGCCACGTCGTCGAGTGACGCGTACGGGCGCAGCACCGGCGGCTCGCGCAACTCGTCGAGCCAGCCACGCAGCCGGCGCGGCGCCTGCTCGGCCCGCGCGGGGGCGAGCCCGAACCCTTCGAGATCGACCACGCGCCGCACGCGCTCCGGCCGCGCGCCCGCGTACAGGCACACGACGTTCGCGCCCATGCTGTGCCCGATCAGGTTGACTTCGCCGGTGGGCGCATAGTGATCGACGAGCGCATCGAGATCGCCCAGGTATTCGTGGAACCAGTAATGACCGCCGCCGTGCCGTGCGACCGGCCAGTCGGACAGGCCGAAGCCGCGCGCATCCGGCGCGATCACCTGCCAGTCGCCCGCGAGCGCGTCGACGACGAACTGGAACGACGCGGCGACGTCCATCCAGCCGTGCAGCATGAACAGCGTCGGCGCATCGGGCCGGCCCCAGCGCCGCACATGCAGCTTGACGCCGCGCACCGTGACGAAATCGGAAACAGAACTCGACGCACTCATTGCAGCCGCCAGAAAAAAGAATGATCGTTCGATTATAGCGGTGGCGCCTGCATTCCGGCGGCCGGCGATCGAGGCCGCTCTCTAGCGACGGCGAGCCGATAGCGCGCGCAACCGGCGCACTGGATGCCCGCGGCATGGCGTTACGGCCGACCTGCGACAGCTTTCGTACCGCGACAGCCGGCGGCACGCACCCGCCCTAACCCGCCGCCTTGCCGTCCGCCGCGTCCTGCGCGGCCAGTTCGTCCAGCTCCGCCTGCTCGAATCCCGCAGTGCGGCGCGCGTCGAAATTGAACGGACCGCGCAGCCGCGGCGCATGGTACTGCTCGGCCAGTTCGCGGTAAGCCGGCACCGGATCGCGGCCGGCCGCGTCGCACAAGTGCCGGAACCAGCGGTTCCCGATCGCGACATGGCCGATCTCGTCGTGCAGGATCACGTCGAGGATCGCCGCGGATGCGTCGTCGCCGGCCTGCACGAGCCGCGCGCGGATCGGTGGCGACGCATCGAGCCCGCGCGCCTCGAGCGTGCGCGGCACGAGCGCCATCCGCGCGAGCACATCGGCCTTGGTCCGCTCGCACATCTCCCACAGCCCGTTGTGCGCGGGAAAATCGCCGTACGCATGCCCGAACCCGGCCAGCCGCTCGGACAGCAGCGTGAAGTGATAAGCCTCCTCGGCCGCGACCTTCAGCCAGTCCGCATAGAACGCGTCCGGCATCCGCGCGAAGCGCCACACGGCGTCGAGCGCGAGGTTGATCGCATTGAATTCGATATGCGCGAGCGCGTGCAGCAGCACCGCGCGCCCCGCGGGGGAGCGCATGCTGCGACGCTCGAGCTGGCGCGGCTCGACGAGCGGCGGGCGCGCCGGGCGGCCCGGCAGGTCGGCCGGTTCGTCCAGGTCGAGCGCCCGCGCGATCGCGGCCTGCCCGCCCAGCAAGGCGTCGTACAGCGCGCGGACCTGCGCGGCCTTCGCGGCCGGCTCGGACATCCGCAGCGCGTCGAGCGCGGCGCGGCGCACACAGCGCGGCGCGGCAGTGAAAGAAGAAGGCTCCATGCTCTCAAACGGGGGCACCGTCCGTGCGCATCGCGGGAGCGCACGCACGCGACGGTTTACAATATGCGTTTGTGCCGCGACGCAATGCAATGCGCCCGACACGCCAGACGCGCCATTCTACCGGCGCCCATCATCGAAGAGACAGGAGACCCCGTGACGATCTACAAACTGGGCGAGACGGCCCCGACGATCCACGAAAGCGTATTCGTCGCCGATACGGCGGCCATCATCGGCAAGGTCGTGCTGGAGGAAAACGCGAGCGTATGGTTCGGCGCGACGATTCGCGGCGACAACGAGACGATCACGGTCGGCACCGGCAGCAATGTCCAGGAAGGCGCGGTCCTGCACACGGACCCCGGTTTTCCGCTGACGATTGCGGAAAACGTGACGATCGGGCACCAGGCGATGCTGCACGGATGCACGATCGGCGAAGGTTCGCTGATCGGGATTCAGGCGGTGGTCTTGAATGGTGCGGTCATCGGCCGCAACTGTCTGGTTGGCGCAGGCGCGGTCGTGACGGAAGGCAAGGTGTTCCCGGACAACTCGCTGATTCTCGGCGCCCCGGCGAAAGTCGTGCGCGAGCTGTCGGCGGACGACATCGCGCGGCTGCGCGCAAATGCGAAGACGTACGTCGAGCGGCGTGCGCATTTCAAGGAGCAACTCGTGCGGATCGGGTGATTCGCGCGATTTCAAGGAACAAGAGTGAGCGACCAGTTACAGAAATTCATGTTCAATTCGGCACCCGTGCGCGGCGAAATCGTGTCGCTGCGCAACACGTGGCAAGAGGTGCTTTCCCGCCGTGATTACCCTGCCCCGGTGCGCACGGTGCTCGGCGAGATGATGGCCGCGTGTGCGCTGCTATCCGCGAACCTGAAATTTCACGGCACCCTGATCATGCAGATCTTCGGCGACGGGCCGGTCCAGATGCTGGTCGTCCAGTGCAGCTCGGACCTGTCGATGCGCGCCACGGCCAAGTTCGCCGGCGACGCGGCGCAGACGATTGGCGACGACACGCGCTTTGCGTCGCTCGTCAATGCGAGCGGCCACGGCCGTTGCGTGATCACGCTCGACCCGGCCGAGAAGCTGCCGGGCCAGCAGCCGTACCAGGGCATCGTACCGCTGAACGGCGTCGACGGTCCGCTCGAATCGGTGTCGCAGGTGCTCGAGCACTACATGCATCACTCGGAGCAGCTCGACACGCGGCTGTGGCTCGCGGCCGATCGCGACCGAGCGGTCGGCATGCTGCTGCAGAAGCTGCCGGGCGACGGCGGCATCGTGCCGCGCAACGCCGAGACGGACGCAGACACCTGGGAGCGTGTCTGCACGCTCGGCAGCACGCTGTCCGCCAAGGAACTGCTCGAGGTCGAGCCGGAAGTCGTGTTCCGCCGGCTCTTCTGGCAGGAAAACGTGCAGCACTTCGAGCCGGCCGGTACGCGCTTCCAGTGCTCGTGCTCGCGCGAGAAGGTCGGCGCGATGCTGCGCATGCTCGGTCGCGATGAAGTCGACAGCGTGATCGTCGAGCGCGGTCACGTCGAGATTCACTGCGAGTTCTGCAACCAGCGCTACGAGTTCGACCCCGTCGACGTCGCGCAGTTGTTCGCCGCGCCGGAACTCGCGACCGGCATCACGCCCGCGACCGACCAGCGTCACTGAGCCGCGCGCCCGTGCGCGCGATGCGGGCGCGGGCGCATAATGGACGCATGAGCGTCGCACGCACGGCTCGGTCGCCTCAGGCCTGGCCTTCGGCACAAGCCGCTTCTCGCTGTCGGCGCGCTGCTGGAGAGACACATGAATCACCCGTTCCGCACCTTCGTCCTGACCAGCGTCGCCGTCGGCACGCTGGCCCTCGCCGGCTGCGCGGTGCAGCCGCCTTCGTCGACGATCCTCAGCCGCCTGCCCGAACCGGGCGCATCGGGCGGCCAGCCGCCCGCGCTGTCGAGTGCGGAACGCAAACGCTACGACGAAATCGACCGGCAGGTGCTGCGCGAGCAGAACGATGCAATGGCAGCCGAGGCAGCCGCGCGCGCGTGGGCGTATTACTCGCCGCCGCCCGTGACGGTCTACGGCGGCTATTACGGCGGCTGGGGAAACCGGTGGGGCACCGGTATCGGCTATGGCTACGGTTACCCGGGCTGGTGGTGGTGATGCGCGAACGCGCCGATCGACCCGATTGAAAACCGGCAGGAAATAAAAAAAGCGCGGCATTTCCCGCGCTTTTTCAATGGTACGGACTGCCATGCTCAGTGATGCGCGGGCTTGCCCTTCTCGCCGCCGTGATGCCGCGACGGCCTTGCAATCGACTACGGGTTCGGCACCACACGCACGGGCGCCGCGGACACGGCGCCGCGCGTCGACGTGTTCGACGGCGTGGTGTTGAGCGGCCCGGCCGGCGTGTTCGGCGACACGAACTGCACGAATACTTCGCCGTCCTTCACCATGCCCATCTCGTAGCGCCCACGCTCCTCGATGGCCGCGGTGCCGCTTTGCAGATCCTGCACCTCACCCGCGATGCGCTCATTGCGCAGCTTCTCGTCCGCGTTCTTCTGCAGCTGATCGCCGAGTTGCTGACGCAATTCGTGCACCCGCAACCAGCCGCCGTGTCCCCACCATAGGGGGTACTGAATGAGCGCCAGCAAGGCAATCAGGACGACAGTGACAAGCCGCATGTAAGAGACGCAGATATAAGAAGCGCCGCTTCGCGCGAATGCGCAGAGCGGCGTCGAGGTGACGAACCCGATAGTAGCGCGTTAGCGCAGGTTATAGAAAGCCGATTTGCCCGGGTAGCTCGCGATATCGCCGAGATCTTCCTCGATACGCAGCAGCTGGTTGTACTTCGAGATGCGGTCGCTGCGCGACAGCGAACCCGTCTTGATCTGACCGGCGTTCAGGCCGACCGCGATGTCCGCGATCGTCGAATCTTCCGTTTCGCCCGAGCGGTGCGAGATCACGGCCGTGTAGCCCGCGCGCTTCGCCATTTCGATTGCCGCGAACGTTTCGGTCAGCGTACCGATCTGGTTGATCTTGATCAGGATCGAGTTTCCGATGCCCTTCTCGATGCCTTCCTTCAGGATGCGCGTGTTCGTGACGAACAGGTCGTCGCCGACGAGCTGCACCTTCTTGCCCAGGCGCTCGGTCAGCAGCTTCCAGCCTTCCCAATCGCTTTCGTGCATGCCGTCCTCGATCGACACGATCGGGAACTTGTCGGCGAGCGTCGCGAGGTAGTCGGTGAATTCGGCCGACGACAGTTGCAGGCCTTCGCCGGCGAGCTGGTACTTGCCGTCGTGGTAGAACTCGGAGGCCGCGCAGTCGAGCGCGAGGAGGACGTCTTCGCCCGCACGGTAGCCGGCCTTCTCGATCGCCTGGAGGATCGTCGACAGGCACTCGTCATTGCTGCCGAAGTTCGGTGCGAAGCCGCCTTCGTCGCCGACTGCCGTGCTCATGCCGCGGTCGCTCAGGATCTTCTTCAGCGCGTGGAACACTTCCGCGCCGCAACGCAGGGCTTCACGGAACGTCGGCTGGCTGACCGGGACGATCATGAATTCCTGGATGTCGAGGCTATTGTTCGCGTGCGCGCCGCCGTTGACGATGTTCATCATCGGGACCGGCAGTTGCATCGCGCCCGAGCCGCCGAAGTAGCGGTACAGCGGCAGGCCGGCTTCTTCGGCCGCTGCCTTCGCGACGGCCATCGATACGGCCAGCATCGCGTTCGCGCCGAGGCGCGACTTGTTGTCGGTGCCGTCCAGCTCGAGCAGGGTCTTGTCGAGGAACGCCTGTTCCGACGCGTCGAGGCCCATGATGGCTTCGGAGATTTCGGTGTTGATGTGCTCGACGGCCTTCAGCACGCCCTTGCCGTTGTAGCGGCCGGCTTCGCCGTCACGCAGTTCGATCGCTTCACGCGAGCCGGTGGACGCGCCCGACGGCACCGCCGCGCGGCCCATCGTGCCCGATTCGAGCAGCACGTCGCATTCGACGGTGGGGTTTCCGCGCGAATCCAGAATCTCGCGGCCGATGATATCTACGATTGCACTCATGGGTTTCCTCTGAGAATGACGATGGATTCTTCAAACTGCGACGACTCGCGTGCCGAAACTGCTTTCGCTACAGACGCAAGAAGCCGCCGCAAGGTTCATTCGATCTTTAGTTGAAATCGTTTTCCAGGAACGGATGGCGCTTCACCGCCTGGTCGAGCGTGACGAGGGTCTCCAGCAGCGCGCTCATCCGGTTCAGCGGCACCGCGTTCGGGCCGTCCGACTTCGCTTCGGCCGGATTCGGGTGCGTTTCCATGAACAGGCCCGCGACGCCCGTCGCGACCGCGGCACGCGCGAGCACCGGCACGAATTCGCGCTGGCCGCCCGAGCTCGTGCCCTGCCCGCCCGGCAGCTGCACCGAGTGGGTCGCGTCGAACACGACCGGCGCGCTCGTCTCGCGCATGATCGCGAGCGAACGCATGTCGGACACGAGGTTGTTGTAGCCGAACGAGACGCCGCGCTCGCACGCCATGAAGCGGTCTTCCGACAGACCGGCTTCACGCGCCGCTTCGCGCGCCTTGTCGATCACGTTCTTCATGTCGTGCGGCGCGAGGAACTGGCCCTTCTTGATGTTGACGGGCTTGCCCGAGCGCGCGCACGCATGGATGAAATCGGTCTGGCGGCACAGGAACGCGGGCGTCTGGAGGACGTCGACGACCGACGCGACCTGCTCGATCTCGTCGATCGAATGCACGTCGGTCAGCACCGGCAGGCCGAGCTGGCGCTTCACTTCGCCGAGGATCCGCAGGCCCTCGTCCATTCCGAGGCCGCGAAACGACTTGCCCGAGCTGCGGTTCGCCTTGTCATACGACGACTTGTAGATGAACGGCACGTTCAGCTTCGCGCAGATTTCCTTCAGGCGGCCCGCCGTGTCGATCGTCATTTGCTCCGATTCGACGACGCAGGTACCCGCGATCAGGAAGAAAGGCTGGTCGAGACCGACCTCGAAATCGCACAGCTTCATGCTTTCACTCCGCGCGCTTGCTTGTTGGCAAACGCCGCTTCGACGAACGATTTGAACAGCGGATGGCCGTCACGCGGCGTCGACGTGAACTCCGGGTGGAACTGGACGCCGACGAACCACGGGTGCATCGAACGCGGCAGCTCCATCATTTCCGGCAGATCCTCGCTCGGGGTACGGGCGCTGATGATAAGGCCGCCGGCTTCGAGCTGGGGCACGAAGCGGTTATTGACTTCATAACGGTGGCGATGGCGCTCGTTCACGTCCTTGCCGTAGATCTCTTCGGCCATCGTGCCCGGCTTGATCGGGCAGCGCTGCGAGCCGAGGCGCATCGTGCCGCCGAGATCCGACTCTTCGGTGCGCGTCTCGACCTTGCCGTCGCGGTCGTACCACTCGGTGATCAGCGCGACCACGCGTTCCGGCGTTTCCGGATCGAATTCCGTGCTGTTCGCCTGTTTCAGGCCGACGACGTCGCGTGCGAATTCGATCACCGCGAGCTGCATGCCGAGACAGATGCCGAGGTACGGCACCTTCGATTCGCGCGCGTAGCGGATCGCCGCGATCTTGCCTTCCGTGCCGCGACGGCCGAAACCGCCCGGAACGAGCACCGCATCCAGGTGCTTCAGGCTGTCGACACCGTTCGTCTCGATCTCTTCCGAGTCGATGTACTCGATGTTGACCTTGGTCGACGTATGCAGCGATGCGTGGCGCAGCGCCTCGATCAGCGACTTGTACGACTCGGTCAGATCGACATACTTGCCGACCATGCCGATCGTGACTTCGTGCTTCGGGTTTTCCAGCTTCTCGACGAGCTCCGACCACATGCTCAGGTCGGCGTCCTTCGGCGACAGCTTCAGCTCCTCGCAGATGATCCGGTCGAGGCCCTGGTCGTGCAGCATCTGCGGAATCTTGTAGATGCTGTCGGCGTCCCACACCGAAATCACGGCGTCTTCCGGCACGTTCGAGAACATCGAGATCTTCTTCGATTCGTCGTCGGGGATGCGGCGATCCGCACGGCACAGCAGCACGTGCGGCAGGATGCCGATCTCGCGCAGCTTCTGCACGCTGTGCTGGGTCGGCTTCGTCTTCAGCTCGCCGGCCGTCGCGACGTACGGCACGAGCGTCAGGTGCACGAAGCACGCGCTGTTGCGGCCGAGGCGCAGGCTCATCTGGCGTGCGGCTTCCAGGAACGGCAGCGACTCGATGTCGCCGACGGTACCGCCGATCTCGACGATCGCGACGTCCGGCTCGCCGCAGGTGGCCGATGCCGCCCCGCGCTCGATGAATGCCTGGATTTCGTTCGTGATGTGCGGGATCACCTGCACGGTCTTGCCGAGATAATCGCCGCGGCGTTCCTTGCGGATCACCGATTCGTAGATCTGGCCGGTCGTGAAGTTGTTGGCCTTGCGCATCTTCGTGCTGATGAAGCGCTCATAGTGGCCGAGGTCGAGGTCGGTCTCCGCTCCGTCTTCCGTCACGAACACTTCGCCGTGCTGGAACGGGCTCATCGTGCCGGGGTCGACGTTGATGTAGGGATCGAGTTTGAGGAGGGTGACTTTCAGACCGCGCGATTCGAGGATCGCGGCGAGAGAGGCGGCGGCAATACCCTTGCCGAGGGAAGAAACTACGCCGCCGGTGACGAAAACATATTTGGTCATCGCTGGATGCTCGCGGGAAAAACGGATTATACCGTAAAGCCCGCCCTTCTCTCAGCAATTGGCGCGATGATCGCGCCCCTTCGGGCTGTGCCGCACCGGCCATGTGGACCGACGCGAACCGACCGGCCGGTCGGTGCAACCGCACATGCGCAACGCGGTGCACCGGGCGCCGCGTCAGGCGCGCTTCGCCAGCGCCACGCTGTCGCGCGGCACGCCGCCCTCCGTCGCCTTCAGCGAATTCAGCATCCGCTGCAATGCGCGGGCCGTCTCGATCGGCCGCTCCATCGGGAACAGGTGGCTGCCCTCGAGCCATTCGATCCGCCCGCGCGCCGCGCGGCGCGTCGCGTCGAGCCCGACCTGCGTCACTTCGCGCGAGCGCGTGCCGGCGAGAAAGCCGAGCGGCACCGGCGCGCCGTGCGCGAGCCGCGGGCCGAGCGTGTGCGGCAAGGTCCGGTAGATCAGGTATTCGACCTGGCGGTCGAAGGCGAGCACGCGTTCGCCGTCGGCGCCCGCCTGCGGGATGCCGTAGTCGATGTAGTCGGACAGCATCCGTTCGTCCCAGCGGGCGAACGCCGGTTTCTCGTGGAAGTGCCGCCAGACTTCGTCGCGGCTCGTCCAGCGCGTGCGCCGGTTGCGCGTCGCGGCCGCCGGCGACAGCCGCTCGTCGAGCCCGGCCCACTGGCTCGCGCGCAGCGCGCCGGCGCGCCAGCCCGCGATGATCGGCGAATCGATCATCACCACGCCGCGCACCCATTGCGGCTTTTTCAGCGCGGCCATCAGCGACAGGTAGCCGCCGAGCGAATGGCCGACGAGCCAGACCGGGCGCTCGTAGCGGCCGCCGACATCGTCGAGCAGCTGTTCGACAAGATGCGGCCAGTCACGCGTCACCGGGTAGCGGCGATCATGACCGATGCGCTCGATGTAGCGCAGCTCGTAGTCGTCTGCCAGCTCGGCGAAGATCGTCCGGTACGTCGACGCCGGAAAACCGTTCGCATGCGAGAAGTGGATGATGTCCTTCAAACGCCAATGTCTCCTTTGTCGGTCACCGGTCCATCCAGTACCGTCGCTGCGCATCGCGATAACGCTCGAACGCGAAAACGCCGCCCGCCGGCGCGACGTCGAACCGCACGGCCCCGTCGCGATCGGTGCGCGGCAGCGGAATCCCGCGCGCCTCGTAGCGCGCGAGAACCGTCCGGTGCGGATGCCCGAAGCGATTGCGATAGCCTACAGGAAATACCGCGACGCGCGGTTCGACCGAATCGAGGAAAGGCTCGACCGACGACGTGCGGCTGCCGTGATGCGGGACGACGAGGATCTGCGCGGCCAGTGCGTCGCGCGCGTCGGCCACCAAGCGCCGTTCGGCGCGCGCCTCGATGTCGCCCGTCAGCAGTGCCGACGTGCCGCCCGCGTCGACGCGCAATACACACGATTGCTCGTTCGACGGGCCGGCGCCCGCCACGCCGGGCGGCCACAGCATCGTGAAGACGACGCCGTCCCAGGTCCACCGCTGCCCGGCCGCGCAAGGCACCCGATCGGCCACGCCGGCCGCCTGCGCGTCGCGCCACAGCCGGTGCCGCGGCGCAATGCCGGCGAGCAGTTGGCGGACCTCCGCCGCCGCATAGACGGCCGCCGCGCCGCCCGCGTGATCGGCGTCCGCATGGCTGAGCACGAGCGAATCGAGGGTCCGGATTCCGCGTGCGCGCAACGCCGGCGCAACGATCCGCGTACCGGCATGGGTCGATTCCGCACCCGGCCCCGCATCGAACAGCAGGGTCCGGCGCGCGGTCTCGACCAGCACCGACGCGCCCTGCCCGACGTCGAGCACGGTCAGCCGGAAACCGCCCGGCGGCGGCGCATCGGGCGCCGGTGCGACCAGTGGCAGCCATGTAAGCGGCGCCGCCCAGCGCAGCGGCCAGCCGCGCGGCATCAATGCCCACCCGACACCCACGCATGCCAGCACCAGCACCGGCCAGTCCGGCATACGCAGCCAGAACACGCCGGCCGGCCAGTCGGCGAGGTGCCGGAGCAGCGCCATCATCGGTTCGAGCGCCGCATGCGCGAGGCGGAATGCATAGGCGTCCAACGGCGCGGGCAACCCGATACCGGCGAGCACGATCGGCGTCACGACGGAACTGACCCACGGAATCGCAAACGCATTGCCGAGCGGACCCGATACCGAGATCTGCGCGAACCACGCGGCCGTGAGCGGCGCGAGGCCGAGCGTCACCGCGTACTGCACGCGCGTCGCCTCGGCGATCCGGCGTCCGGCACGCGCGCACCATGTGCGCAGCCGGCGCCAGCGATCGAACGCGGCGGCGCCATCGGGCGCACTGTCGTCGCCGCCGTCAAATTCACGCACGGCGCGCCAGCCCGCCACCGCCATCAGGATCACGGCAACCGCGCCGAACGACAGCCAGAAGCCGGCCGACAGCACCGCCCACGGATCGGCAAGCAGCACGCCGCCGAGCGCCGCGCACAACACCGCGGAAGTCGGCACGCTGCGTCCGGCCAGATAGGCAGCCGCCCCGGCCGCGATCATCCACCATGCGCGCTGCGCCGGCACGTTGAAGCCGGCAAGCGCCGCATAGCCGGCGGCGGCCGTCAGCGCCGCCACCGAAGCCATGTATGGCGCCGGCATCACGAGCGCCGCGGCACGTCCGCGCCAGCGCAGACGCCGCCAGACCATCGATACGATCCCGCCTGCGATCGCGCCGACGAGCCCGACGTGCAGGCCCGAAATCGCGACCAGATGGCTCGTGCCCGTATTGCGCAGCACGCGCCAGTCGTCGTCGCCGATACCGGATTGATCGCCGACCGCGAGCGCGGTGACGATGCCGCGATGGCGCGCGTCGTCGAGCGCTTCGCCGATACGCGTGCGCAGCGCGTCGCGCAGCCGATCGATTAACGCGCGCCATCCCGTTGCGCGCGCGTCGAGCAATTCCGCGCGCTCGGGCGCGACGACATAGCCGATCGCACGAATTCCCGCGGCGAGCCACGCCGCCTCGCTGTCGCGCACGCCTGGATTCGCCTCGGCATGCGGGCGCTTCAGGCGCACGACGAGACGCCAGCGCTGCGCCGCGCGCAAATCGGGAATCGCAGCGCGTGCGGCCGGCGCGCCATACGTGCGCCACGACAACCGGATCACCGGCGGGAAATGGTCCAGGCCCGCATCGTTCGATTCGACGGCCAACAGCAGTCGCGCGCCGGTGTCGTCGATCACCGGCAACCCGCGGATCACCCCGGTGACGGCGATGTCGCGCCCTTCCCGCTCGACGGGCAGGCTGTCACGCAGCCGCCATTCGGCGCGCGCGGCCGCATAGCCGAATCCGATCGCACAGGCGGCGCTTGCGCACAGCATCCACCGGAGCGCGACGATCGCACGGGTTCGACGGCGCCGCGCACACCATGCGAGCAGCGCGCCGCAACCGGCCAGCATCGCCGCCCCGATTACCCAGCCGCCCGCGCCCGGCAACGCCGCCTGCCGCTGCAGCACGACGACGCCGAGCGCGAACGCGATCCACCACACCCGCATCGCGCCTCCTCGTCGACCCGGCGCCGCCGATATCGACGCGGCGCCTTCCGGTAACGATTATGCGGACGAAAGTGCGAGGCGCGGCAGCGCAGAGAGCGCGTTAGCCGTTGTGGATAGGCACAAGGAGTGAGCGTCGACGCCGCGCAGTTCGGCGAGCACGGCACCGATGCGCGGCACCTGGTCGGGCGCGTTGCGCGATTTGTACGCCCACTCGGGCGCGATGTCAGGCGCGTCTGTCTCGACGACGATCGCGTCGAGCGGCAATTGCGCGGCGAGCCGGCGGATCTGCAACGCGCGTCCGAACGTCACGTTGCCGCCGAAGCCGAGGTGCAGCCCCTGCGCGAGATACGCATCGGCCTGCTGGAAGCTGCCGTTGAACGCATGCGCGATGCCGCGCCGCACGCCGAAGCGGCGCAACCCGGCGAGCACGCGATCCTGCGACTTGCGCACGTGGCACAGCACCGGCAGGTCGAATTCGCGCGCGAGCCTGAGCTGCTCCTGATAGAAGAATTGCTGCCGCTCTTCGTCGAGCCCCGGCACGAAGTAGTCGAGGCCGATCTCGCCGATCGCGACGAAGCGCGGATCGTCGATGCTCGCCTCGATCTCCATGCGCAGCCGGTCGAGATCCGCGTCGTGCGCCTGCGGCGTAAACATCGGATGGATGCCGAGCGCATAGACCGCGCCCGGCGTGCGCTGCGCGAGCTCGCGCACCGTGGTGAAATTGTCGCGCCCGACGCTCGGGATCACGATGCGCGACACGCCGGCCGCGCGCGCCGCGTCGGCGACCGCGTCGCGGTCGGCGTCGAATTCGCCGGCGTCGAGATGGCAGTGCGTATCGATCCACATGGCGGTTTTCCCGCGCCCTCGCCGCGGCGCCGGGGCTCACCCGGCAGCGCGGCAGGCGCGCTCGTTCACACCGGCAGCGCCGGCTCCTCGTGCAGCACGCCGTCGCGCAGGCGCATGATGCGATCGCAGCGCGCGGCAAGCTCGGGGTCGTGCGTGACGATCACGAAGCTCGTTTCGAGCGTCTCGGACAATTCGAGCATCAGGTTGAACACCGTATCGGCCGTCGCGCCGTCGAGGTTGCCGGTCGGCTCGTCGGCGAGCACGCAGGCCGGCTTCGTCACCAGCGCGCGCGCGATCGCGACGCGCTGCCGCTCGCCGCCCGACAGCTCGCCCGGCCGATGCTTCGCACGCGGACCGAGACCGACCCGCTCGAGCATCGCCTGTGCCTGCTCGCGCGCATCCTCGGTCGTCATCCGGCGAATACGCAGCGGCATCGCGACGTTGTCGAGCGCGGTGAATTCCGGCAGCAGGTGATGGAACTGATAGACGAACCCGAGCGCGCGGTTGCGCAGCTCGTTGCGCTCGCGCTCGGCGAGCTGCGTAAACGGCTTGCCGAGCAGCGACACTTCGCCCGCGCTCGGTTCGTCGAGGCCGCCCAGCACGTGCAGCAGCGTGCTCTTGCCGGAGCCCGACGCGCCGACGACCGCAAGCTTCTCGCCACGCCGCACCGTCAGCTCGGTATTGTTGAGCACCTGCACATTGAAGCCGCCCTGCACGAACGCCTTCGTGATCCCGCGCGCCTGAAGCACGTATTCCTGCATACCTGCCGAATCCTGTCTGATGGGTTGTCGTGAATCCGCGAATGCGGTCGCGCGGTCATTCATAGCGAAGCGCCTCCGCCGGCTTCACCTTCGCGCCGCGCCAGCTCGGATAGAGCGTCGCGACGGCCGACAGCACGAACGCGATCAGGCCGATCTTGATCACGTCCCCCGCGACGAGCTCGGACGGCAGCTCGCTGATGAAGTACACCGACGGCGGCAGGAACTGCACGCCGAACAGATGCTCGATCATCGGGATCAGCCACGGAATGCTCCACGCGATCAGGCAGCCGAGCGCGACGCCCGATGCGGTGCCGACAAAGCCGATCGTCACGCCCTGCACGACGAAGATCTTCATGATCGACCCCGGCTGCGCGCCGAGCGTGCGCAGGATCGCGATGTCGGCCTGCTTGTTGGTCACCGTCATCACGAGCGACGACACGAGGTTGAACGCCGCGACCGCGATGATCAGCGTGAGGATGATGAACATCATCCGCTTCTCGATCTGCACGGCCGAGAACCAGGTCTTGTTCTGCTGGGTCCAGTCGCGGATATACAGGCTGCCCGACAGCGTGTGCGACAGCTCGACCGCGACCTGCGGCGCCTTCTGCATGTCGGTGAGCCGCAGCCGCACGCCGGTCGGCGCGGACATCCGGAACAGCGCCTCCGCGTCGCGGATGTCGACCATCGCGAGCGTGCTGTCGTATTCGTAGTGCCCCGATTCGAACACGCCGACGACCGTGAACTGCTTGAGCCGCGGCATCATCCCGGCCGGCGTGATCGTGCCTTCGGGCGCGACCAGCGTGATCTTGTCGCCGACCGTCACGCCGAGGTTGCCGGCGAGCGCGTCGCCCAGCACGATGCCGAACTGGCCGGGCACGAGCGCGGTCAGCTGGCCCGCCTTCATGTCCTTGCCGATGTCCGACACCTGCGGTTCGAGCGACGGCTCGATGCCGCGCAGCATCACGCCGCTCACCGCGTCCTGGCGCGTGAGCAGCGCCTGCGCGTCGACGTAAGGGGCCGCGCCCGTCACCGACGGATTGCGGCGCGCCTCTTGCGCGGTCAGTTGCCAGTTGGGCATCGAGCCGGTCGGCGAGAACACCTCGACGTGCGCGAGCACCGACAGCATGCGGTCGCGCACTTCCTTCTGGAAGCCGTTCATCACGGACAGCACGACGATCAGCGCCGCGACGCCGAGCGCGATCCCGAGCATCGACACGAGCGCGATGAAGGAAATGAAGCCGTTGCCGGTCGTGCGTTTGCCGGCGCGCGTGTAGCGCCAGCCGATCTGCCATTCGTACGGAAGTTTCAAGCGAATCCTTTCTGCTGGTTACGGCGGGGATGACGGCCCGCGCCCGGGAGCGCCGTCCGGCGACGGCCGCCCGCCCCGGGCGCGGTCGAAAAAACGGTCGCCGGACGCAATCGGGCCGTCCACCGGCCCGATCACGCGCGCAGTTTGCCA
Organism: Burkholderia sp. SIMBA_062; assembly: GCF_046534765.1. Taxonomy (NCBI): domain Bacteria; kingdom Pseudomonadati; phylum Pseudomonadota; class Betaproteobacteria; order Burkholderiales; family Burkholderiaceae; genus Burkholderia; species Burkholderia sp. SIMBA_062. Next base: position 264,960 of record NZ_JAWRYD010000005.1, read on the forward strand.
TACAATGCGCACCATCATGCACGACCGACGCCTCCATTTCCTCGTTCCGTTCGCGCTGCCGTCGGCAGCCGATGCGGCCTCGTCCCTGCACACGCTGGACAGCCCCGCGCTCGAAAAGTTGCTGGCCTGCGCGAGCCTCGTCGAGCGCGTGGCCGGCGAGGACTTCCAGCGCACGCTGCCGCACGAGCGCTGGCTGGCCCGCCAGTTCGGCGCGAGCCGGGGCAACGCCGCCGACGAGGCGCCGCTCGCGCCCTACATGCTGCTGGCGGACGGCGGCGACCCCGGCACGCAGGCCTGGGCGTGCGTCGAGCCCGTGCACGTCCGGATCGCGCACGATCACCTCGTGCTCGTCGACCCGGCCAGCCTCGCGCTCGACGACGGCGACGCGGCCGCGCTGCTGGCGGTCGCGCGCCCGCTGATCGAGGAGCTCGGCGTGCGGCTGGAAGCGCCGCAGCCGACGCGCTGGTACTTGTCCAGCGAACAGCTCGCCCGCCTCGCCGGCGCCGCGCCGCTGCGCGCGAGCGGCCGCAACATCGAAATCTGGCTGCCGCACGAGGCGCACACCGGCGAACGTTCGCGGATGTGGATGAAGCTGCAGAACGAAGTGCAGATGGCGTGGTTCCAGCACCCGGTCAACGAAGCGCGCGAAGCGCGCGGGTTGCCTGCCGTCAATTCGATCTGGTTCCATGCGCAAGGCACGCTGAAGCCGGTCGCCAAGCCGTTCGAGCGCGTGCTGTCCGCCTCCCCCGCGGCGCTCGGCCTCGCGCGCGCCGCGCAGGCCGAGGCCGGTGCCGCGCCGGCCGCCTTCGGTGCGCTGCCCGCCGCCGCTGGCGCGACGCTCGTCGAGCTGCCGGCGCTGTCCGCCCCGTTCATCGAACAGGACTGGGCACGCTGGCACGACGCGCTCGCCATGCTCGAGCGCGACTGGTTCGCGCCGACCCTCGCCGCGCTGCGCAACGGCGAGCTGGCCAGCGTCGATTTCACGCTGTGCGGCGACACCAGCTCCGTGACGCTGCACGCGACGCGCGGCGACCTGCGCAAGTTCTGGCGCCGCCGCGCGCTGGCGTCCCTGTTCGAATGACCCCACTCGTATGACCCGGATCGTTACCCGCCCCGTCGCGCCCGCCGACGCAGAAGCGCTCGCGCGCCACGGCCTGCATCCCGTCCTCGCGCGCCTGTATGCGTCGCGCGGCGTGCAGTCCCCGACCGACATCGAGACCGCGCTCGCGCGCCTCGTGCCGCCCACCGAACTGAAAGGCTGCGCGGACGCCGCGTCGCTGCTCGCCGACGCGATCGCCGACAAGCGGCGCCTGCTGGTCGTCGCCGACTACGACTGCGACGGCGCGACCGCCTGTGCGGTCGCGGTGCGCGGCCTGCGGATGTTCGGCGCGCAGATCGACTACCTGGTGCCGAACCGCTTCGAATACGGCTACGGGCTCACGCCCGAGATCGTCGAACTCGCGGCCGCACGCAAGCCCGACCTGCTGATCACCGTCGACAACGGGATCGCGAGCGTCGCGGGCGTCGAAGCCGCGAATGCACGCGGCATCGACGTGCTCGTGACCGACCACCACCTGCCCGGCGACGCGCTGCCCGCCGCGCGCGCGATCGTCAACCCGAACCAGCCCGGCTGCGCGTTCCCGAGCAAGCACATCGCCGGTGTCGGCGTGATGTTCTACGTGCTGCTCGCGCTGCGCGCCGAGCTGCGCCGCCGCGGCGCGTTCGCGAGCAAGGAAGCCGAGCCGCGCCTCGACGGCCTGCTCGACCTCGTCGCGCTCGGCACCGTCGCCGACGTGGTGCGGCTCGACGGCAACAACCGCGTGCTCGTCGCGCAGGGGCTGCAGCGCATCCGCAACGGCCGCATGCAGCCGGGCATCGCCGCGCTGTTCCGCGCCGCCGCGCGCGACGCGCGCACCGCATCGGGGTTCGACCTCGGCTTCGGCCTCGGCCCGCGCCTGAATGCCGCCGGGCGGCTCTCCGACATGTCGCTCGGCATCGAATGCCTGATCACCGACGACATCGGCCGCGCGTGGGATCTCGCGCAGCAGCTCGACGTGATGAACCGCGAGCGGCGCGAGATCGAGGCCGGCATGCAGCAGCAGGCGCTCGCCGACCTCGCCGACGTCGATCCGGCCGACGCGTGCACGATCACGCTGTTCAATCCCGCATGGCACCAGGGCGTGATCGGCATCGTCGCCGGGCGGCTCAAGGAGAAATTCCACCGCCCGTCGTTCACGTTCGCGCATGCGGACGAAGCCGGCACGCGGGTCAAGGGTTCGGGCCGCTCGATTCCCGGCTTCCACCTGCGCGACGCGCTCGACCTGGTGTCGAAGCGCGAGCCCGACCTGATCGTCGCGTTCGGCGGCCACGCGATGGCGGCCGGCCTCACGCTCGGCACCGACGACGTGCCGCGCTTCGCGGCCGCGTTCGAGGCCGTCGCGCGCGAGTGGCTGTCCGACGACGTGCTCGCGCGCGTGATCGAGACCGACGGCGAACTGGAGGACGCGTATTTCACGCCGCAGTTCGTCGGGCTGCTCGACGAAGCCGTCTGGGGCCAGGGCTTTCCGGCCCCGCTTTTCTCCGGTGAGTTCGACGTCGTGTCGCAGTCGCTCGTGAAGGAAAAGCACCTGAAGCTGCAGCTGGCGCGCGGCCGCCAGCGCTTCAATGCGATCTGGTTCAACCACACCGAGCCGCTGCCGGCGAGCGCGCTGATCGCGTATCGGCTCGTCGCCGACACGTGGAACGGCGTGACGCGCGTCCAGCTGATCGTCGAGCACGCGGCCGGCTGAGCACCGGCCACCCGGCCCGCACGCTCGCGGGCCGCATGCTCGCCGCGCCGAACGGCGCCACGGCGCGCATGCAAGCACACTCCGCGTCACCGGGAAACCCCGCCGATCGGCTATAATTCCGCTTTTTTACGAAGCAAGAACAGCGAACGATCATGGAAGCGGAACGTCTCAACGCGATCGAAAGCTCCCTGCTCGACCTGCGCACCCGCGCGGGCGAGCTTCGGGGGTATCTTTGACTACGACGCCAAATCTGCGCGTCTGACCGAAGTCAACAAGGAACTCGAAGACCCGAACGTCTGGAACGATTCGAAGAACGCCCAGGCACTCGGCCGCGAGAAGAAGCTGCTCGAAGGTGTCGTCACGACGCTCACCGCGCTCGATAGCGACCTGCGCGATGCGCTCGACCTGTTCGAGCTGGCCCGCGAGGAAGGCGACGAAGACACCCTCGTCGCATCCGAAGACGACGCGAAGAAGCTCGAAGCGCGCGTCGGCGACATCGAATTCCGCCGGATGTTCTCGAACCCGGCCGACCCGAACAACTGCTTCATCGACATCCAGGCCGGCGCCGGCGGCACCGAGGCGTGCGACTGGGCGTCGATGCTGCTGCGCCAATACCTGCGCTACTGCGAGCGCAAGGGCTTCAAGGCCGAAGTGCTCGAAGAGTCGGACGGCGACGTCGCCGGCATCAAGAACGCGACGGTCAAGGTCACGGGCGAATACGCATACGGCTTCCTGCGCACCGAAACGGGCATCCACCGCCTCGTGCGCAAGTCGCCGTTCGACTCGTCCGGCGGCCGCCACACGTCGTTCTCGTCGGTGTTCGTGTATCCGGAAATCGACGACTCGATCGAAGTCGAGGTCAATCCGGCCGACCTGCGCATCGACACGTACCGCGCGTCGGGCGCGGGCGGCCAGCACATCAACAAGACCGATTCGGCCGTGCGGATCACGCACATGCCGACCGGCATCGTCGTGCAGTGCCAGAACGACCGCTCGCAGCACCGCAACCGTGCCGAAGCGATGGCGATGCTGAAGTCGCGCCTGTACGAAGCCGAGATGCGCAAGCGCCAGGCCGAGCAGGACAAGCTCGAATCGAGCAAGACCGATGTGGGCTGGGGCCACCAGATCCGTTCGTACGTGCTCGACCAGAGCCGCGTGAAGGACCTGCGCACGAACGTCGAAATGAGCAACACGCGAGCCGTCCTCGACGGCGATCTCGACGACTTCATCAGCGCGAGCCTCAAACAGGGCGTGTAAGCGCCGCGGCGCGGCCTCTCCGGTCGCGCCGCCCTCCCCGTTGCGTTGCCGCACCCACTCCGAATTCCGACCATCATGACCGAACCGACCCAAACGCAGCCCGCCGTCGCGGCGGACGAAAACCAGATCATCGCCGAGCGCCGCGAGAAGCTGCGCGCATTGCGCGAGCAAGGCGTCGCCTATCCGAACGATTTCCGGCCGACGCATCATGCCGCCGATCTCCAGGCAACCTTCGCCGACTCGGACAAGGCCACGCTCGAAGCGAACCCGGTCGAGGTGTCGGTCGCCGGCCGGATGATGCTCAAGCGCGTGATGGGCAAGGCGAGCTTCGCGACGGTGCAGGACGGTTCGGGCCAGATTCAGTTCTTCGTGACGCCGAACGACGTCGGCGCGGAAACCTACGACGCATTCAAGAAGTGGGACCTCGGCGACATCGTCGCCGCCCGCGGCGTGCTGTTCCGCACCAACAAGGGCGAGCTGTCGGTCCAGTGCAAGGAGCTGCGCCTGCTGTCGAAGGCGCTGCGCCCGCTGCCGGACAAGTTCCACGGCCTCGCCGACCAGGAGATGCGCTATCGCCAGCGCTACGTCGACCTGATCGTCACGCCGGAAACGCGCGACACGTTCCGCGCGCGCACCCGGACCATCGCGTCGATCCGCAAGTTCATGGACAACGCCGACTTCATGGAAGTCGAAACGCCGATGCTGCACCCGATCCCGGGCGGCGCCGCGGCCAAGCCGTTCGTCACGCATCACAACGCGCTCGACATGCAGATGTTCCTGCGCATCGCGCCGGAGCTGTACCTGAAGCGCCTGATCGTCGGCGGCTTCGAGCGCGTGTTCGAGATCAACCGCAACTTCCGGAATGAAGGCGTGTCGCCGCGCCACAACCCGGAATTCACGATGATGGAGTTCTACGCCGCGTACACCGATTACCGCTGGCTGATGGACTTCACCGAGCAGCTGATCCGCCAGGCGGCGATCGATGCGCTCGGCACCGCGACGATCCAGTACCAGGGCCGCGAACTCGACCTCGCAAAGCCGTTCCACCGCCTGACGATCACGCAGGCGATCCAGAAGTACGCGCCGCAGTACACCGACGGCCAGCTGTCCGACGACGCATTCCTGCGTACCGAACTGAAGCGCTTCGGCGTCGACGTGTCGCAGCCGGCCTTCCTGAACGCCGGCATCGGCGCGCTGCAGCTCGCGCTGTTCGAGGAAACCGCCGAATCGCAGCTGTGGGAGCCGACCTACATCATCGACTACCCGGTTGAAGTGTCGCCGCTCGCGCGCGCGTCGGATACGGTGCCGGGCATCACCGAGCGTTTCGAGCTGTTCATGACGGGCCGCGAGATCGCGAACGGCTTCTCGGAGCTGAACGATCCGGAAGACCAGGCCGCGCGCTTCAAGAAGCAGGTCGAGCAGAAGGATGCCGGCGACGAGGAAGCGATGTTCTTCGACGCCGACTACATCCGCGCGCTCGAACACGGGATGCCGCCGACGGGCGGCTGCGGGATCGGCATCGACCGTCTCGTGATGCTGCTGACCGACAGCCCGACGATCCGCGACGTGCTGCTGTTCCCGCACCTGCGCCGCGAAGACTGACGCTCGTGCCTGCGTGTGCGCCGCGCCCCGCGGCGCGCACGCGCGCGGTTTGTAACCACGCGTAAATCCCGCCCGCCGGTGTCCGCCGGTTTTCGATCCTCCCCCGTTTTATCCCCTTGGCGCGACGGCCTTCTCCGGGTTTTCCCGGTTGCGCGCGCCGGTCCCCCGCTGCAATTCGTTACACCTTGATACGGTGCGCCGCTCGCCGGTAGACGACACTCCTGTTGCGTCACCACGCATGACCACGGGACCAGAACGCGGCGCCGGAACGCCAAGTCTGCTCGCTCCCGAAGCGTGGGATCCGGCCAGCGCCAACGTGCGGAGCCGGATCGACACCGGAGAAAAACATGGACAACCAGAATCAGACCACGCCGCAAAAACAACGCCTCCATCCGCTCATCGCGACCGCGGCAGGCGCCGTCATCGTCGCCAGCCTCGCCGCCACCGCCGCGATCACGGGCATCCTCCCGAAGGCCAGCAGCAACAACGCGCAGAACGGTCAGACCCAGGCCGCGCTGATCGCGTCGCAGCCGGCCGTCGATACGGCCGCAGCCGCCAGTGCCGCGCTGGCCGCGCAAGCGCAGCAGCAGGCAGCCGAACAGGCCGCGCAGCAAAAGGCCGAGCAAAAGGCGGCGGCCGAGAAGGCGGCGGCGGCACAAGCCGAACCGAAGCCCGCGCCGCGCCCGGCAGCCACGCACCGCCGCCATACGCCGGCGCCGCAGCCGCCGCAATATGCGCAACAGCAGTCCGCGCCCGCTCAGCCGGCCTATTGCCAGAGCTGCGGCACGATCGTCTCGATCACGCAATCGCGCACGCCGGGTCAGAGCTCCGGGATCGGCGCGGTCGGCGGCGCAGCAGCCGGCGGCCTGCTCGGCAACCAGTTCGGTCACGGCAACGGCCGCACCGCGATGACCATCATCGGCGCGCTCGGCGGCGGTCTTGCCGGCAATCAGGTCGAGAAGCAGGTGCGCGCGGAAACCGACTACCAGGTGCAGGTCCAGATGGAAAGCGGCGCGACGCGTACGTTCACGTACCACAACCCGCCGCCGTTCGGCCAGGGTCAGCGCGTGCGGATCGAGAACGGCACGCTGGTCGGCGCGTAACGCATGACGAATCGCCGGGCGGCCGTTGTGCCGCGGCGGAAACGAAAAAGGCTCGTGACAGCGTCACGAGCCTTTTCTTTTCGCGGGAGCGGTGCCGAGCGAGTGCCGGGCGCCGGGCGCGACCCTCAGTCTTCGTCGTCGAAGTCGGATTCGTCGATCCAGTGAGCCTGGATCGCTTCGAGGATCTTCTCGCCCGAGTGGCTGGGATCATCGGAGAAGCCATCGAGCTCGATCACCCATTGGCGCAGGTCGACGAAATTGATCCGCTGCGGATCGACGTCCGGATGCTTGTCTGCCAGCGCGATGGCGATTTCGCGCGAATCGGTCCATTTCAAGGCCTGCTCTCCCGTGTACGTAGCGAGTTCGCTCGGCGGAACGCACGTGATGCGCGCCGCCCGTCCCGCCGAATCGTCAGTGATTTTCCTTCGCGTGGTTGATCGAGTACTTCGGGATCTCGACCACCAGGTCCGAATCTTCCTGCACGATCGCCTGGCACGACAGGCGCGACGTCGGCTCGAGGCCCCACGCCTTGTCGAGCAGGTCGTCTTCGTCCTCTTCGGACGGCTCGAGATCGTTGAAGCCCTCGCGGATCACCACGTGGCAGGTCGTGCATGCGCACGACTTCTCGCAGGCATGCTCGATCTCGATCCCGTGGTCGAGCAGGTTGTCGCAAATACTCTTGCCGGGCGTCGCGTCGATCACTGCGCCGTCCGGACACAGTTCGACGTGAGGCAGCACTACCAGTTGAGGCATTGTCCGTTCCGTCAGTCAGGGTGCGGCAGCTGGCGCCGCACGGTTCAATATCGCGCGGGCCGTCGCCGGCCCGCGCGCAGGTCGTTCGTTCAGATCTCGTCGAGCCGCCGGCCCGACAGTGCGCGCTTGATGCTCTTGTCCATCCGGCGCGCCGCGAATTCGTCGGTGCCGTCGGCCAGTGCCTTGGTCGCGGTTTCGATCGCGTCCGCGTCGTCGCCCTGAGCGATCGTGCGCAGCGCCGCGACGAGCGCGTCGACCTGCGTGCGTTCGGCGTCGTCGAGCAATTCGCCGTCGGCCGCAAGCGCCGCCTGCGTCGCCTCGATCATCCGCTGGGCCTCGACCTGAGCTTCGCGCAGCGCGCGTGCGCGCATGTCGATCTCGGCGGTCTTGAAGCTGTCTTCCAGCATCTTCGCGATGTCGTCGTCGGCGAGGCCGTATGACGGCTTCACGACGACCGATGCCTCGACGCCCGAATGCTGCTCGCGTGCGAACACCGACAGCAGCCCGTCCGCATCGACCTGATAGGTCACGCGGATGCGCGCCGCACCGGCCGTCATCGGCGGGATGCCGCGCAGCTCGAAGCGTGCGAGCGACCGGCAGTCGGCGACGAGCTCGCGCTCGCCCTGCACGACGTGGATCGCCATCGCGGTCTGACCGTCCTTGAAGGTCGTGAACTCCTGCGCACGCGCGATCGGAATCGTCGAATTGCGCGGAATGATCTTCTCGACGAGACCGCCCATCGTCTCGACCCCGAGCGACAGCGGGATCACGTCGAGCAGCAGCCAGTCGTCGCCGCTGCCGCGATTGCCGGCGAGCAGGTCGGCCTGGATCGCCGCGCCGAGCGCAACGACCTGGTCCGGATCGAGATTGACGAGCGGCGGCTGGCCGAAGTACTTCGCGACCGCATCGCGGATCACCGGCATGCGCGTCGCGCCACCGACCAGCACGACACCCTTGATGTCGGCCGGCGTCACCTGCGCGTCGCGCAATGCCTTGCGGGTCGGCGTCAGCGTACGCTGCACGAGCGGCTCGACGAGCGACGCGAACGTGTCGTGCGAGATCGTCTGCACGAGCTGCGCACCGGTCGACAGCGTCACGTCGAGCGACGCCTGCGGCGCGGACGACAGCACTTCCTTCAGCACGCGCACGCGATCGAGCAGCAGGCGCACGTCCTCGGGCGCGAGCGCCTTCACGTCGATGCCGGCCTGGGCGAGCACGTGGCCGAACAGCACGTGATCGAAATCGTCGCCGCCGAGTGCGGAATCGCCGCCCGCGGCCAGCACTTCGAACACGCCCTTGGTCAGCTTCAGGATCGACAGGTCGAACGTGCCGCCGCCGAGGTCGTACACCGCATAGAGGCCTTCGGCCGCGTTGTCCAGACCATAGGCGATCGCGGCCGCGGTCGGTTCGTTCAGCAGGCGCAGCACGTTGAGGCCCGCGAGACGCGCGGCGTCCTTCGTCGCCTGGCGCTGCGCGTCGTCGAAATACGCCGGCACCGTGATCACCGCGCCGACCAGCTCGTCGCCGAGCGTGTCTTCCGCGCGGTAACGCAGCGTCGCGAGAATCTCGGCCGACACCTCGACCGGGCTCTTCACGCCGTCGATCGTGCGGATCTGCACCATGCCCGGCGCATCGACGAATTCGTAAGGTGCGTTCGCCGCGCCTTCGACCTCGGCCTTGCCGCGGCCCATGAAGCGCTTGACCGACACGATCGTGTTACGCGGATCGGTCGCGGCCTGCTCCTTCGCTTCGTGGCCGATGCGGCGGCCGCCCTTCTCCAGATAACGGACCACCGACGGCAGCAGCGCGCGGCCCGCCTCGTCCGGCAGCACTTCGGGCACGCTGTTGCGCACGGCCGCGACGAGCGAGTTCGTCGTGCCGAGATCGATCCCGACAGCGAGTCGCCGCTGGTGCGGCGCCGGCGCCATGCCCGGTTCGGAAATTTGCAGTAAAGCCATCTTGGTTCGTTCGGGCGCTCGGCCCGTTTGCTGCGCGTGCCGCGAGGCACGCGGTTAAGTTTCGAGGCGCTCGATCTGCGCGCCCACTTCCGACGCGACGCGTTCGATGAACATCAGCTGGCGCACGGCCTCGGCGGCGGCCTGGTCGGCGGCGCTGTCGAGCAGCGTGCCGAGGCGCTCGAGGCGCACGCGCTTCTCGTCGCGCAGTTCGGCGAGCAGCGCATCGAGCGCGTCGACGTTGCGGGCGGCCGCGGCATCCTCGATGCCTTCGCGCCACTCCATCTGCTGCATCAGGAACGCGGGCTCCATCGCGGTGTTGTTTTCAGCACCGATGTCGACGCCGCGCAGCGACAGCAGATAGGTCGCACGCTTCAGCGGATCGCGCAGCGTGCGGTAGGCCTCGTTCGCACGCGTCGCCCATTGCATCGCGATGCGCTTTTGCGCATCGCCGGCCGCCGCGAAGCGGTCCGGGTGCACCTGCGTCTGCACCGTGCGATACGCGCTGTCGAGCGCCGCCTCGTCGAGCGCGAATTGCGCCGGCAGGTGAAACAGATCGAAGTGGCTGTCTTTCAGCGAAACCATCGTCGCGTTCAATTCCGGTTCGTCGCGCGGCAAACGCCGCACATTAAAAAGGCGGCCCGTGCCGCCTCTTGCCCGCCTTGAGCGGAAGACCGCGTCAGACGCGGAACGATTCGCCGCAGCCGCACTCGTCCTTCACGTTCGGGTTGTTGAACTTGAACCCTTCGTTCAGGCCTTCGCGCGCGAAGTCGAGTTGGGTGCCGTCGATGTACGCGAGGCTCTTCGGGTCGACGATGACCTTCACGCCATGGCTCTCGAATACCTGATCCTCGGGAGCCAGCTCGTCGACATACTCGAGCTTGTACGCGAGCCCCGAGCACCCGGTCGTGCGAACGCCAAGCCGCAGGCCCACACCCTTGCCGCGACGGACGAGGTATTTCTGGACGTGCTGTGCTGCTTTTTCGGTCAGTGTAATTGCCATGATGTCCTTGCCGCGGCACGCCTGGGGCCCGCCGCGTTCCCTTCTGAGCGCCCCCAAACCTGTCGCTTCGCGCCAGGCCCCCCGAGGGGGTCAATAAAACTTGGGGCGGCCCAGCGTTTTATCGAGAAGCCGCTCGATGCCGCTCAGGCCGCTGCCTGATCGCTTTCCGTGGTGTCGTGGCGCTTCTTGTAGTCGGCCACGGCTGCCTTGATCGCGTCTTCCGCGAGAATCGAGCAGTGAATCTTCACCGGCGGCAGTGCAAGTTCTTCGGCGATCTGCGTGTTCTTGATCGACAGCGCCTCGTCGAGCGTCTTGCCCTTCACCCATTCGGTCACGAGCGAGCTCGACGCGATGGCCGAACCGCAGCCGTACGTCTTGAACTTCGCGTCTTCGATCACGCCGTCCGCGCCGACGCGGATCTGCAGCTTCATCACGTCGCCGCAGGCCGGCGCGCCGACCATGCCCGTACCGACCGCGTCGTCGTCCTTCGCGAACGAACCGACGTTACGCGGGTTTTCGTAGTGATCCAGAACCTTGTTGCTGTATGACATGACTCAGACTCCTTGACTCGTTACGTCTGCGTGCGCAAATTCGCCCGCGAATGTATTCAATGCGATGTTCAGTGCGCAGCCCATTCGATCGTGGACAGATCGATGCCTTCCTGGTGCATTTCCCAGAGCGGCGACAGTTCGCGCAGCTTCGAGATCTTGCTGTTCAGCAGTTCGATCACGAAGTCGACGTCCTGCTCCGTCGTGAAGCGGCCGACAGTGAAGCGGATCGAGCTGTGGGCGAGTTCGTCGTTGCGGCCGAGCGCACGCAGCACGTACGAAGGCTCCAGCGACGCCGACGTGCAGGCGGAACCCGACGACACCGCGACGTCCTTGATCGCCATGATCAGCGACTCGCCTTCGACGAAGTTGAAACTGATGTTCAGGTTGTGCGGGACACGATGATCCATGTCGCCGTTCACGTAGGTTTCCTCGATCTGCGACAGGCCGCGCAGCAGCTTGTCGCGCAGCATGCGGACGCGCTCGTTCTCGGTCGCCATTTCTTCGCGCGCGATGCGGAACGCTTCGCCCATGCCGACGATCTGGTGCGTCGGCAGCGTGCCCGAGCGCATCCCGCGCTCGTGACCGCCGCCGTGCATCTGCGCTTCGATGCGCACGCGCGGCTTGCGGCGCACGTACAGCGCGCCGATGCCCTTCGGGCCGTAGGTCTTGTGCGCCGAGAACGACATCAGGTCGACCTTCAGCTTCGCGAGGTCGATCTCGACCTTGCCGGTCGCCTGGGCGGCGTCGACGTGGAACACGATGCCCTTCTCGCGGCAGATCTCGCCGATCGTCTCGATATCCTGGATCACGCCGATCTCGTTGTTCACGTGCATCACCGAGACGAGGATCGTGTCCGGGCGCAGCGCGGCCTTGAACACGTCGAGGTCGATCAGGCCGTCTTCCTTCACGTCGAGATAAGTGACTTCGAAGCCGTCGCGCTCGAGCTCGCGGCAGGTATCGAGCACGGCCTTGTGCTCGGTCTTCACCGTGATGATGTGCTTGCCCTTGCCCTTGTAGAAGTTCGCAGCACCCTTGATCGCGAGGTTGTCCGACTCCGTTGCGCCGGACGTCCAGATGATCTCGCGCGGATCCGCGTTCACGAGCGCGGCCACCTGCTCGCGCGCTTCCTCTACCGCGCGCTCCGCATCCCAGCCATACGCGTGGCTGCGCGATGCCGGGTTGCCGAACTGCTCGCGCAGGTACGGCACCATCTTGTCGACCACGCGCGGGTCGACCGGCGTCGTCGCGCTGTAATCCATGTAGATGGGCAGGTGGAGAGTCTCTTGGGTCATCTGTCGCTCCGGGTATTCTGTGCAGGGACTATGTGCGTTATGGGGTGTGCGGCGGGTGTGCGGCGCGTTCGCGCTCACGAACTCGCGATGTTGAACACCGAATTGGGACCGAGCGGCATCGTGCGCACCGGTTCGGCCGGCGCCGCGGCGGGCTCCGGCGCGCGTCGATCGCGCAACACCGCGGGTGCGCCCTCGCGTGCGCGCTGCTGATCGACGAGATCCTGCAGCGACACCGAATCGAGGTATTCGACCATTTTCTGGTTCAGGGTCGACCACAGCTCGTGCGTCATGCAATGGCCGTCGGGCTGCTTCGACCCGTCGCACGTGCCTTTGCCGCCGCACTGCGTGGCGTCGAGCGGTTCATCGACCGCGATGATGATGTCGGCGACGGTGACGTCCTGCGCGCGGCGCGCGAGGTTGTAGCCGCCGCCCGGGCCGCGCACGGATTCGACGATTTCATGCCTGCGCAGCTTCCCGAACAGCTGTTCGAGATACGAGAGCGAAATCCGCTGGCGCTGGCTGATGCCTGCAAGCGTCACCGGGCCCTGCTCCTGGCGCAGTGCCAAGTCAATCATCGCCGTGACGGCGAAACGGCCTTTGGTGGTGAGTCTCATGGTGTCTAGGGGACTGCAATCTTGACGATTTTGGTCAAGTATAAATATTTGACGATTTTAGTCAAGTATCCATGTCTGCGACAGGGTATTCGCAGCACGCTGAATACCGTGCCGCGATCAGCGTCCGGTACGGCTCCGGAGGGTGTCCAGCAGGCCCGCGCACGCGCGCTCGACCTGATCGAGCACCTGTTCGAAGCCCTGCGCGCCGCCGAAATAGGGATCGGCCACTTCGGTCTCGGCCGCGCCCGACGCGAATTCCATCAGGAGGCGCACCTTGTCGCGATGCTCCGGCGGACAGCGCCGGCGCAATTCCGCGAGATTGGCTTCGTCCATCGCCAGCAGCAGGTCGAACCGCTCGAAATCCGCCGCGCTCACCTGCCGCGCCCGCAGCGCCGACAGGTCGTAGCCGCGGGTACGGGCCGCCGCCTGCGCGCGCGTGTCGGGCGGTTCGCCGACGTGCCAGTCGCCGGTGCCGGCCGACTCGATCGCGATGTGCTCGGCCAGCCCGGCCGCGTCCACCTGGTGGCGCATCACGCCTTCCGCGGTGGGCGAACGGCAGATATTGCCGAGACAGACGAAACAGATCGCAACGCGGGTCATCGCACTATCGGAAAGCCGCGGCGAACCGCGTTGGAGAAGAACGCGCCATTATACAAAGGCGCCCGAAATCGCGCCGCCGCGCAAAGCGACGGCGGCGTGCCTTACAGCGCCTTGGGCGCGGCGAGCCCGACGTCGCCGGAAGCGGCCGGCAACGGTTGCGCCGCGTCGTCGACGAGCCCGAACGACACCGCGCGCGCCAGTTCGGCGGATGCCTGATGCACGGCGAGCGGACCACGCGACGGCGCGTCGGCCATCGCGTGCAGATAGGCGAGCGCGGCGAGCGGAACGACGATTGCCAGCGGCCAGTACATCGATATTGTCTTTTTCATGATGCGGCTCCTTGACCTCATTCCCCGAAACCCAATTCCGGGGACTACAGACGAGATTCTATAGACCGCATCTATCGAGATAAATACATAAATAGCGAACGCACTGTTGTCATCCGATGAACAGTGGTCAGCCGAGATGGCTTTGCGATGCCGCGTACAGTTCGCGGAACGTGCGGCCGGTCGGGGTCGGCAGGTCGCGCGTGTCCATCCAGCCGCCCATCATGGGCAGGCGCCGCAGCACGCCGCCGGCGCCGCCGAGCCGCTCGAGCACGCGCACCGCGAGCTTGGTCGTCAGCGCGTAAAGCATCGGCCGGCGCGCGAAAAAGCCCCACGCGGCGAGTGCGGCACGCTCGCGCCATGGCCGCAGGTGCCGCTCGACCTGTTTCTCGCGCAGCGTGCGCAGCAGGTGCGACAGCGGGATCCCCACCGGGCATACGCTGTCGCATTCGCCGCACAGCGTCGCGGCCTGCGGCAGGTCGAGCGCACGGTCGATCCCGACGTAGCTCGGCGTCAGCACCGACCCCATCGGGCCCGGATAGACCCATCCGTACGCGTGCCCGCCGACCTTCTGGTACACCGGGCAATGGTTCATGCACGCGCCGCAGCGGATGCAGCGCAGCATCTCCTGGAATTCGCCACCGATCAGGCCCGTGCGGCCGCCGTCGACGAGCACCACGTAGTTGTGCTCCGGGCCGTCCTCGTCTCCCGGGCCGCGCGGCCCGGTGAGCAGGGAGAAGTAATTCGACGTCTTCTGCCCGGTCGCCGAACGCGGCAGCAGACGCATCGCGGTCGCGAGATCCTCGAGCGTCGGCAGTACCTTCTCGATGCCCGTCACCGCGACATGCACGCGCGGCATCACCGTGCACATGCCTTCGTTGCCTTCGTTCGTGACGATCGCGACCGAACCCGTCTCGGCGATCACGAAGTTGCCGCCCGTCACGCCCATGTCGGCCGACAGGAAATGCGGGCGCAGCACCTCGCGCGCCTCGCGCGTCATGTCGGGAATCTCGGTCAGCCGCTCGCGGTGGTGCGTGCGCGCGAACAGGTCGGCGATCTCGTCCTTGTCCTTGTGCACGACGGGCGCAATGATGTGGCTCGGCGGCTCGTTGTCGTTGATCTGCAGGATGTATTCGCCGAGGTCCGTCTCGATCGACTGCACGCCCATCTCGGCGAGCACCGCGTTCAGGCGCATTTCCTCGGACACCATCGACTTCGTCTTGATGACCTTCTTCACGTCGTGGCGCCGCGCGATGTCGGCGACGAGCCGCGCAGCGTCCTCGGTCGTTTCCGCG
Source organism: Burkholderia sp. SIMBA_062 (assembly GCF_046534765.1). NCBI lineage: Bacteria > Pseudomonadati > Pseudomonadota > Betaproteobacteria > Burkholderiales > Burkholderiaceae > Burkholderia > Burkholderia sp. SIMBA_062. The sequence continues at coordinate 280,100 of NZ_JAWRYD010000005.1, forward strand.
AACAGCACCGTCGTGCCGCGCCGCGCCGCCTCGCGCTCGAACGCCTCGAGCCACACGTCGAGGTTCTCCAGAGCCCGGTTGCGGCGCGCCTTCAGCGCGGCGCGCGTCGCCTGGAAGTCGATCGCGGTCATCGCGTCGGCGCGCGCGGACACGAACTTCGTCGACAGCTTCTTCAGGTTCTGCTGCAAGCGCTGGTCGGCCAGCTTCTGGCCGGCACGCGCCTTGAAATGCATCGATTGGACTTGCATCGCGGTATCGGGGAAAAGTGAGCGGAACCGGGCGTCAGACGTCGCCCGCCAGCACCTGCGCGACGTGCAGCACGCGCGTGTCGCGGTCGCCCGTCCGGCGCAACCGCCCTTCGATGTTCAGCATGCAGCCGAGATCGCCCAATACGACGGCGCCCGCGCCGGACGCACGCACATTCGCGCATTTCTCGTCCGCAATGGCTGCCGAAATGTCGCCGTACTTGACCGCGAACGTGCCCCCGAAGCCGCAGCAGTGCTCGCAGTCCTTCATCTCGGTAACGGCCACGCCGCGCTGCGCGAGCAGCGCGCGCGGCTGCGCCTTCACGCCGAGTTCGCGCAGGCCCGAGCACGAGTCGTGGTAGGTGACGGGCCCCGCGAATTCGCCGGGCGCGAGCGTGACCTTCGCGACGTTCGCGAGGAAATCGGTCAGTTCGTAGACTTTCTGCTGGAACCGCGCATAGCGCCCCATCAGTTCGGGGTCGTCGCGGAACAGGTCGCCGTAGTGCGCGCGGATCATGCCGCCGCACGAGCCCGACGGCACGACGACGCAATCGAACTGCTCGAACTCGCGCAGCGTCTTTTCCGCGAGGTCGCGCGCGAGCGCGCGATCGCCCGAGTTGTAGGCCGGCTGGCCGCAGCAGGTTTGCGCGGGCGGCACGAACACCTCGTAGCCGGCGTCGCGAATCAGCTTCAGCGCGGAAAAGCCGATTTCCGGACGCATCAGGTCGACCAGGCAGGTCACGAACAAACCGACTCGCATACGCGCTCCTTCGAGAAAACGGCTCTCATTATCCGCCGTTTGGCCAGCAAGACCAACGCCGGCGCACGCGCAAGCATGCATGTCAGGAAACGAGGACTTCCTCGAACGGCGTTCGCTTTTTTCACAATACGAGATACAATCGACGCAACACCGCTTGACGCGTCAACCGATTCTCCCCCGACATGAGCCAACCCACCCCGGATTCCAAAACGTCGATCCAAGTGATCGAACGCATGATGCGGTTGCTGGACGCGCTCGCCGCGCACAGCGACCCCGTCAGCCTGAAGGAGCTTGCCCAGCGCACGGAGCTGCATCCGTCGACCGCGCACCGCATCCTCAACGACATGGTGACCTGCCGCCTCGTCGACCGCTCCGATCCCGGCACGTACCGGCTCGGCATGCGGCTGCTGGAGCTCGGCAACCTGGTGAAGGCGCGCCTGTCGGTACGTGACGCGGCATTGATGCCGATGCGCGAGCTGCACCGCCTGACGGGCCAGACCGTGAACCTGTCGGTACGCCAGGGCGACGAAATCGTCTATATCGAGCGCGCGTATTCGGAACGCTCGGGGATGCAGGTCGTCCGCGCGATCGGCGGCCGCGCGCCGCTGCACCTGACGTCGGTCGGCAAGCTGTTCCTCGCGGTCGACGAAACGTCGCGCGTGCGCGCCTATGCGACGCGCACCGGGCTGTCCGGCCATACGCAGAACAGCATTACCGACATCGCGAAGCTCGAGCGCGAGCTGACGCTCGTGCGCCAGCAATCGTGCGCGCGCGACAACGAGGAACTGGAGCTGGGCGTGCGCTGTATCGCGGCCGGCATCTACGACGACTCGGGCAAGCTCGTCGCCGGCCTGTCGCTGTCGGCACCGGCCGACCGCCTGCAGGACGCGTGGCTCGGCCAGTTGAGCCGCACCGCGCTGACCATCTCGGAATCGCTCGGCTACCGCCCCGCGCCCGCGAAGGATACGGAAGGACTGCAGCGGCACGCATGAGCCGCGCCACCCGCCGCCCGGCGGCCGGACGAAAAAAAGCCCTGCGATTGCAGGGCTTTTTCTTTGCGGCGACCGGTGCGGCGGCAAACCGCCGCGCCGCGATCAGGTGCCGCCGTTCGCCGTGTTGGCCGCCGTCAGGCGCTCGCCGCCGCCGGCGTCGAGCCAGTTGCGCAGGCGCGCCGCGTCGGCGAAGCGCGAATACTTGCCGAACGAATCCAGCAGCACCATCACCATCGGCCGGCCATGGATCGTCGCCTGCATCACGAGACATTCGCCTGCCTCGTTGATGAAGCCCGTCTTCTGCAGGCCGATGTCCCACGAGCCGTTGCCGCGGATCAGCGCGTTCGTGCTGTTGTAGACCAGGTTGCGCTTGCCCGTATAGACGTCGTACGTCCGATCGGTCGAAAACTGGCGAATCACCGGGTACTGGTATGCCGCATTGACCATCTTCACGAGATCGCGCGCGCTCGACACGTTCGAGCTCGACAGGCCCGTCGAATTCTCGAAGTGCGTGTCGTTCATGCCGAGCGACTTCGCCTTCGCGTTCATCGCGGCGATGAAGGCCGGACGGCCGCCCGGGTAGTAGCGCGACAGCGCCGCCGCCGCGCGGTTTTCCGATGCCATCAGCGCGATGTGCAGCATGTCCTCGCGCGACAGGACCGAGCCGACCGACAGGCGCGAGCCCGTGCCCTTTTCGTAGTCGCGATCTTCGTCGGTGACCTCGAGCTGGTCGGTCATCGGCGACTTCGAGTCGAGCACGACCATCGCCGTCATCAGCTTCGAGATCGACGCGATCGGCACGACGGCGTGCGAATTCTTGTCGAACAGCGGCTCGCCGGTGTTCTGGTCGACGACGTACGCGACACTCGAGCGCAACGCGAGCGCGTCCGGCGTGTCGTGCAGGCCGAACGCCTGGCCGACCGTCGGGCGACGCGGCTGGAACGCGACCTTGCGCACCGCGCCGCGGTGGCCGTGCACGTTCGCCGTGAGCGTCGCGCGCTTGCGCGAGGCCTTCGCGCGCGGCGCATCGGCCGACGCGACGTCGGCGGATTTGGCGGAGGCAGCCTTCACCGACTTCTTCGCGGACGAAGAGGAAGCGGCTTTCCTGGCGGCCTGGTGGGTCTTCGCAGTGGCGGCAAAGGCGTCAACCGGCGTGACGGACGCGGTGGTCGCCAGCAAGGCGACGGCGACCGACACAGCCGTGCCGAGCGTCATGCTCTGCAACAATCTGCGTGGTGAAAACGATTCGGCTTTCATTGGGGTCTGGACAAAGCGGGCGGGAGGTTTCCGCAAGTGTAGTTAAAGCTTAAAAAAAGAGCAATATTAGGCACTTACCGATCGTCGTTAAACCGGAATGTAAGGGTCGCCCGACGATCCATCGATCGACCCTCCCGCTCCCATCGAAAAAATTCATGGGATGCGCTGCCCGACAGTACCCGCCTCGCGATTACCACGCGGTTAATTGAGATAACGTCACTTTGACGAGAAGTTAAAGCGGGGAAAGTACGTATCCGGCGCTCGGGGTGCCCGTGGCACCGGTCTCCGCCGCGGCGGCGGCACGTCGCCACGGCACGCGCATTGAAACGGCGCGCTTTTCGACAGGAACAGAAGCATAACGTTCCACATGCCTGTCAGGTTTACCTGTGCATGATCATGGTGCGCCGCGCCTGCCCCGGCCGGGTGCGCACCATGTGGGAAAAACACGGGTGAAACCGATTCCGGACGCGTGCGATAACTCGTTGTTTTATCGATAATTTGTCGCGATTGTGCAATGCACAAAAAATGCTTGACAAGACTTTTCTGTGCCCTAAAATATGACTCATTGCTGCGATGCACAAAGCACGCAGCGCCGAGGTTCCCCAGCGTAGTGCCCTTTATATCCCTGCGATCGACGCGATCGCTTTTCAGGAGCTTGACATGTCCTTGCTGACCCCCGAGCAAATCGCCGCCGCCCAGAAAGCCAACCTCGAAAGCCTGTTCGGTCTGACGACCAAGGCGTTCGAAGGCGTCGAAAAGCTGATCGAACTCAACCTGCAGGTCGTGAAGTCGACGCTGACGGAAAGCCAGGAAAACGCACAACGCCTGCTGTCGGTGAAGGACGCGCAAGAGCTGATCGCGCTGCAAGCGAGCCTGTCGCAGCCGGTCGCGGAAAAGGTGCTGTCGTACACCCGTCACCTGTATGAAATCGCGTCGTCGACGCAAGCCGAGTTCGCGAAGGTTGCGGAAGCGCAATTCGAAGAGCAGAACAAGAAGGTCCAGGCGCTCGTCGACAACGTCGCGAAGAACGCACCGGCCGGTTCGGAAACGGCTGTCGCCGCACTGAAGTCGGCGCTGAACGCAGCGAACACCACGTACGAAACGGTCCAGAAGGCTGCGAAGCAAGCCGTCGAGATCGCCGAAACGAACTTCAACGCGGCTGCCGCTGTCGCGACGAAGGCTGCAAGCGCTGCTGCATCGCGCCGCTCGACCAAGCCGGCCGCGTAAGCGTCCCTGCTCCTGAAAAAGCCGCGCACTGCGCGGCTTTTTCGTTTCAGGCGCCGACACACCGCGCGGCCGGCCGTCGTCGAGGCGTCGAGGCGTCGAGGCGTCGATGCGTCGGCGTGATACGGATGGCGGGCTGCCGTCGGCCTCGGGCACAAGAAAACGCCGCCGTCCGGATGTCCCGGGCGGCGGCGTTTTTCATGGCCGGCGCGAGGCCGACCATGCCGGTCGAGTTACTTCTTGCGTTGCGGCGGGAGATCGGTACAGACGCCTTCGTACAATTCGGCGGCCATGCCGACCGATTCGCCGAGCGTCGGGTGCGGGTGAATCGTCTTGCCGATGTCTTCCGCGTCCGCGCCCATTTCGACGGCGAGACACACTTCGCTGATCAGGTCGCCCGCGTTCAGCCCGACGATGCCGCCGCCGATCACGCGATGGGTTTCCTCGTCGAAGATCAGCTTCGTGAAGCCTTCGTCGCGGCCGTT
>NZ_JAWRYD010000179.1:0-304 GCF_046534765.1 Burkholderia sp. SIMBA_062
TGATAAATGCTTCAATAATATTGAAAAAGGAAGAGTATGAGTATTCAACATTTCCGTGTCGCCCTTATTCCCTTTTTTGCGGCATTTTGCCTTCCTGTTTTTGCTCACCCAGAAACGCTGGTGAAAGTAAAAGATGCTGAAGATCAGTTGGGTGCACGAGTGGGTTACATCGAACTGGATCTCAACAGCGGTAAGATCCTTGAGAGTTTTCGCCCCGAAGAACGTTTTCCAATGATGAGCACTTTTAAAGTTCTGCTATGTGGCGCGGTATTATCCCGTATTGACGCCGGGCAAGAGCAACTCG
>NZ_JAWRYD010000060.1:0-17024 GCF_046534765.1 Burkholderia sp. SIMBA_062
GTCGACGTGGAGAGCGAGCTGACCGAGCTATTCGCCGACGAGAGGCCCGTCGACGTGGACGACGAGAGCGACGTAACCGAGCTGTTGGTTGAGCTGAGGCCGGTCGAGAGCGAATTGATGCCCGTCGAGGTCGAGGTGGACAGAGAGCTGATCGAGCTAGTTGCGGACGACAGTCCGGTCGAGGTCGACGTGGAGAGCGAGCCGATCGAGCTATTAGCCGACGAGAGGCCCGTCGACGTGGACGACGAGAGCGACGTAACTGAGCTGTTGGTCGAGCTGAGGCCGGTCGAGAGCGAACCGATGGCGCTATTAGCGGACGACAGCCCGGTCGAGGTCGACGTGGAGAGCGAGCCGATGGAGCTATTAGCCGACGAGAGGCCGCTGGACGTTGACGACGAAAGCGACGTAACTGAGCTGTTGGTTGAGCTCAGGCCGGTCGAGGTCGACGTGGAGAGCGAGCTGATCGAGCTATTCGCCGACGAGAGGCCCGCCGACGTGGACGACGAGAGCGACGTAACCGAGCTGTTGGTGAAGCTGAGGCCGGTCGAGAGCGAACCGATGGAGCTATTAGCCGACGAGAGGCCGCTGGACGTTGACGACGAGAGCGAAGTAACGGAGCTATTGGTCGAGCTGAGTCCGGTCGACAGCGAGTTGATGCCCGTCGAGGTCGAGGTGGACAGAGAACCGATCGAGCTGTTGGCCGACGAGAGGCCGGTGGACGTAGACGACGAGAGCGACGTAACCGAACTGTTGGTCGAGCTCAGGCCGGTAGACAACGAGTTGATGCCGGTCGAGGCCGAGGTCGACAGCGAACCGATCGAACTGTTGGCCGACGACAGACCCGTCGACGTCGACGTCGACAGGCTCGTGATGCTCGACGTCGTGGTGCTTGCCACGGCGAAGATCTGGCTGCCGTTGATCGCGTCGGTGCTTGTCGCGCTGACGAGGCCCGCCGCGACGTTCTGGATCCGGCGTTCCGCATTCGGCTGACCGACGCTGACGACGCCGCCTGCCGAGCCCGCGCCAGCGTAGTTGCCGAACATCTGGCCACCGATCGTTGTGTTGCTGACAGTCGTCGTGCCGCCGGTCGTCGTCGACGCGGCGCTGGTCGTCACCGAACTGCCGCCGAGCGCGACCGAATTCGCGACGTTCGCGGTCGCGGCATTGCCGATGGCAACCGCGCCATTGGTGCCCGTTGCCGTCGCCGAGCTGCCGAGCGCGACGGAGCTGTTGGTCGCCGTGCTGCTGTTGCCCAGCGCGACGGCGCCCGTGCCGCTCGCCGAGTTGCCATTGCCGATCGCAACGGCGCCGTCGCCGCTTGCAACCTGGCCTCTGCCGATAGCGACCGCGCCGCCGGTAGCCGTGGCGCTGTTCGCGGTGGTGCCGGACGAACCGATTGCCACGTTCTGACCCGTCGCGCCGGAGATGACACCGTCACCTTGTGCGATGCCATACGCCCCATTGACGGTCGCGCCGCGGCCGAGTGCGATACCCGACGTGGCGGTCGATGCGACGGACGATTGTCCGCCGATCGCGATGCTGTCCGAGGCGGCCGACTGCGCGCCCTTTGTTGCGTTGCTGCCGATGGCGATCGAACCCGCGCCCGACGCGAGCGTCGAGTTTGCCTGCGAGAGCGGCGTCGTGCCGTTGCCGCCCGCGCCGCCGATTGCGACCGAGTTCAGCGCGCTCGCCGTCGAGCCGAAGCCGAGGGCGGTTGCGCCGGTGCCGCTGGCGGTGGTTTCGAGGCCGGCCGCGACACCCCACAGGCCCGCCGACGACTGCATGCCGGTGGCGACGGCGCCGTTGCCGGTCGCCTGTGCAAATGAGCCATATACCGTGACACCGGTCCAGCCGTTGCCGTTGGAGTTACACCCGGCCACGACCGAATACGTGCCGGAGCCGTCGCCGGCCTGGTTTTGCGTGCCGCCCGGGTTCACGCGGCCGACTGCGCTGTTGCTGCCCGTAAAGCAGGTCTGCTGTGTGTTGAGCGTATTGGCTTCGGCGAAGCCGGGCAGGCCGATCGTCAAGGCCGCGACTGCGGCAACCACGACGGCCGACTTGTTCGGCTTACCCCGTGCCGAATCGTGTTCGGATGCCGCGACCCAGGCGCCAAGGGCTTCGTTCCAGATCGAGCGGTATGTGCGGTTCATTTTTCTGCTGCCTCCAAATAATCACGCCACACACCGGTCTCTTTCGTTAGATGAATATGCCGTGCGATCGCGCGAAATCTCAAAATTGATGGGCGGAGTTTATTTGAGGTGATATTTGGAGATTGACAAACAGTGAAAAATGGGAGGTTTTAAAAGTTAAAAGATGGTTAATGCATCGTGTTTTGATGTATTGGATGGTAATTATATTGAAAGAAATCGAAATGCTTTGTGTATGATTGTTGCCGGTTCGGTGTCAGATCAAATATCGTATAAAAATCAATGAGATGGGCGTATTTTGCGCGGCGTGAAACACTTTGTCGACCTCGATGTGTAACAAGAATGAAACCGCAAACGTTTGCGACGCTGGCAATTCTTTCTGGTTTGTAATATTCGGATGGATGCTAATTCGCGTACGTCGGTGCGGCTTATTAATTTATTAATTTAAGATTTCATTGTGATTTTGAGTTGTATTTAATAAATCTCCTTAAAATTGGAAAAACACGAAAATAGAAGCCTCCGCATATGCTGATTTGCGCATCGCACCGGCCGCCCGCGCCCGTGGGACGGGCCTTTCCCGGCGGTTGGTGTCATAAAATTGTAAAAAAGTGCTACGGACACATCGCGCCGGCAATTGAAACGGCGTTTCGGATTTTCCCTATTGATGGGCCAATTGGAGGGTGTCAGATCGGCCGTCCGGGCCAGGCTTGGACCGCAGCCGATTGGGGAATGGATACGGCGAGCGGGAAATGTCGGATCGTCGCCACAATGACTTGACCCTGTTTCCGAGGAAAACGCCCTGCGCAGGAGGAAGGGTGACGTGCAAGTGTGTGCCCGATGTGGACCGTCAGGCTCGCGTGGGCGAGTGGGCCGACGTCACGCCGCGCGTGACGCAACGGATCCGTGCCACGGTGTTTTCGCTTTCGTTCCAGAGGAGAGCAGGCGCGCGGATGGCAACCGCGACCGGGCGAGTCGGATTGCACTACGCCGTCCGGCCGACGCAGCACGCCGTTCCGGATAAGGCGCCGGCGGGCGGCGGCGCGCGCCGATCCGCACCGCCTGCAACCCGCCGGCCACCACCTCGTTATTTCCGCAGAAACCGCAGCGCGAGGCGCGCCATGCGCGGGACGAACATCGGGCGCAGCAGCCGCTTGTCGTACCCGGCCATTCGCCGGTCGTTCTCGGTCAGGCACAGCTCGATCAGCTCGCGCGGGTTCAGCGTTTCGCCGATGTCGGCGGTGCTCGTCGCCGGGAAGTTCGCATCGCGCGCGACGCCGTCGGCGTCGATTCCGCGGGCGATGCCGATGCGGTCGCGGACCAGGTGCACCCACACGGCCGCGACGCGCGCGAAGAACCACGGCCGGCGCCACCACGGCAAATTGCGCCAGTACCACGCGTACCAGTTCACGAAGAACAGGATGTGGCGGCCTTCTTCCTGGATCACGGGTTCGAAGGTGTCGACGAGTTCGGCCGGGAAATAGCCGGAGCGCTGCGCGGAGCGGAACAGGCCGAACGCGAAGAAGCTGTCGATGCATTCGCTGAAGCCCGTCATCATCCATGACCACTCGGGATCCTTCGGCGCCGGGTAGGGCGGCTCCGGCGCGAGCCGGATGCCGTATGCCTCGACGAGCTTCGACAGCACGACCTTGTGCCGTGCTTCCTCGCCGCCGTCCATCTCGAGTGCGCGGCGCAGCAGCGGATCGTCGACCGCCGCGGCGTAGGTCGCCACGCGGATCGACGCGCGGCCCTCGGTTTGGACGGCGATGTCCCAGATCGGCAGCGACGTGAGCCGCTTGAGTTCGTCGGGCTTGAGCGGAGGCCAGTCGATGACGGCCGGTTTGTACGGGTTGTGTGTATCGAGGAGCATGTGGCAGAACATCTGCCTGTGCGCATCGGAACCGATCCTGACCGGACCCTGCCGCTCGAAGGTCCAGTTGCGCATGGCGTAATCTGCCGCTACATGCTCATCCTGCAGCGTGTCGGACATGGCTATTGTTATGCGATTACAAGACGAAAGATTCTTGCATAGCTTCCGTCATCGCGTATTTTCGTGCGAGCCCTCGCTGCGGGGCGCTGCGCTCAGGCCTGCGTGTCGACCCAGAGGCGTCCCCAGCGGGACGCATACGCGAGCGCGTGTTCCTCTTCGAAGAAGAAATCGATCGCGTCGAACGACACGGCGCGCGGCGACGGGCCGCCGCTTGCCTTCTCGATCGTCAGGTTCGCGGCGAATAGCCCGTTCGGCAGCCGGGCGGCGGCGGGGGCGACTTCGTAGCCCTTGTAGCGGATCGTGCGGTTCATGGCGTACGCATGGAGGATTCGGGCTTTCAGCGTACGAAAACCCGCCGCCCGCGTGAACCAATCTTTCGGCCAATGCAAATCACGTGGCGGGCTGAATCATTATCGGCGCGGGGAGCCGGCATGGAGCAGGGCGTCGGCGCGATGCGCGCCGGCACTTCGGACACGCGCCGCCCGCGCACGGCGAACGTCGTCGGCCGGGCGCGGGCGGCGGGAAGACTGCGGTCAGTGATTGGCGATCTTCAGCACGGGGGCGAGCACGTCTACCGATGCCGCATGCGCGGCCGCGCGATGCGACGCGAACGCGAGCGCGAATTCCGCTGCTTGCGAGCCGACGGTCTCGAGCTGTGCGACGACCTTCGGATCCGAGCAGGTGTCGGCGCTGTCGAAGCGCGTTTCGAGCGTGTTCACGGTCGCGCCGAACGGCGTCGGCCAGCCGCGCAGCGCATGGACGATCGAACGCAGCGACGTCAGCACGGTGCCGGCGGCCTGCCAGCCGTAGGCGGTGACGATCAGGCCGACCGCGCGGCCGTCGAGATACGGGCGCTCGTCGGCGCGCAGTTCCTCGAGCGTGTCGAGCGCGTTCTTCACGAGGCCGGACACGCCGCCGTGATAGCCGGGCGTCGCGATGACGATCGCATCGGCTTCGCGCACGGTGTCGATCAGCTCTCGCTGCGCGTCGGTCAGCGTTTTGTGTTCGGGGGCGTAGTGCGGCAGCGTATGCAGGAACGGGCCGTCGAACAGGCGCGTGCGTGCGCCGGCGGCTTGCGCGCCGCGCAGCGCGAATGACAGCGCGCGCTCGGTCGACGACGCGGCCCGGGTGGTGCCGCCGATGCCGACCACGAACGGGCGGCGGTGTTGATCGAATGCAGTCAAGGGGCGCTCCTTGGGATGGGTTGCCCGGCTAAGCACAGGCTTAAAACCAGATGGTAACGACCCCGCTGCCACTCTGAAAACGACTTTTCGTTCTATCGATATGCCAGGCACGCGGGTCGAGCGTGCGCGCGGCGACGCAGATGGATAGCAGAAATGCTTGGTTGGGACCGCGTGCGGCACTCGATAAGATGGGCTCGTCTCCTCCATGATGTCTCTACTGACATGGGTTGGCCCCGCCGCGCGGATGCTGGCGGGGCTTTTTTTCGTCCGCCGCCAGAAAGGGGGCGCGATGCATGGCGGTTACTCGAACACCGGCCGGAAGAAGCTGCGCTCGTAGCTGACGATGCAGCGCGTTTCCTCCGCGTAGCGGAACGCGGCCTGGCAGGCGGGATCGTCCTTCGAGCGTTCGCGGTAGCGCTCGTACTCGGCGAGGCTCGGGAACGTGAACATTGCGAGCGCGATGTTGCTGGCGCCTTCGGATGGCAGGAAGTAGCCATGATGCGTGCCGCCGAATTGCTCGACGAGCGGAATCCACATCTTGCCGTAGGTTTCGAACTGCTCGAGCTTGTACGGATCGATGACGTAGCGAAGGAAGCAGGTGACCATGAGCGCTCTCGGTACGGTGGGGGAGCAGCGAGTCTGGATGGAGTCGTCGCACGTGTCAACGAAGCATCCGACATTGCTTGCGCGAACAACGATCGGCGTTCTTTCATGCGTTCTCGACGATCCGCGCGAAAGCCGCGGCATGCACCGTCGCGGCCGCTTCGCCCGCACGCATTCCCCAAACTTTTACGACATTTTTTCTTGTGACGGCGGCCGGCGCGCTCCTAGACTTCGGGCATTCCAACCACGGAGCATTGCAATGTCGATACCCTGGAACGCGATCGCCGAACGGTCTCCTGCCGCGCTGCCTTCCGGGTGCGCCGATCGCGTGATCGTCCGGCGTTTCGATCCGGCATCAGACAGCTATGCGCAACTCACGTCGATGCTGCATCGCGCATTCGCGCGGCTCGGCGCGATGGGGCTGAACTGCACGTGCGTCGACCAGGACGAAGACGTCACGCGCCGCCGCGCGCAAGCAGGCGAGTGCTACGTCGCCGTGTGCGGCGGACGTGTGGTCGGTACGGCCACGCTGTATGCGACCGATCCGTCTTCGGCCTGTTCGCTGTACCGGTGCGAAGGCGTCGCGAGCGTGCGGCAGGTGGCCGTCGATCCCGACTGCCAGAGCTGCAGGATCGGCGCGTTGTTGCTGTCGTTCGCCGAGCAGTGGGCCGCGTTGCGCGGCTATACGCTGCTCGCGCTCGATACGCCGCATCCCGCTTCGCACCTGCTGGCGTTCTACGGCGCGCAGGGTTTCGAGGTAATCGACACGATGCGCTTCGCCGGCAAGCGCTACGACAGCGCGATCCTCTGCAAGCGGCCCGTCGCGCACTTCGCGCGCCGCGTGTCGCCGGCGTCGCGGCTGGCTGCGCGCGTGGCGGCCGTGCGGCGTCTCGCGTATGCATTGCCGTCGCGCGTGGACGCGATGGCCCGGCGCGACCCGCATGTGCGCCGGGTCACCGGATGGGCGGCACGACGGGCGGCGGGCGCCGCGAGCTGCCGCTCGTCGCCGTGGCGGCCTCGCCAGCATGGTCGCTTCGTGGCCCGGCAACGGCGTGCCTGATTGCGTGGCGTGCATGCCAATACCGAGAAAGGCCCGGCCGACGAATTCGCGTGGCGACCGTACGCGATCGCGCGTTGCGATTGTCGATAAAAGCAGGCACGCGCGGTAAATGGCGCATCAAGAGGGACACGAATGCGTGTCGAGGTTACGCGTCGCGGCCGCCTTTCGCGAGGCGCCATGCGATCGTACCGAGCACACCGACCGCAACGATCAACGCGCCCCACAGCACGTAACGGCGCGTCGCATCCGTATCGGCGGCGGCCTCAGGCTCGACCGCCGCGGCCGGCAACGCCGCACCGACGCGCGCGGGCCGCACTTCCGGCGCCATCCCGACCAGCAGTGCATCGCGGCTCACGGCCGACGACTGCAGCGACGCATTGCCGACGCCGAGCGTGAACGGTGGCGTGCCGCGCGCGACGAAGGTCAGCGCGGCGGGGTGCCAGCCGATCGCGACGGCCGGCTGGCCGTTGCCGAGGCCACCGTTGCGCATGTCGACGACGATCCGCCATGCGCGATCGGGATTCGGCGCGAACGCCAGCGGCGGGTTGCGCTGTTCGGCACCTTTTCCCTGCAGCCGGAACAGCGCGGCGCCGGCGACGTCGCGCCACGGCGCCTGCGCGTCCGGACGACTCTGCAGCGTTGCGCGCGCAACCGTATTCGGCTGCGGCAGGTCGATGCGCACGCGGTCGACCGGATACGCGCCATCGGTGTCGAACAGATACTCGCCGGGCGCGCTGCCGGCCCGCACGTGCACGGCGTCGCGCCATTGGCGCGGCACGGTCGCGGCGTCCGCCGTGCGCGCATCGTGCGGTTGCGTTTCGATCTCGATCGACCCGATCGCGGGCGCACCGTCGAGCCAGTCGAGCCGCAGGTAGCGCGGCCCCGTGCCTTCCAGCGCGATGCGTTCCTGCACCAGCATGTCGTCGCCGCGTCCGACCTTCAGCAGTTGCGTGCTGCCGAGCGAGCGCCAGCTGCGCAGATCGTCGCTCGCTTCGACGGCGACGCGCCCCTGATAGCTGTCGTCGCTCACGTGCACGAGCACCGCGTCGACCTCGCCGTCGGCATGCGACAGGTCGACAAGATCCGCCGCGTGCTTCACGCGAGCCGGTGCGGCAACGGCCGCGCGCAGCGAGCCGTCGGGCGCGACCGATACGCCGAGCGGCACGCGGCCGTCGTCGGTGCGCGACGGCGGCAACGGGAACCAGTGCACCGGCGTGCGCGACGGCGGCACGGCCGCCGCCGTGGGCGCATCGAGCGAATACGGCACGGGCTCGCCGGCGCCGTTGAAGATGCGCACGTCGCCGAGATCGTCGCGCCGGCTGGCCGCGTACACGGGTTGCGGCACGGTGAGCTGGTAATACGCGGCGCTACCGTCGAGATCGAGCGAGAAGTGCCGGGCGACGCGTCCGGCGCCCGGCGTGGCGTCGGCCGCGGCGAACGACGCGAGCAGGCTCAGGCCGAGCAGGGCTGCGAGTCGTTTCATCGTGCGTCGTCCGCTTGGAGCGCGGCCTTCGGCGGCAGCGGCGAGAAATAGCCGATCAACAGCAGCAGCACGCCGATGCCGATGAACGACACGATGCGTTCGATGCCGGTCACGTGCGACAGGTCGAACAGGAACAGCTTGATCACCGTGAGCGCGAGCAGCGCGGCGCCGACGAACCACAGCGGACGCAGCCCGCGGCGCGTGGCCCAGATCGTGATCGCGAGCGCGCAGAGCGTCCAGTACACGGACACCGAAGCCTGCACGAGCGTCGATTCGGCCATTGCGCCGAATTCGTACGGCACGCCGGCCCAGTGATGCAAGGTGCGCAGCAGGATCGCGTTGAGCCACAGGAATGCGGTCGCGCCCGCCCCGCTCAGCAGTTCGACGCGATAGTTGCCGAACGACCAGCCGAGTTTGCGCGCGCGCACGAACCACGACGCGGCGAGCGCATAGACCACCACGAGCACGAGATCGAGCGGATTGAGCAGCGGGATGCGCGCCCAGCTTCCGCCGTCCTGCGTGAAGTTCGCATAGAAGGTCCAGACCCACATCACGACGATGAGCGGCAGCGATGCGAGCGCGCATACGCGCGCGATGCCGTCACGGCACGTGAGCCACATCCCGGCGAACGCGAACAGGCTCCAGCCGACCATGAATACCTGCTGGATGCCGAACGACGACAGCACGGTATCGATGTCGTAGGCCAGGTGGAAACGGTGATGCAGCGTGCGCAGCAGCAGCGCGTTGAACCACAGGAACACGGTCGCGAGCGCCGCGAGGTCGGCCGCAAGCGGATGCCAGGTGATGCCGAGCGTCTTCAGGCGGCGCAGCCAGGTGGCGAACGCGACGAAGATCAGCAGTTGCGCGACGTCGAGCGGATTGAGCAGCGGCAGCCAGAAGAGCGGCGACGCGTCGCCGTCGCTCGTCACGCTGGCGATGCTCCACAGCCCCAGCAGCACGGCAAGCGGCGCGGCACCCCATACCTGGTACGCGCGCGGGAACGCGGCGACCGGCCAGCGCAGGCGCGAGCCGGGGCCCGCCACCAGCAGGAGCAGCGCGCCGAAGCCGTAGGCCCACGCGCTCCAGCTCCACGCGCCTTCGGGCACGAACGCGCGCAGACGCCAGAAGCCTTCGAGCGAGAACAGCCCGCACAACGTCCAGAACATCAGCGTGTGCAGCGGCGCGATTACGTGGGCGGGGACGGCCGCCACGGCCGACCTGTCCGTTGCAGCCGTCGCCGCCATCGCGCCCGTGGCCGGGCCGGCGCCCGTCGTGCCGCGCGACTGACGCAGCAGCAGCGCGTAGCACGCGACGACGGCGATCGGCCACGCGAACGCGCCCATGCCCGACAGCGGCGCCTCGTGCGAATCGAACGCGCGCCACGCGAGCAGCGCGAGCACCGGCGTGAGCGCGAGTGCCGGCCATTCGGCGATTGGCCACGCGAGTTTGCGGCGCGCGACGTGTGCCAGCCACGCGGTGCCGGCTGCGAACAGCGCGGTCGCGTCGACGACGAAGCGGTCCGCATGCAGATCGACGTGACGGCTCGCATAGACGAGGATTTCGTGCAGACCGCCACTGACCCACCACAGCAGCCCCCACGCCGCGGCCGCGGCGCCGACCTCCGGCATCCATGCGTGCCACGCTCGAGCTTCGTCGCGTCCGTGCAACCACCAGCCGGTGAACACGCCGGCGAGCGCGATCAGCAGCATCGCGATGGTCGGGCCGTTGAGCACGGGCAGTGCGGTGGTGTCGGCCGGCCCGAGCAGGCTCGCGAAGAATGCGCCGGCCGCGGCCACTTGCATCAGCAGCCCGAAGCCGAACCGCAGCAGGCGTTTCTCGCGCACGCCGAGCCAGACGACGGCCGCGCCCTCGATCGCCCACGCGGCGCTGGTCGTCGGGCCCGAGAACGCGAGCGGCACCGCGAGCGTCGCGAAGATCACCGCGAGCGCGAGCGTGGATTCGAACAGCAGCGCGAGGCGGTCGCGGCGCCGCGCGAGCCAGGCGGCGAGCGCGACGTAGAAGGCCGACAGCGCGACGGCGCTCCACGCGAGCCCGAACGGGATGTCCTTCACGAGCGCCGCCTGTAGCGCGGTCGCGACGATCGGCGTGCCGAACACGAGCGTGCCGTCGACGTAGTGCCGCAACGCCAGCTCGCGTTTCACCGCATACAGCAGCGCGATGCCGACATACATCAGGAAGAACAGGATCAGGAACGGCTCGGTGCTCGCGAACAGCGCGGGGCGGTAGGCCGTCACGCCCCACGCCGAGCCGATCGTGAACGTGAACGCGAAGCCGAGCAGATTCAGCGGACGCCACGCCTTGAACCACGCGATCGCGAAGATGCCCGCATTCAGTAATGCGTAGTAGCTGAACAGCGCGACATGGTTACCCTGGCCGGTCGACAGCAGCACCGGCGCGAGAAAGCCGCCCGCGCTGCCCATGAACGCGAGCGGCAGCGCGTTCTGTTTCACCGCGAGGAACGCGCTCAGCCCGCACACCGCGACCATCAGCGGGAACGCCGCGCCGACTGGCAGGAGTGCGTAGAGCTTGGTCGCGGCGAAGATCGTCAGGTACAGGATGCCGATGCCGCCACCCTGCAGCACGAGGCCATAAGCGGCTCGGCGCGCACGCACGCGCCAGCCGATCGCGAGCAGCGCGGCCGCGGCGAGCGCCGTGCCGGCGAGACGGAATTCGATCGGCAGCATGCTGTTGTCGGCCGCGTACTTGAGCAGGAACGCGACCCCGAAGAACAGCACGATGATGCCGACGCGCACGACCGTGTTGCCGCCGAGCAGCCAGTCGCGCGCGGCGCGCAACGCGCGCTCGGCAATGCCGGGTTCGCGGGGCGCGGGCGGGGCGGGCGGGGCCGGGCGGGTGGTGGCGGCGGGTGCATTCGTCGGTGCGCCGGCGGCCGGCGCGTCGCTCGTGCGCGCGGCGACTGCCGGTGCGGGAGTCGGTGCGGAAGTCGGCATGGATGTCGACGCTGGCGTGCCGGCGCTCGCGACGGCGGGCCGTGGCGCAAGCGTGGCCGGCGGCGGGACGGTGGCGGGCGTGGCCGACGGCGCCTGCGCGGCGCTGCCCGTCGCGGCCGCACCGGCTTGCGCGCCGGCGAGCTGGCCGCGCAGCACATCGAGCTCGCGCGTGAGCGCGTCGACCGTCGCTTCGAGGTGCGCGACGCGATCGGCGAGCAGAACGGGTGGGGGTTGCGGTGTTGCGGGCGGCGCGGACATCGCGAACGCACCAGGTGGCGTGTCGTCGCCGTTGCGCTTGCGTTGCTGCAGCGCGTGGCCGATGCAGAACCCGGCCGCCGCACCCAGCAGCGTGCCGTTGGCGACGGAGAAATCCCCGAACAATGCGGCGATACCGCCCGCGATGAAGCCGATTGCGGCAAAAGCCCAATTCATCGCCTAGCTCCCTCTCTCATTTCGTTATCGTCCTTCGATCATCGCGCGGCCCGATCGAGGCTGTTTCGGTATGGCCGGCAGGCGAACCGGCATGCGCGCGCCATCGGCGTACCATTAAACCAAAGGCCCGCGCAACGTCGTGATCAGCGTGTTTGCGGGGAATGTATCACAGCGGTCGTCGCGGATTTTGGAGGTTGGCGCGGTATCACGGCGTGCGCTATTCGGTGTCGCCGTGCGGCCTTTTG
This sequence comes from Burkholderia sp. SIMBA_062, assembly GCF_046534765.1. Classification (NCBI taxonomy): domain Bacteria; kingdom Pseudomonadati; phylum Pseudomonadota; class Betaproteobacteria; order Burkholderiales; family Burkholderiaceae; genus Burkholderia; species Burkholderia sp. SIMBA_062. The sequence continues at coordinate 12,114 of NZ_JAWRYD010000060.1, forward strand.
CACGGTCATGCTTTTTACGGGTGAATGCGGTGTTTCTTTCGTCTGAGCAGAGCGGCGCCGGAACGGACGTGAAATTGTCGTAAAGCGACACCCGCCCCGAGGCGAATTGGCGCAAAACGCCATGCGATGCGCGCCGCGCTGCTGCGCACAAGTCCGGCGTGTGATGCCCGCCGGTGCTGGCTGTGCGCGTATTGCATCGCCGCAAACGGGTGCCGCCGCGCGCTGCGGCCCGCCAGGCGGGGCTGGAGGCCGTGTCGTATTTGCGCAAGCGTTTGTCGTAATTCGTCGGCAGGTCGGGGTTTTTTCTGGCAACTATGTAGGCACGCTATGCGACGCGTGAGTCCCCGCTACACGAGGAGAAGGTTTCAATGGATGCCCCCAAGGTCGTGGTCGAAGGTCTGTGCAAGGTATTTGGAAGTAACCCGCAGCAGGCGCTCGACATGCTCGCCGCCGGTGCAACGAAAGACGATGTGCTCAAGCGTACCGGTCAGGTCGTCGGCGTGCACAACGTATCGTTCGACGTGCAGGAAGGCGAAATATTCGTGCTGATGGGCCTGTCCGGCTCCGGCAAATCCACGTTGATCCGCCTCGTGAACCGGCTGGTCGATCCAAGCGCCGGCAAGGTGCTGATCGACGGGCTCGACGTTGCGTCGGCGCGCCGCTCGGAGCTGACCGCGCTGCGCCGCAAGGACATGAGCATGGTGTTCCAGTCGTTCGCGCTGATGCCGCATCGCACCGTGGTGTCGAATGCCGCGTTCGGCCTCGAGGTCGGCGGCGTCGGCAAGAAGGAGCGCGAACGCCGGGCAATGGAAGTGCTCGAGCAGGTCGGTCTCGCACCGTTCGCGCAGAAGCTGCCGTCCGAGCTGTCGGGCGGCATGCAGCAGCGCGTCGGCCTGGCCCGCGCGCTGGCCGTGAACCCGTCGCTGATGATCATGGACGAGGCGTTCTCCGCGCTCGATCCGCTCAAGCGCCGCGAAATGCAGGACGTGCTGCTGCAACTGCAGAAGGAACAGCGCCGCACGATCATGTTCGTGTCGCACGATCTGGAGGAGGCGCTGCGCATCGGCAACCGCATCGCGATCATGGAAGGCGGCCGGCTCGTGCAGGTCGGCACGCCGCAGGACATCATCGCCAACCCGGCCGACGACTACGTGCGCGCATTCTTCGACGGCATCGACACCAGCCGCTACCTCACTGCCGGCGACCTGATGCAGACGGGCGCCGTGCCGACCATGTCGAAACTCGATGCGGCGAACGTCGCGGCGACGCTGAACGGCAGCGCCGAATACGCGTTCGTGCTCGACGCCGCACGCAAGATTCGCGGCTTCGTCACGCGCGATGCGCAGGGTCAGGCCACGCCGTCCGTGCGGCCGATCGAAAGCATCCGGCGCGACGCGACGCTCGATCATGTCGTCGCGCGCGTGGTCGCAAGCCCGAATGCACTGCCCGTCGTCGACGACGACGGCTGCTACTGCGGTTCGGTCGACCGCGCACTCATCCTGAAAGCCATCACGCGTTCGCGAGGTTCCCATGTCTGAAATGATTCCGCTCGGTACCTGGGTCGACCGGTCCGTTCACTACCTGCTCGACCATGACGCCGCCACGTTCGATGCGATCGGCCGCGCGATCGAGGGCCTCGCCGCGTTCGTCGAGCACAGCCTGCAGGCGATCCCGATGTGGCTGATGATGGCGATCTTCATCGGCGTCGGACTGTGGCGCGTGGGCTGGCGCTTCGCGCTGTTCACCACCTTGTCGCTGCTGCTGATCTTCGCGACGGGCTTCTGGGACCAGACGGTCATCACGCTCGGTCTCACGTTGTCGTCGACGATCATCAGCCTCGTGCTCGGCATTCCGCTCGGCGTCTGGGCCGCGAAGAGCAAGCTGGTCGCCGCGATCGTGCGTCCGATCCTCGACCTGATGCAGACGATGCCCGCATTCGTCTACCTGATTCCGGCCGCGATGCTGTTCGGTCTCGGCCGCGTGCCGGGGATCCTGTCGACGGTGATCTTCGCGATGCCGCCGGCCGTGCGCCTGACGAGCCTCGGCATCCGTCACGTGAACCGCGAGATCGTCGAAGCCGGCCAGGCATTCGGCTGCACGCCGTGGCAGCTGCTGTACAAGGTGCAGTTCCCGAATGCGCTGCCGTCGATCATGCAGGGCGTGAACCAGACGATCATGATGGCGCTGTCGATGGTGATCATCGCGTCGATGGTCGGCGCGGGCGGCCTCGGCAACGACGTGCTCGCGAGTATCCAGCGCCTCGACATCGGCCTCGGTTTCGAAAGCGGTCTGTCGGTCGTGCTGCTCGCGATCATTCTCGACCGCATCACCGAAAGCTTCGGCCGCGCGCCGGGCACCGTGAAAGCACCGCTGTTCTCGGGCCTGAAGCAGGTGTTCCGCGCGAAGGGCGCGCCCGCTCAAGCGTGAGCCACCGGCGGCCGGTGCATCTTCCGGCCGCCTTCTCCGATTCGACACCGGTTTTCCGCGGCGTGCGCCGCGGGACTGGCGTCCTGCAACCTGCTCAACCGTTCGCCAGGAGCCCGATGTGACGTCCGCCGCTGCCGCCGTGCCCGCCGCTTGCGTTTCACCGGTTTCGTCCCTCGCCCATTTCGGCTTTCTTACGCTGCCGAATTTCTCGATGATCGCGTTCTCGAGCGCGGTCGAAGTGCTTCGGATGGCGAACTACGTCGGGCGCGCCGACCATTATCAATGGTCGATCTATTCGCTCGACGGCGCCCCCGTGCATGCCAGCAACGGCATCGCGGTGCGGCCGACCCAGGCGCTCGACTACACGAACCTGCCCGACGTGATGATCGTGTGCGGCGGGATTCGCATTCGTGACGTGGTCGATGACGGCGCGCGCGACACGCTCACGGCGCTCGCCGAACGCGGGCTGCCGCTGGGCGGCATCTGCACCGGCGCGTATGCATTGATGTCGGGCGGGCTGCTCGACGGCTATCGCTGCACCGTGCACTGGGAGAACCTGTCCGCGCTGCATGCGGAGTTTCCGCGGGTGGGGTTCGCCGACGAGCTGTTCGTCGTCGATCGCGACCGGCTCACCTGTACCGGCGGCACCGCGCCGCTCGACCTGATGCTGAACCTCGTCGGCATGCGCTTCGGCCAGAAGCTCGCCGCGCAGGTGTCCGAGCAGTTCATCCTCGAGCGCATCCGCAGCTCGACCGACACGCAGCCGATTCCGGTCGATGCGCGCGTCGGCTTCTCGCGCGCGGAGCTGATCGAGGTCGTGCGCCTGATGGAGGCGAACATCGAGGAGCCGCTGTCGCTCGAGGAACTCGCGCGGCTCGTGCGGCTGTCGCAGCGGCACCTGCAGCGAATGTTCAAGGTGTACCTGAACGTATCGCCGACCCACTATTACCTGACGCTGCGGCTCAAACGCGCGCGCGACCTGCTGCGCACGACCGACGCGTCGATCGCGCGCGTGACGACGACGTGCGGATTCCATTCGCCGTGTCACTTCAGCAAGGCGTATCGCGCGCAGTTCGGTCACGCACCGAGCTACGAACGGCGGCTGCCGGGGCGCTGACACGGCCCGCGCGAGACGTTCGGTCCGCGACGCCGCCGGGATCGCGGCGCGCGGCTTCAACCATCGATCCCGCAACCATGAAAAACGACGTCACCTTGAGGAGAAGACAGATGAAGCGCCTATTGATCGCAACGGTATGCGGGATCGGGATCGCCGCGCCGATGTCGGCGGTGTATGCGGCCGACCCGCCCGTGTGCAAGAACGTGCGCTTCGCGGACGTCGGCTGGTCCGACATCGCGGCCACCACCGGCCTCGCGTCGACGATGCTGCAGGGGCTCGGCTACGCGCCGACCAAGACGATCGCGTCGGTGCCGATCACGTTCGCCGGCATCAAGAGCAAGCAGATCGACGTGTTCCTCGGCTACTGGTCGCCGACGATGGACCCGATCATCCAGCCGTTCACGAAGGCCGGCACGATCAAGGTGCTCGCCACGCCCAACCTGACCGGTGCGAAATACACGCTCGCGGTGCCCGACTACGTGTACCAGGGCGGCCTGAAGTCGTTCGCCGACATCCAGAAGTACGCGGACAAGCTCAACGGCAAGATCTACGGGATCGAGCCGGGCAACGACGGCAATGCGCTGATCAAGAAGATGATCGACACCAATCAGTTCGGCCTCGGCAAGTTCAAGCTGGTCGAGTCGAGCGAGGCAGGGATGCTGATCGAGGTGAATCGCGCGGCCCGTGACAAACAGTGGATCGTGTTCCTCGGCTGGGAACCGCATCCGATGAACGTGCAGATGAAGATCGATTATCTGACCGGCGGCGACGACGTGTTCGGCCCGAACTACGGCGAGGCGAAGGTGCTGACGGCCACGCCGCCCGACTACGCGCAGCGCTGCCCGAACGTCGCGAAGTTCGTGTCGAACCTGCAGTTCACGACGGCGATCGAGAACCACGTGATGGTGCCGATCATGAACAAGGAAGACCCGAACAAGGCCGCCGCCGCGTGGCTGAAGGCGAACCCGCAATCGCTCGAGAAGTGGCTGGCCGGCGTGACGACGCTCGACGGCAAGCCGGGCCTGCCGGCGGTGAAGGCTTATCTCGGCGTGCATTGAGCGAGGCCGCTGTTTTTTTTGGGTTTCCGCGTAAGGCTTGACGGTAGTCATATGCCCCTGAACGACAGAGTTGTTATCTGGCTTCAGGGGCGTTTTTGTATGCTTGTCTGGCGATCTTGATCGACCGATTGAGAAGTTAGATGATAGAAATATAAGAAGAATTAGGTATACGAATTTCGAACTCGTATGATTGAAAACCTCTTCGCAATCGCGCATCTTCGTGTTGGTCAACTGAGCTTCCCCTGAAATTTCGCCTTCCAAGAGGTCGTGTATAAACTCGACGCAAAGGAAGGAAATCAGGCATGTTCA
>NZ_JAWRYD010000061.1:0-16807 GCF_046534765.1 Burkholderia sp. SIMBA_062
GCTTCACTTCATTTGCCGTGATCAGCTTATGGCGGGACTTGCACCCGCAGGAGTGCGCCCATGCTGGGCGCACAAAAAGAAGCGGCGCCCGGAGCGCCGCCTCGTGAGCCGCCCGTTCCGCGCTATTGCTGGATGGGCGGCGTGTTTTCACGCACCTTTCTGGGGCGTCCGCGCGGCAGCGGCGACACGCGACGATTCGCGGTGCGGGCCGCCCACTCGCGGTAATTCTCGCCGCCGAGCACCCAGCCCTTCAGCGTCGCTTGCTGGAGCTGATCGGCCTGCCGCTCGTCGAGCGGCTGTTCGCACAGCTCCTTGTACGCGCGCTGCCGGTCGAACGGCGTGTTACCGAGCGCCCAGTAGAGCGGATGGTCGGTGATCAGGCTGTCGACGGTCAGCCCGACGTGGTGCCGGTAGCTCGACCAGCGATAGGCGTCGGGCGTCGCGACCAGCTGCGCGCGCACCGGGCTGATCTCGACCACGCGGCTCGCGAGCAGGAAATAGCGCTCGCCTTCGATCACGGTCGCCCGATAGCGGCCTTCCCACAAGGTGCCGCGACGTGAATAGCGCCGGTTGAAATGCGCGACGTAGCGGCGGCCAACCGCCTGCATCGCCTTCGGCAGGCTCGCCTCGTCGCTCGGCGTCACAAGGAGTTGCACCTGACGCGGGAGCAGCACATAGGCATGCACCGAAAGATGGTGATCGCGTGCCGCGGCCTTCAGACAATCGATGAAGAGTTCGTAGTCCTGGTCGTCGACGAACGCGGGTTGCTGATCCAGGCCGCGCAGTATCACGTGCTGCGGCTGGTCCGGAACGTAGAGTCGTGCTAACCGTGCCATGCTGAATGTCCGTTTGAACGCGTTAGGAAATACCCGAAGGTCCGAAAGTGCGCACCTGCGTAGAATGCCAGTCCCTACGGGGCGCGGAAGCGTACGGTCGTGCGAATCCTAGGGAGAAAGCTCTAACTTGCGAGCTTGTTTGGTTTTAAACGCAGTCGTCATAATGAGCACGCCTTTGATCGGAGGAGACACAATGAAACGAAAACTGGCCATTACGGGGGCCGCAACGCTCGCATTCGCATTTGCGGGCGGTACGGCACACGCACAATCCGCAGGTGACTTCTACGTCAGCACCGGCTGGCTGCACCTTTCACCGCAGGACAGCAGCGACCCGCTGTTCCTCTACCGCGTCGGCGGCACGCCCATCAACCAATCGATTCCCAACACGGGCGCCGGCATCAACGACGCCGATACGCTCGGGCTCGCGACTGGCTACTTCGTTACCGACCACATCTCCACCGAGCTCGTCATGGGGATACCGCCGAAGTTCGACATTACCGGCAAGGGTCAGTTCGAAAAGTTCGGCATACTCGGCCGTGCGTACCAGTGGAGCCCCGCCGTGTTGCTGCGCTACCACTTCAACGACGCCAACGCGAAATTCCGTCCGTATCTTGGCGTCGGCGCGACGTATATCTGGTTCACCGGCGCAAAGATCACGAACAGCAGCTTCGAGAACGGCGTGCTCGGCGGCCAGACCAGCGCCACGACCAGCAACCAGTGGGCGCCCGTGTTCAACGCCGGCTTCACGTACAACTTCACGAAACACTGGTTCGGGGGCCTGTCGATCTCGTACATCCCGGTCAGCGTGACCGCAACCTTCACGACGGCCCGCCGAACGCCGGTCGGCACCCTGACCGAAACGTCGAAAGCGAAGATCTCGCTGAACCCGATCGTCACGTACCTCAACGTCGGCTACCGCTTCTAAGCGTAGTCGAATATTTGGGGAATGGTTAATCCTGCTGCAATTTGTAGCGGATTTTTCCTGACGTAACGTCTCCACGATGCAAAACGCCCCGGCGGGAATCCGCCCGGGGCGTGGTTTTTTCGCGTCGGCGCATATTCCCGTGGAGGATTTTGCGCGAGGGGCGCGACGCTACACGATGTCGTCGAGTGCCGTCGGGCCGATCAGGTCGATCCGGTCCGTGCAGACCGCGTCGACGCCCCAGCGGGCAAGTTCGCGCGCCCGTTCGATGTCGTTCACCGTGTAAACCAGGATGCGCAGCCCGGCTGCCTTGATCGCGCGAACGAGCGGTTCGTCGAGCCGTTTGTGGTCTGCATGCAACGAAACGCAGCCGAGCGCCCCGACGACCTGCGCATGCCAGTCGTCCGGCACGGCTTCGTAGAGCATTCCGCGCGGCAGCGCCGGCACGGTCGCGCGCGCCTGTTGAAGCGCGTCGAACGAGAACGACGACAGCAGCGGCGGCACGGCGGCATCGCGCCAGTACGCAGCCGCGTCGGCCGCCACGCGCTGCCCGGTTTCACGCTCGCGGCCCGGGCACGGCTTGATCTCGACGTTCGCCGCCAGCCCGTGCGCGACGCAGCGGGCCGCCGCCGCCTCGAGCGTCGGCATCCGCTCGCCCGCGAAGCGCGCGTCGAACCACGCGCCGGCGTCGAGCTCGGCCAGCGCTGCATAACGCATGCCCGCCGCCGGCCCGCTGCCGTTCGACGTGCGGTCGACCGTGTCGTCGTGCAGCAGGAACGTCACGTCGTCGGCGGACAGCTTCGCGTCGAACTCGACCATCCGGTGACCGCGATGCGCGCCCTCGTCGAACGCGGCAAGCGTGTTCTCCGGCGCGAGCGTGCCGCCGGCGCGATGGGCGACCACGCGCGGATAGGGCCAGTCGGTATGGGAAGTCATCGTGCGCCTCGCAGCGGGTTCGTCAGGATCAGCCGGCGCGCTTGCCGGTCTCGGGATCGAAGAAATGCAGCCGGTGCGCGGGCAGCGCGGCGCCCAGCGCCGTGCCGCGCGCGGGACGATCCGCGTGCGGCAGGCGCACCGCGACGTCGTGGTTGCCCCAGCGGCCATGCGCGAGGTTGTCCGCGCCGAGCAGCTCGCACGAATCGACCGGCAGCGATGCCTGCGCGACGCCCGGCTGCGGCGTCATGTGCTCCGGCCGCACGCCGAGCACCCAGTCGCGTCCGGTGGCGATCGTGGTGCCGATGCCGGGCGCGCCGGCGACCGGCAGCGCCGGACCGCCGCCCGCGACCGCAAACGTCGCGCCATCCTCCGACAGCCGGCCATGCATCAGGTTCATCGCCGGCGAGCCGATGAAGCCCGCGACGAACACCGTCGCCGGCTTCTCGTACACGTCGACCGGCGCGCCGATCTGCTCCGCGTAGCCGCGGTTCATCACGATCACGCGCTGCGCGAGCGTCATCGCCTCGATCTGGTCGTGCGTCACGTACACGCTCGTCGTCGCGAGCCGCGCATGCAGCCGCTGGATCTCGAGCCGCATCTGCACGCGCAGCTTCGCATCGAGGTTCGACAGCGGCTCGTCGAACAGGAACACCGACGGCTCGCGCACGATCGCACGCCCCATCGCGACGCGCTGCCGCTGGCCGCCCGACAGTTCGCGCGGGCGCCGCGCGAGCAGCGGCTCGAGTTCGAGGATCTTCGCGGCCGCGGCCACCCGCGAGTCGATCGTCGCGCGCTCGATGCCGCGGATCTTCAGCCCGTAGCCCATGTTCTGCGCGACCGTCATGTGTGGGTACAGCGCGTAGTTCTGGAACACCATCGCGATGTCGCGATCCTTCGGCTCCAGCGCGTTGACCACGCGCTCGCCGATCGCGATCTCGCCGTCCGTCACCGTCTCGAGCCCCGCGATCATCCGCAGCAGCGTCGACTTGCCGCAGCCCGACGGGCCGACCAGCACGATGAATTCGCCGTCGGCGATCTCCACGTCGATGCCGTGCAGCACGTGCTGCTTGCCGTCGTAGGATTTCCTGACGCCCTTCAAGCTCAACGCAGCCATACTTGGTCCTTCTCCCGGTTGCCGTCCGTGGTTCATTTCTCGGAATCGACGAGGCCGCGCACGAACCAGCGCTGCATCGCCAGCACGACGACGAGCGGCGGAATCATCGCCAGCAGCGTCGCCGCCATCACGTATTGCCATTCGGTCGCGGCGTCGCCGCTCGCGATCATCGTCTTGATGCCCACCACCGCCGTCGACAGCGACGCCTCCGTCGTGATCAGGATCGGCCACAGATACTGGTTCCAGCCGTAGATGAAGGTGATCACGAACAGCGCCGCGATGCTCGTCTTCGACAGCGGCAGCACGACGTCCCAGAAGAAGCGCATCGGCCCCGCGCCGTCGATGCGCGCGGCGTCCATCAACTCGTCGGGCAGCGTCATGAAGAACTGGCGAAACAGGAACGTCGCCGTCGCCGATGCGATCAGCGGCAGCGTGAGGCCCGCGTAGGCGTTCGTCAGGTGCAGCGTCGACACCACCTGCACGGTCGGGAAGATCCGCACCTCGACCGGCAGCATCAGCGTGATGAAGATCAGCCAGAACGCCGTGTTGCGGAACGGAAAGCGGAAATAGACGATCGCGTACGCGGACAGGATCGACACCGCGATCTTGCCGACCGCGATCCCGAGCGCCATCACGAAGCTGTTGACGAGCAGCCGGCCGAACGGCGCGGTCGTGCCGCCGCTGCCGTGCCCCCAGATGTACGCGATGTTCTCGAGCAGATGCGTGCTCGGCACCAGCGACAGCGGGATCGTGAACACTTCCTGCGCGTTCATCGTCGCCGCGCAGAATGCGACGTAGACGGGGAACACGATCGCCACGACGCCCGCGATCAGCACCGCGTGGCAGAACAGGTCGAAACCCTTGCGATTTTCGATCATGCGTATTGCACCCTGCGTTCGACGAAGCGGAACTGGATCACCGTGAGCCCGACGACGATGATCATCAGCACGACCGACTGCGCGCCCGAACTGCCGATGTCGAGCCCCTGGAAGCCTTCCGTGAAGATCTTGTAGATCAGCGTCTTGGTGCTTTGCGCCGGGCCACCCGCGGTGGCCGCGTCGATCACCGGGAACGTGTCGAAGAACGCGTAGACGAGGTTCACGACCAGCAGGAAGAAGCTCGTCGGTGACAGCAGCGGCAGCACGATGTTGAAGAAACGCCGCACCGGCCCGGCACCGTCGATCGCCGCCGCCTCGATCAGCGAGCGCGGAATCGCCTGCAGCCCCGCATAGAAGAACAGGAAGTTGTAGCTCACCTGCTTCCACACCGATGCAAGCACGACGAGGAACATCGCCTGGCCGCCGTTCAGCGCGTGATTCCAGACAATGCCGCCCTTGGCGAGCGCATAGGTGACGAGGCCGATGCTCGGGTTGAACAGGAACGCCCACAGCACGGCGGCGATCGTCGGCGCGACCGCGTACGGCCAGATCAGCAGCGTGCGGTACACCCGCGCGCCGCGGATCACGCGGTCGGCGCACGCGGCGAGCAGCAGCGACACGACCAGCCCGCTCACCGTGACGAGCGAGCTGAACACCAGTGTCGTGCGGAACGAGTCGAGGTACAGCGGATCGGCGAACAGGTGCGTGAAGTTCGCGAAGCCGACGAATTCGCTCGACGTGCCGAACGCATCCTGCATCTGCGTCGACTGCCACAGCGCGACGCCGGCCGGCCACAGGAAAAACACGGCGGTGATCGCGAGCTGCGGCGCGATCAGCAGGTACGGCAGCAGGCTCGCGCCGAAACGGGAACGGGATTGCATCGCGGGCATCCGGTCAGGCGAAACGGAAAGGAAACCGGGCCGCCGCCCCGCGCGCATGCGCGACGCGGCGGCCGGCGGCACGGACGCGATGCGGGCTCAGCCGCCCGACTTCTCGAAGCGGCGCAGCAGCTCGTCGCCGCGCGAGGCAGCCGAGTCGAGCGCGTCCTTCGGCGACTTCTTCTGCGCCCAGACCTGCTCCAGCTCTTCGTCGACGACCGTGCGGATCTGCGGCATGTTGCCGAGACGCAGCCCCTTCGTGTAGGGCAGCGGCGGCTTGTTCATCATCTGCTTGATCGCGGTTTCCGCGCTCGGGTTCTTCGCATAGAAGCCCTGCTGGCGCGTGAGGTCGTACGCGGCCGTCGTGACCGGCAGGTAGCCCGTTTCCTGATGCCACTTCGCGGCGATCGGCGGCGAGGCCAGGAACGCGAGGAATTTCGCGACGCCCTTGTAGGTGGCCGGATCCTTGCCGGCCAGCACCCACAGGCTCGCGCCGCCGATGATCGCGTTCTGCGGTGCGCCCTTCACGTTCGCGTCGTACGGCATCATGCCGGTGCCATAGCTGAACTTCGCGAATTTCTGCACGTTCGCGAGCGCACCCGACGACGTCGTCAGGATCCCGCAGTCGCCGCTGTAGAACTTCGCCGACGCTTCGTCCTTGCGGCCCGCGTACGTGAACGTGCCGTCCTTCTGCATCTGCTGCAGGAACGCGATGTGGGCGATCTGCTGCGGCTTGTTGAATTCGAGCACCGCGTCGGCGCCGTCGAAGCCGTTGTTGCGGCTCGCGTACGGCAGCGCATGCCACACGCTGTAGTTCTCGAGCTGGATCCAGCCCTGCCAGCCGGTCGTGAAGCCGCAGGTCATCCCCGACTTGCGCAGCTTCTCCGCATCGGCCTGCACGTCCGCCCACGTCTTCGGCGGCTGGTTCGGATCGAGCCCGGCCTTCTTGAACGCGTCCTTGTTGTAGTACAGCACCGGCGTCGAGCTGTTGAACGGCATCGACACGAGATGGCCCGTCTTCGCATCGCTGTAGTAGCTCGCGATGGTCGGCACGAACGCCTTTTCGTCGAGCGGCACGCCGGCCTGCTTGAACACGTCGTAGACGGGCACGACGGCCTTCTTCGCCTGCATCATCGTCGCGGTGCCGACTTCATAGACCTGGAGGATCGCCGGCGCGTTGCCGCTGCGATAGGCGGCGATGCCCGCCGCGAGCGCCTGATCGTAGGTGCCCTTGAAGACCGGCACGATCTTGTAGTCGCTCTGCGATGCATTGAACTGCGCGGCAAGCTCGTTCACGCGCTCGCCGAGCGCCGACTCCATCGCATGCCAGAACTGGATTTCCGTCGCGGCGAACGCCGCATGCTGCACACCGAACATCAGCGCGCCGCCAAGCGCGATCGAGCGAATCGTGGTCCCCGCAGGCTTCTTCTTCATCGACCTCTCCTATGAAAACGTTACCAACAGCGTGTGCAACATTCCCGTCGCCATTGAACCGGCGAAGTCTAGTGATCGTTTGTGACAGTCAGTTGTCGTTGACGACGAACAGCCGCTGGTATTCCTTCAGCGCGAAGCGGTCGGTCATGCCGGCGATGTAGTGCGCGACGAGGCGCGGCTGCTGTGCTTCGTCGTCCGACTGGTACGGCGGCGGCAGCAGGCGCGGATCGTCGATGAACGCATCGAACAGCCCGGTGACGACGCGTTGCGCCTTGTTCGCCATGCGCATCACCTTGTAGTGGCGGTACAGGTTCTTGAACAGGAAACGCTTGAGGGCGGCCGCCTGAGCGGCGACCGCTTCGCTATGCGCGACGAGAGGCGGCGCCGCGCGCACGTCGTCGAGCGACGCGGGCGCGACGCGCATGAGATTGCGCGTGGTCTCGTCGATCAGGTCGACGATCAGCGTGTTGATGATGCGGCGCACCGTCTCGTGCACGAGGCGGCGGCCTTCGAGATGCGGGAATTCCGCCAGCGCGGCCTCGTAGTGGCGCTGCCAGAGCGCGACTTCGGCGAGCTGCTCGATCGTGATCAGGCCCGAGCGCAGGCCGTCGTCGACGTCATGGTTGTTGTAGGCGATTTCGTCCGCGATGTTCGCGAGTTGCGCCTCCAGCGACGGCTGGCGCCCTTGCAGGAAACGTTCGCCGAGCGCGCCGAGCTTGCGCGCATTCTCGCGCGAGCAGTGCTTGAGGATGCCTTCGCGCGTCTCGAAGCACAGGTTCAGGCCGTTGAACGCGCCGTAATGCTCCTCGAGCTCGTCGACGACGGCCAGGCTCTGCAGGTTGTGCTCGAAGCCGCCGTGCTCGCGCATGCACGCGTTCAACGCGTCCTGCCCGGCATGGCCGAACGGCGTATGGCCGAGATCGTGCGCAAGCGAGATCGCTTCGACGAGATCCTCGTTCAGGCGCAGGTTGCGCGCGACCGAGCGCGCGATCTGCGCGACTTCGAGGCTGTGCGTGAGGCGGGTGCGGAACAGGTCGCCTTCGTGATTGACGAAGACCTGCGTCTTGTATTCGAGCCGGCGAAACGCGGTCGAATGGACGATGCGGTCGCGGTCGCGCTGGAATTCGGTGCGCGCCGCCGGCGGCGTTTCCGGATGGCGACGGCCGCGCGACTGCGACGCGTGGGCGGCATACGGAGCGAGATGGGCTTCCAGCGCCGCCAGCGTCGGCGGCTCGACCAGCGCCGCGACGGATGCGCGGCCGGCCTCGGGCAGTTTGCTGCTGGATGTCTCGCTCACGTCTGCTCCATGTCAGTGGCGCCGGCGCATCCGGGGCGCCGTTACCGGGTTGTTTGCGCCAGTGTAGCGAACACCGCTTCGTCGGGCGCCTGGGTGATCAGCGTATCGCCGAATCGCTTCAGCAGGATGAACTTGATCGCGCCGGCTTCGGCCTTCTTGTCGACACGCATCAGGTCCATGTAGCGCGCATCGCCGAGTGCCGGCCCGCGGACCGGCAAGTGCGCGGCGGCGATCACTGCATCGAGCCGCTGCCGCGACGCTTCGTCGAAGAGGCCGAGCCGCACCGACAGATCGGCCGCCATCACCATCCCGCAGCCGACCGCTTCGCCGTGCAGCCATTCGCCGTAGCCGAGCCCGGCCTCGATCGCATGGCCGAACGTATGGCCGAAGTTCAGGATCGCGCGCAGGCCGCCTTCGCGTTCGTCGGCCGCGACCACGCTCGCCTTGATCTCGCACGAGCGCTTCACTGCATGCGCGAGCGCGGCCGGCTCGCGGCGGTTCAGCGCGTCGACGTTCGCCTCGATCCAGTCGAAGAATTCCGCATCGGCGATCGCGCCCGTCTTGATGACCTCGGCCACGCCGGCCGCCAGCTCGCGATCGGGCAGCGTGGTCAGCGCGCCGATATCGGCGATCACCGCCTGCGGCTGGTAGAACGCGCCGATCATGTTCTTGCCGAGCGGATGGTTGATGCCGGTCTTGCCGCCGACCGACGAATCGACCTGCGACAGCAGCGTCGTCGGCACCTGGATGAACGGCACGCCGCGCATGTAGCACGCGGCGGCGAAGCCGGTCATGTCGCCGATCACGCCGCCGCCGAGTGCGACGAGCGTCGTCTTGCGGTCGGCGCGCTCGGTCAGCAGGCCGTCGAAGATCAGGTTCAGCGTTTCCCAGTTCTTGTAGGCCTCGCCGTCCGGCAGCACGACCGTCGATACGCGCTTGCCGAGCGGCGCGAGCGCCGCGCGCAGCGCGTCGCCGTAGAGCGGATCGACCGTCGTGTTCGTGACGATCGTGACCGACGAACCGGTGATATGAGGGGCGAACAGTTCGGTGCGGCCGATCAGGCCGGCACCAATGTGAATCGGGTAGGCGCGCTCGCCCAGGTCGACGTTGACGGTAATCATGCTTGTAGCGGCTTGGCGATGACGCCTGCCAGTTCGAGTTGCATCAGCACCATGTTGACGAGGCCGTTGACCGACGGACGGCCGGTCTCGATGATGAAGTCCGCGCATTCGCGGTACAGCGGGTCGCGCACTTCGTAGAGCGCTTCGAGACGCGCCTTCGGGTCGCCGGTCTGCAACAGCGGGCGGTTCTTGTCCTTGCGCGTGCGCAGCCACAGATCGTGCGGATTGGCGCGCAGATAGATGACGATGCCGTTGCCTTTCAGGCAATCGCGATTTTCGGCGCGCAGCACCGCGCCGCCGCCCGTCGCGAGCACGATGTTCTCGCGCTGCGTGAGATCGGCGATCACCTGCGATTCGCGGTCGCGGAAGCCGGCCTCGCCCTCCATCTCGAAGATCACCGGAATGCGCGCGCCCGTGCGGGCCTCGATTTCGTGGTCGGAGTCGAAGAACGTCCTGTCGAGCCGGCGCGCGACCGCACGGCCCACGGTGGTCTTACCCGCTCCCATAAGGCCGACGAAAAATACGTTTGCGTGTGGGTCCCGCGCTTGCAACGGCTTCCTCTGCTTGAATCTTGCTGGTGTGTGGCGCAGCTTACTGGCAAAGCGGCTGCCTTGTCGAGCCTGCGCCGCCGGCTTCCGGCCCCCTTTTTCCCGCGTCCGCGTCGCCCGCGCCGGCCGTCTCGCATTGCGTGCCGACGACCGTCGGCGTGATGAAGACGACCAGTTCGCTGCGCTGGTCGCGCCGCGCGCGGTGCCGGAAAAGCGCGCCCAGTACCGGTATTTTGCCCAACAGCGGCACCCGCGTCACATCATCCCGGTTCAACTGCTCGTAAATCCCGCCGATCGCGACCGTCCCGCCGTTTTCGACTTCCACGCGCGTCTGGACGTGCTTCGTATGAATCGCCGGGCCGGCCCCGGTCGGCTCGCCGATGCTGTCCTTCGTCACGTCGAGGTCGAGCACGACGCGCCCGTCGGGCGTGATCTGCGGCTCGACCTCGAGCTTCAGCGTCGCGCGGCGGAACTGCACGCCGCTCACGCCGTTGCCGACCTTCGCCTGGTACGGCAGCTCCGAGCCCTGTTCGACGATCGCCTTCACGCGGTCGGCCGTGACCACGCGCGGGCTGGAGATGATCTGGCCCCGCCCCTGTGCCTCGAGTGCGCTCAATTCGACGTCGAGCACGCGGCTGAGCGGCGCGGCGAACAACGTGAAACCGGCCGTCGCCGCCTCGAATCCGCCGAGCGGCCGCGCGGCGAGATCGAGCGCGTTGCGGGTGTCGGTCATGGATGCCGCGCCGTCGGCCGCCCGCCCCTGCGCGCGCAACGCAACGCGAGCGCCGAGGTTGCGCGAGAAGCCCTGTTCGCCTTCGACGATGCGCGCCTCGATCCGCACCTGTCGCGACGGCCGGTCGATCGCATCGATCAGGCCCGCGATCTGCGCGATGCGCGGCGCAAGATCGGTGACGAACAGCAGGTTCGTGCGCGGATCGGCGGCCGCGGCGCCGCGTTTCGACAGCAGGCGCTGACCGGTCGCGCCGGCCAGCAGCCGCTGCACGTCCAGCGCGCGCGGGTAATGCAGCGCGAAAGTCCGGCTCGCGAGCGGCTCCAGCTCGGCCGCGCGGGCGTGCGTTTCGAAGCGCTCGCGCTCGCGCGCGGCGAGTTCAGCCGCCGGTGTGACCCAGATCACGTTGCCGCGCCGCGACATGGCCAACCCGTGCGTGTCGAGCAACGTATCGAACGCATCGCGCCAGCGGACATTGTTCAAACGTAACGTCACGGTGCCACGTACCTGTTCGCCGACGATGATGTTGAGCCCGGTGAATCGCGCGAGCGCATCGAACGCGGCCGCGAGCCCGGCGCCTTGCAGATTCAGCGAGATCCGCCGCGCGTCGTCCGCATCGCCGGGGTGGCGCGCCGCGGCGTCGCTCATGCGCGTCGGCGGCGGCAACGGGATCGGCGGCCCTTCCAGCAGCGGCACGGGCGCGGTCATTCCCGCCCCCACCGCGGCGCGTGCGGGCTGATCGAACGGCTGTGGGCCGTCGGGGGCGGATGCGGCACCGTTCACACCGTCCGCGCCATCGAGCGCGCCTTGCGGCAGCGGTGTGTCCTCCGCGGGCGCCTGCATCGATGCGATTGGCCAGCCCGCCGGCGGCAAAGGGGGCAAAAGAGGCAAAGGTGGTAGCGCCGCGTGTGCCGTGGCCACGCATGATCCGATATGAAATGCGATCGCCCACCATCCGTACTTCGTCATGGACGACCTCCGTCGTCCACGACGAACCGGCGCGCGCCATCGGCCGTCGCAAGCGTCACCGCACCGGCATCGACGCGCATCACGCGCGCGGCGCCAAGCGCTTCGCCCCGCGCGACGATCGCGAATCCGCCGTCACCGGCGTCGAACAGCGCGAGCCCGGCGCGCGCATCGCGAATCGTCCCGGCCAGACGTGGCACCGCATCGTCGGCTACCGTGAGCGAACCCGCGCCGCCGAACGGATCGTCGCCTGGCGCACCGGCGAGCATGGGCACCGTGCCACCCGGCAAGCGGACTCCCCGCAGCGCCGGAAACACGTCGATCGTCATGTCCACCCGCGCTGTGGGCGGTCTACGCTCGATATGCAGGACCGACGGCACCACCAGCGCGGGCAACCCCGCCAGCCCATCCATCAGCCGCAGCAGCGCCGGCAAGCCGCCGTCCGCGACGATCCGCACCGTGCGTCGGCCATCCGGTGCCGCCTCGTCCGCGCGCTGCGGTTCGATCGACACGATCCGCAGTCCGCTCGCTCCGGCCAGGTCGGCCAGCTCCAGCATCAGCGCGGGCCACGCCGGCGCACGCGTCGAGCTGACGTTGCGCCCGGCAGCCGGGCCCGGGTCCGGGTCGCGCCGCTGCGCGGCGGCGAGCGTCCGCTGTGTGTCGGCGGCACGCACCTGTGCCGTTGCCAGCAATGCGCGACTGCGCGCGAGCCCGCTCCAATCGCCGGCATCCGTCAGATGAATGCCGCCCACCAGCACGGAGACGAATGCCACCACGCAGCCGACGGCGTGCGCCGTGGCCGGCGATATCCGTGTGACGCGGCCGATCGACCCGGCAACGCCTGGCACGGACTTATGCACGATCGCCGTCATGCGCCGCCTCCCGCTGCGCGTTGCGGCGACGCGTCGTGCCAGCGCACCTGTACGGAAAACCGGAACGGCGCGGCTGACGGCGTGACCGGCATGGCCGAAGCTGGCGCCAGCGCCCCGATATCGAATCGCCAGTCGCGCTGCTCGGCAGCGATCCGCGCGAGCCACCGCGCGGCTGCCCGGTAACTCGTCGCGCGCGCGTCGAGCACGGCGCCCGACGAAGTCGTGCGCAATGCGTCGAGCCGGACGGTGTCGTCACGCACCTGCGCCAGCGTCGCGAGCAGCCGGGCGGCACGCCGGTAAGGCGCGGCAAGCACGACCGACCGCGCATCGCGTTGTGCGAGGTCGGCGGCCGCGCCGGCGGCGCGCCGGACGGCCGCGACCTTGGGCTGTAATTGCCGCAGTTGCGCCTCCACACGCGCACGCTCGGCATCCACGCGCCATCTCCACACAGTCTGCGCGCCCGTCCAGACGCAGGCACCGAATACGCCGAGCACGATCGCTGCGCCGCACTGCGCGACACGGCGCCGCCGCAACGCCTGCGCCAGCCGCTCACGGTACGGCAGCAGATTGAAGCCGCCGAGCGCGGCGTGGCCGACGATAGCCCGCCCGAACCCCGTATCGGCCATCACTCCCACACCCCGCGCAGCGCCAGCCCGACCGCCAGGGCAAATGCCGGACCGTCCGGCATACCGCCGGGCTCGCCCGGCAGCCCGTTCCATCCCGTACAGTCGAACGGCACCGCCGCCACGCCAAGCGCATCTCCGATGTCGGCGACCGACGTACCGCAGCGGGCGATGCAGCGCGCGTCGCCGGCCACGAGCACGCAGCGCACCGGCTCGAATACGCACTGGCGCAATGCATCGGGGAGCGCCGCCTGCACGTCGCCGGATACCGCAAGCATAGGCGCGGCAACCGGGCCGTCGACCCGCCAGCCACGTACGCCCGTGTCGCTGAACCAGAATGCGGCATACGGGCCGTGCGCGTCGAGCTCGAACTGCGCGGCATGGCGCAATGCGCGCAGCGCGGCGGCCGACTCGCCGTCGACCGCCGTGAGGTCGATGCCGGCCTGCGCGGCCACGTCGATCCGCCGCTCGAGCAAGGCCTGCGGCGCCACGGCGACAGCGATCTCGCCCGAACACGCGCCGCCTTCCTGCCGCCAGTCGAACGCGAAACTGTCCGGCGCCAGCCCCGAGATGCGCTCGGCCGCCTGCCGGGCGGCGTGGGCAACGTCCTCGCGCCCGGCCAGGTCGAGCGTTGCCGTGCGCATCTCGTCGTCGCGCAGTGCCATCACGCCATGCGCGTCGCAGCGCACGCCTGCCGCCGACAGCCGCGACACGGCGGCCGCCAACGCCCGCGCGACCGCGGCCCAGCGCGCGTCGTCCGGGCCGTCGGCGAGTCCCACCGACTCCCGCTCGAGCCCTTCGACCCGCACATCCGCGCCCCGGCCGCGCCGGCTCAGCACGGCCACCCTCACCTCGTCCGCTCCGACGTCGATGCCCGTCGAACGGTGCCTGCCCGGCGCGAACCGCGCCGCCCATCGTGCTGTCATCCCAGCCTCCCGCGCTCGTTGCGGCCCACGCCGCGTTTTCCAATGCCTGATTCTGCAAAGCGGCGCGGGCGTCCGACAGTCGGCCGGACGGCCAGGCATGGCGCGCGGCGGCCGCGCGGACGTTATGCTGGCGGCACCGCGACTCGCCGCTTTCCGCCGGCCACCCGTCGCGTCAGGACCGGTCTTACCGGGCAGCTATAATCGCGGGACTGTTTTCCGGTATGCCTATGCAATCCACGTCTCCTACGTCCCCGCCTCCCGCGCCCGAGCCGAAGAAACGGCCCTGGTGGCAGAAAGCCCTGATCGGCGTCGCCGCGATGTGCGTGGCCCTCGTCGTGGCCGGCGGCCTCGTGCTCGGCTACGCGCTCGTCGTCGCGTGGCCGAACATGCCGTCGCTCGACGCGCTGACCGACTATCGTCCGAAGGTACCGCTGCGCATCTATACGTCCGATCACGTGCTGATCGGCGAATTCGGCGAGGAACGCCGCGACATCGTCCATTTCAAGGACGTGCCCGACTCGCTCAAGAAGGCGATCCTCGCGATCGAGGACGCGCGCTTCTACGATCACGGCGGCGTCGACCTCACCGGCATCGCCCGCGCCGGCTTCGTCGCGCTGACGAACGGCCATGCGTCGCAGGGCGCGAGCACGATCACGATGCAGGTCGCGCGCAACTTCTTCCTGTCGAGTGAGAAGACCTACACGCGCAAGATCTACGAGATGCTGCTCGCGTACCGCATCGAGCGCGCGCTGACGAAGGATCAGATTCTCGAGGTCTACATGAATCAGATCTATCTCGGCCAGCGTGCGTACGGCTTCGCGAGCGCCGCGCGCGTGTATTTCGGCAAGGACCTGAAGGACATCACGCTCGCGGAAGCCGCGATGCTCGCGGGGCTGCCGAAGGCGCCGTCCGCGTATAACCCGGTCGTCAACCCGAAGCGCGCGAAGGTCCGCCAGGAATACATCCTGCAGCGGATGCTCGAGCTGAACTTCATCACGCGCGAGCAGTACGACGAGGCTGCCGTGCAGCCGCTCGTCGTCAAGGGCGCGGGCCGCGAGTTCAGCGTGCACGCCGAGTACGTCGCGGAAATGGTCCGGCAGATGATGTATGCGCAGTACCGCGAGGAAACCTACACGCGCGGCTTCAACGTCGTCACGACGATCGATTCCGCCGACCAGCAGGTCGCGTACACCGCGCTGCGCAAGGGCATCATGGATTACGAGCGCCGCCACGGCTATCGCGGGCCGGAAGGCTTCATCGAGCTGCCGGCCGGCGCCGACGACCGCGAACAGGCGATCGACGACGCGCTGCTCGAGCATCCCGACAACGGCGAACTGATCGCGGCGGTCGTCACCGCGGCCACCCCGCGCCAGATCACCGTGGCCTTCATCGACGGCAGCACCGCGACGATCGAAGGCGACAACCTGCGCTTCGCGTCGGGCGCGCTGTCGGCCAACGCGCAGCCGAACCGCCGCATCCGCCCCGGTGCGATCGTCCGTGTCGTGAAGAACGACGCCGGCAAGTGGTCGATCACGCAGTTGCCGCAGGTCGAGGGCGCGTTCATCTCGATCGTCCCGCAAGACGGCGCGATCCGCTCGCTCGTCGGCGGCTTCGACTACAACAAGAACAAGTTCAACCACGTCACGCAGGCGTGGCGGCAACCGGGTTCGTCGTTCAAGCCGTTCATCTACTCGGCGTCGCTCGACAAGGGCCTCGGGCCGGCCACGGTAATCAACGACGGCCCGCTGTATTTCAGCGCCGCCGAAACCGGCGGCCAGCCGTGGGAACCGAAGAACTACGGCGGCGGTTTCGAAGGTCCGATGTCGATGCGCACAGCGCTGCAGCGCTCGCGCAACCTCGTGTCGATCCGGATCCTGAACCACATCGGCACGAAGTACGCGCAGCAGTACATCACGCGCTTCGGCTTCGACGCCGACCGCCATCCGGCCTATCTGCCGATGGCGCTCGGTGCGGGCCAGGTCACGCCGCTGCAGATGGCCGGCGCGTACTCGGTGTTCGCGAACGGCGGCTTCCGCGTGAACCCGTATCTGATCGCCGAAGTGACCGATCCGAACGGCGCGATCGTCGCCCGCGCGCAGCCGCTCATCGCCGAGCAGAACGCGCCGCGCGCGATCGACGCACGCAACGCGTACGTGACGAACAGCCTGCTGCAGAGCGTCGCGCAGCGCGGCACGGGCGCACGTACCAACGTACTGAAGCGCACCGACCTCGCCGGCAAGACCGGTACGACGAACGACTCGCACGACGCGTGGTTCGCCGGCTACCAGCACACGCTCGCGGCGATCGCGTGGATCGGCTACGACAACCCGCGCAGCCTCGGCGATCGCGAAACCGGCGGCGGCCTGTCGCTGCCCGTCTGGATCGAATACATGGGTGCGGCGTTGAAGGGCGTGCCGGAGTTCAAGCCGACGATGCCGGACGACGTCGAGTCGCTCGGCGGCGAGTTGTACTTCACCGAGTTCACGCCGGGGCACGGCTTCGTATCGACGGTCGGCGTGCCGCAGGCGCCGGCGGTGCAGGACACCGAGGAACCGGTGCCGCACGTCGACGAGCAGGAAAAGCAGGACATCATGAACCTGTTCCGCGGCCACTGACGAACGGCCCGGCCATGAAAAAAGCGCCTTGCGGGGTAATGCCGTTCAGTTAAGCCACTGAACGGCATTTTTGTTTTGGGGAAGGAGTGGTTGTAAACGCTGCGCAGAGGT
>NZ_JAWRYD010000180.1:0-301 GCF_046534765.1 Burkholderia sp. SIMBA_062
GGCGAGCGGACAAACAGGCTGGTACCGACGCTGTGCTCCAGCGCGTCGATCCGGCGCCGCGCCGTAGCCTGAGCAATCCCCAGCGCACGGGCGGCGGCAGAAAGGCTGCCAGTTCGAAGGACGGCGAGGAAAACCCGCTGGGTTTCCCACTGTAGTTGCGGGGCGTTCATACATTTCCTATGAGCAGGTAGGCAGCTTTGATCAGTTTCAATCAAGCAGAATCTGCCGCATCCTTTACCAGACCCGCTTCATCAATCAAGCGCCCCAGGCGTGAACAAGGAAGAAAACGACCATGCAACTT